>CAMUFJ010000009.1 GCA_947088135.1 uncultured Clostridia bacterium
TTGTTCGCGCCGACCGTACCGTCCGAACCGAGCCCGTAGAATTTGCAGGAGGTAGAGCCCTCGGGAGCGGCGTCGAATTTCTCGGAGAAGTCGAGCGAGCTGTTGGTAACGTCCTCGTAAATACCCACGGTGAAGTGGTTTTTGGGCTGTTTCGCTTCGAGGTTTTTGTAAACGGAGAGCACCATAGAGGGGTTGAATTCCTTGGAACCCAAGCCGTATCTGCCGCCTACCACGTCGATGTTTTTAAGTCCTTTTTCGAGGAGCGCCGTGCAGACGTCGAGATAGAGGGGTTCGCCGAGCGAGCCGGGCTCTTTCGTCCTGTCGAGCACCGCGATTTTTTTGCAGGTTTTGGGGATTGCCGCAACGAACGCGTCGGTCACGAAAGGACGGTACAGGCGGACTTTGATCAAGCCGTATTTATGTCCTTGCTTGTTGAGCTTGTTGATGCTCTCCTCGACCGTTTCCGCGCCCGAGCCCATGATGACGATGATCTTGTCTGCTTTGGGATCGCCCACGTAGTCGAAGAGGTGATAGTTCCTGCCCGTAAGCGCGGAAACCTCGTCCATCATCTCCTGAACGATCGCGGGGGTGGCGTTGTAATAGCTGTTCGCCGTTTCGCGGTTCTGGAAGTACGTGTCGCCGTTCTGCGCCGTACCGCGCTGTACGGGGTGCTCGGGATTGAGCGCGCGCGCTTTGAACGCGGCTACGTCCTTATCGAGCCCCTTCTTGTCGAAGATCTTCTTCATTTCTTCATAATCGATCGCGTCGATCTTGCTCACCTCGTGGGAGGTGCGGAAGCCGTCGAAGAAGTTGATGAAGGGCACGCGGGAACGAAGGGTGGAGAGGTGCGCGACAAGCGCGAGATCCATGACCTCCTGCACCGAGCAGCCCGCGATCATCGCAAAGCCCGTCTGACGGCATGCCATAACGTCCGCGTGGTCGCCGAAAATGTTCAGCGAGTGCGCCGCAAGCGCGCGCGCGGAAACGTGCATGACCATGGGAAGCAATTCGCCCGAAATCTTGTACATATTGGGGATCATGAGAAGCAATCCCTGCGAAGCGGTGTAGGTCGTGGTGAGCGCGCCTGCGGAAAGAGAACCGTGTACCGCGCCCGCCGCGCCGCCTTCGGACTGCATTTCCGCAATGCGGAGGGGCTGACCCCACATATTCACTCTGCCCTGCGTCGCCCATTCGTCAGCGGATTCCGCCATAGGGGACGAAGGGGTAATGGGATAGATGGCAGCCACTTCCGAGAACGCGTAAGCGACGTGCGAGGCGGCGGTGTTGCCGTCTATTGTCATCTTAGTCATTGAACAAACCTCCATAAAAAATATTTAATGTTTTCGTATTTTCGGCAAGCAAAAAGAACGCGCCTTTTCGCCGCCTTTCCTATTATAATGTTTTTTTTGTGTAAAGTCAATCCCAATCGGGAATTTTCTCACATTTTTTTGCGCTCTCTTTCTTCCCCTTGGGGGAGGGCGAGAAAGAGGAAGAAAGGAAAAACGAAGCGCCCGCACAATTTTGTGCGGGCGCTTGCAATCAAATTTGTTACGGGAAAATCAGTCTTTAAAATAACCGATATTCGAGCCTTGCGCCGCATTGAACGTGAAGTTGCAAATGGACGCCACCAATGAATAAATGCCAAAAGTGATCATGCCCAAAAAGAAATAAGCGCACGTTCTCGATTTCCAGCCCGTCGGTTTTAAGGAAGTATGATTGATAATAAAACTTCCGATAAAACCCAATAAAAACGTCAGAATAAACCGAATCGCGTTTCTCCCGTCGGCTGAACTTAAAACGGGTTCGTTTTTAATTCGGCAACCGCAGTGGACGCAAATTTCCGCCTCATCGAGCACTTCTTTCCCGCATTTCGGACAATAAGCCATACAACGTTTCCTCCTTTTGTAATAAATTGCAAATACAGTATAATTCTTACAATAGTAAGATGTCAAGTATTTTTCTTACAATTGTGAGAAAATATTTACATGGATTACCAAAATAAGTTCAAAGACAATTTAAAAGAATTTCGGAAAGATAAAAACATAGGGCAAGTGGAATTGGCCAAAGCGATCGGCGTCAGCAAAGGCATTATCAGCTTGTGGGAAAACGGGCTAAGAGAGCCGAATATGTATTCTTTGATCAAACTTGCCAAGTACTTCGACGTCAGCATCGACGAACTTGTGGGATTAAGACAAATTTAAGAAGTTCATGCACCTCAAACGGCAGGTGCATTTTTTGTATCCTCCGCGCGGGAATTGTGGGGGAAATCGTTTTACTTTTTTTTCCAAATGGGGTAGAATAGAGAGAAGAAAAAAGAGGTGCGAACATGAAAGGCAAATATTACATTACCACTCCCATCTATTACCCCAGCGGGAATTGGCATATCGGGCACTGCTATACCACCGTCATTTGCGACGCTTTGGCGCGTTTTCATAAAATGCAGGGCGAGGACGTGTTCTTTTTAACGGGCACCGACGAGCACGGGCAGAAGGTGGAGCGGGAGGCAAAGGAGCGGGGCATCACTCCCTTGCAGTTTATCGATCCGCTCGTTGCCCGGCTCAAAGATATGTGGAAGCTTCTCGACGTTTCGTACGACCGCTTTATCCGCACTACCGATCCCGACCACGTTGCCTGCGTACAGAAAATTTATCAGAAGCTGTACGAGAGCGGGGACGTCTATAAATCGACCTATAACGGGTGGTACTGCACCCCCTGCGAGAGTATGTGGACGGAGGGTCAGCTCGTAAACGGCAAATGCCCCGACTGCGGGCGGGAAGTGACGCTTCAAAAGGAGGAGAGCTATTTCTTCCGCCTTTCCAAGTACGCGCCCAAGATTTTAAAGCTCTACGAGGACAACCCCGAATTTTTACAGCCAAAGTCCCGCATCAACGAAATGGTCAACAATTTCTTAAAGCCGGGCTTGCAGGATCTGTGCGTGTCGCGCACTACCGTCAAGTGGGGAATTCCTCTTCCCTTCGACGAAAAACACACGGCGTACGTGTGGATCGACGCGCTGTCCAACTACATTTCCGCGCTCGGGTATCTGAGCGGGGACGATTCCCTTTACAAAAAATATTGGAATGCCGATCTGCACCTCGTGGGCAAGGAGATCGTGCGCTTCCATGCCATTATTTGGCCCGCCATTTTAATGGCGCTCGGCGAGCCTCTGCCCAAGCAGGTGTACGGACACGGGTGGCTTCTCATCGGCGGGGAAAAGCTCAGCAAAAGCAAGTCTGACAAAGTCGGCGTACAGCTTGCCGATCCGTACGAGCTCGTTAAACGGTACGGCGCGGACGCGATCCGTTATTTTCTTCTTCGGGAGATCCCTTTCGGGAGCGACGGCGAATACACCACCGAAAAGCTTCTAAGCCGCATCAACGCCGATCTTGCCAACGACCTCGGGAATCTCGTTTCCCGTACGACCGCGATGATCGGGCAGTACTTCGGCGGTTCTCTTCCCGCGCGCGGTGCGATAGAAGGTACGGACGGCGAGCTCGTTTCCATGGCGGAAGGGGTGTTCGGGAGAGTGCGCGCCTGCATGGACGCGCTCAACGCGCCCGACGCATTGGCGGAAATTTTCGCGCTTGTTTCACGCGCGAATAAGTATATCGACGAAACCACGCCTTGGATCCTCGCAAAAGACGAAAGCAAGCGGGCGAGGCTGGGCGCGGTGCTCTATAATTTGGCGGAAACGGTGCGCGTCTGCGCCGTGCTGTTGAAGCCCTTCCTGACGCAAGCCCCCGCGCAGATTTTAAAGAGCTTATCCTTCCCCGAGGACGCGGGCTTCGACAGTCTGCGGTTCGGCGCGTTGGAGGCGGGCGCGAAAATCGAAAAACTGCCGCCCCTCTTCCCGCGCATCGACGTGAAAAAGGAGCTCGAAGCGGTTGCCGAGCTCGTCAAGAAAAACGCCGAAGAAAAGGCGAAGGCGCAAGTAAAGAAAACGGAAGAGGAAAAACCGCTCATCGGTATCGAGGACTTCGGGCGGGTGAGCCTTAAAGTGGGCGAGGTAATCGCCTGCGAGCGGGTGGAAAAATCGGATAAGCTCCTGCACGAAACGGTAAAAATCGGCGACGAGGTGCGTTCGATCGTGTCGGGTATCGCAAAATACTATACGCCCGAGGAAATGGTGGGCAAAAAGGTGGTCGTGGTCGCCAACTTGAAACCCGTGAAACTGCGGGGTGTTCTCTCCGAGGGAATGATCCTCTGCGCGGAGGATAAAGAGGGCAATTTGTGCCTCGTTGCCCCCGAAAAGAATATGGCGGGCGGGGGCGAGGTACGGTGAAATATCTCGACGTTCACGCCCATTTCGCAGACGAAGGATATTCCTTTCCCGAAGAGTGGGAGCGCATTCGGGCGGCGGGAGTAAAAACGGTCGTCCTTGCGGGCGATACCGTGGAACATACCGCCATGCACCGCGATTTTTGCGCGGAACACGAGGGCGCGTATTTCTGCGCGGGTGTGCATCCCTCCGTTACGGAGGGCTTCGGCGCGGATACGGTCAGGGAGCTCGAAAAGCTCGCGCTCGATAAAAAGTGCGTCGCGATCGGGGAAATCGGTTTCGACTATCACTATCCCGATACCGATAAGCCCAAACAGCGCGAAGCGTTTTTGACGCAGCTCGAATCGGCGTTTTCGTTAAAGCTTCCCGTGCAGATTCATTCGCGGGACGCCTGCGCGGACACCCTCGCGTTATTGAGAGAAAACAGGCGCTTGCTTTCCGAAGGGTTTTTACTGCACTGTTATTCTTACAGCGCGGAAACGATGAAGGAGATTCTGGATCTCGGCGGTTATTTTTCGTTTGGCGGAGTGAGCTGTTTTAAAAACGCGGGGAAGGTTCACGACTGCGTGCGCTTCTGCCCGCCCGACCGCATTTTGTCGGAAACGGACAGCCCGTATTTGTCGCCTTTCCGCGGGGAGAAAAATTCGCCCGTCAACATTCCCGTCATCGTAAAAAAACTCGCCGAGCTTCGGGGAGTGGACGAGGAAACGCTTGCGGAGCAAATCGAACAAAACGCGCGAACGCTGTTTCCGCGTTTGGGGGCTTGATATGGATACTTATACCTATCGAATCGGCGATAATTTATATGTAAATCTTACCAACCGCTGTTCCAACCGTTGCACTTTCTGCGTGCGCGAACAGGGCGCGGAATACGAGGGGTATTCGCTTTGGCTGAAAGACGGCGAGCCGACGGCGGAGCAGGTGATTCGGGAGATCGGCGACCCTGTCCGCTACCATGAAATCGTATTTTGCGGGTACGGCGAACCCACCTATCGTGTGGCGGAAATGCTCGAAATTTGCGAGTGGGTGCATTCCAACGGCGGAAAGACCCGCCTCAATACGAACGGGCACGGCAATCTGATACAGGGCAAAAGCATCGCAAAAGAGTTGGCAATACACTTGGACGGCATCAACGTGTCGCTGAACGCACCCGACGCGGAAGCCTATTCCGCGATCTGCAAGCCCTGTTTTCCGCAGGCGTTCGAAGCGCTTCTGCGTTTTGCCGGAGAGGTGAAGGAAGCGGGCGGAAACGTGTGGTTCTCGGTGGTGGACTGTATCGGGGAGGAGCAGGTAAACGCTTGCAAGGCGCTCGCCGCAAAAATCGGCGTGCCCTTGCGCGTGCGCGAGATGATCGGAAAACGACCTCCTTCGCCTTCCCCCTAAAAGAAAAAATCGGAAAAACAAAAAAGCCGAATGAATTCGGCTTTCTTTTTCCTTTGTAGGGAGGTCCTCGAAGTTAGTATGCGTGACCTGTGCGTAGGAAAACAAGGAAAGTTATGGAAAATTTCAAAGACGTTTTAAAAGAATACGGCTTTTCGTTCAAAAAGCAATGGGGGCAGAATTTTTTGTCGGACGGCAACTTGCTGCGCGCGATCGTTTCGGACGGGGGCGTAGACGAAAACACGACCGTGCTCGAAATCGGCGCGGGCGCGGGCGCGCTTACCCGCGCGCTTTCCGAAAGGGCGAAGCGGGTCGTATCGTACGAAATCGACAAGAGTCTGCAACCCGTGCTCGCCCGCACCCTTGCGGGCTGTGAGAACGTAGAAGTGGTGTTTCGGGATTTCGCGCGGGAGGATCTGTCTGCGCTCGAAAAGGAGCTCGGCGAATACGTCGTCGTTGCCAATTTGCCCTATTACATCACCACGCCGCTTGTGATGCGGTTTGTGGAGGAATCGGCGAAGTGCAAACGCATTACGGTCATGGTGCAGGAGGAGGTCGCCGAACGCTTTTGCGCCCGCGCGGGCACGGCGGAATACGGCGCGGTGACTGCTTCGCTCGCCCGTCGGGGCACGGCGAAAATCACCCGCCGCGTTCCCAAGGAGGCGTTTCATCCCCGCCCGCAGGTCGATTCCGCCGTGGTCACGGTCGTGTTCGGCGAGGGCGGGTTCGAAGTGCGGGACGTCCGCGCCTTCCGCGAAACGGTGCGCTGTGCTTTCCAAAGCCGCAGAAAGACGCTTGAAAACAATCTGATGAACAGTTTCCGTCTATCCCGCGAAAGCGCGAAAAAACTGCTCGAAAAGGCGGGCGCTCCCGAAGGGGTGCGCGGTGAAACGCTCACACCCCGAGAGCTTGCAAACTTGTCCGATATACTATTCACGGAGTTTTCGTGCCGGAAAAATCCGTGAGGCAAAGCGTTTCCCTCATACCCGTCTTGCGCAGATGAAGTAATTGCGTCGCGTTTCGGACATGCGTTCCACCTTTGCAAAGTCGGAAGCGGTGTGCAGAATATATCCGTCGCCGAGGTAGAGCGCAACGTGCCCGATGCGTTCGATGCCCGTTTTGTAATAGCGCGAGGCGTTGGTGAAAAAGAGCAGATCGCCCCGTTGCAGATCGGCGTAATCAACGGCTTTCCCGTTCGAAGCCTGCGTGCGCGACGTGACGGAGAGCAGCGCGCCCTTCCCGTAATAAAAGATGTATTGCATCAGGGAGGAACAGTCGAATTTCTCTTTGGTGAAACTCTTTAAGAAATTTCCCGCGCCGTCGTGCAAGCGCACCGCGCCGTACACGTATGGCACGCCCAACAGTTTCATGCCCTCGTCTATCACGTTTTCGGTTTTCTTGTCCGCCGCCGTCGTTTCGTACTTGACGGCGTATTTTTTACTGATAAACGCCTTGCGCCCGCGGCAGTACGTCTGATACCAGCCGTCGGTTTCTCCCGTTACGGCGAACAGCGTGTTTTTCTCCGCCTTGCCGAGAATGGAATACCCCGTGCCCGCGCCGCTGCGCAAGTTGACGCTGTCGCCCGTTACGCGCAGATATTGCGCTTTTGCGACCGTCTGTGCGGGATCTTCGGGTTCGGGCTGTTCGGGCGGAAGCGTGGGCTTTTCGGGCGCCTCGGGAGTTACGGGTTCTTCGGGCAGTTCTTCCGCGGGCGGTTCTATCGGGAACTCCGATGGTTTTTCCACGGGAATTTCAGGTAAATTCAGGATTTCGTCGTCTTTCTGCTCTGCGCAGCCGGCGGCGATCAAACCCGTGAACAGCGCGAGAAGGCAAACCGCAGTTTTCATTCGTTTCATGTCGTCACCTCTTAAAAAGATTTTTTGTAATATCATCTTATCAGATTTTATACAGTGGGCGCAAGAAACGCGTGCAGGTGACTTTTTCCCAATTTTGGAAGCCGTTCCCAACGGGGAAAGCTATGGGATACGAAAATCCTTGCTTTTTTCAGGCGGATTGTGGTATAATAAGATCCGATTTTAGGAAAAACCATGAAAACGATACAAAAGCAAAATTTCCCCAAAGAAAGAGATCTTTACGGCGCGGAAAACGTTGCGCTCGTCGATTGCTCGTTCGACGGCGCCGAGGACGGCGAGTCCGCGCTCAAAGAGGCGAAGAACGTCAGCCTTACCCGCTGTTTTATGAATCTGCGCTATCCGCTTTGGCATGATGAAAACGTGAAGCTCGACGGTGTGAAAATGACCGAGCTGTGCCGCGCCGCCCTTTGGTATTCGCGCGGGATCGAAGCGGAGGGGTGCGATCTGTTCGGCATCAAAGCGCTCAGGGAGTGCAACGACGTCCGCATTCGCGCCTCGCGCATTGCCTCTCCCGAATTCGGCTGGCGGTGCGACGGCGTTCAAATCGAAGATTCTCAAATCGAAAGCGAGTATTTGTTTTTTCTATCCAAAAACGTCAAGCTGAAAAACGTGCGCTTTTCGGGCAAATATTCCTTTCAGTACGTGGAAAATTTGACGATAGAGGACAGCGAGCTTGTCACTAAGGACGCGTTTTGGCACGCCAAAAACGTAACGGTGAAAAACAGCTTGGTGCGCGGGGAGTATCTCGGTTGGTTTTCGGAGAACGTCACGTTCGAGGGTTGTAAAATCATCGGCACGCAACCTCTTTGCTACTGCAAGAATTTGAAGCTCGTCGATTGCGAAACGGAGAACTGCGATTTGTCGTTCGAGTATTCGAACGTGGAAGCGACCTTACGCGGAGAGATCGCTTCCGTCAAAAATCCCCGTTCGGGCAAGATCGTTGCCGACGGGTTCGGAGAGATCTTGCTCACGGCGGACAGCAAATATCCCTGCGCCTGCAAGATTTTAAAGCGTTGACCGCGCTTTCGACGCATTCCATTTAAACGGTAAAACAGGAAATATATGAACGCTTTGGAACTCAAAGGAGTAAGCTTTTCTTACGAAGAGGAGGGCGGATTCCGAATCGAAAATTTAAACCTTTCCGTCGCGGAAGGGGAGTTCGTCGCCGTTCTCGGTCACAACGGGAGCGGGAAGAGCACCCTCGCGCGACTTTGTAACGGACTGTTGGAGGCGGACGCGGGCGAAATTTCCGTGTTCGGCGTTCCGCTTACCGATAAAAATTTATTCGAGATCCGCAAGAACGTGGGGGTCGTTTTTCAAAATCCCGACAACCAGACGGTCGCCACTTACGTGGAGGACGACGTGGCGTTCGGGGCGGAGAATATCGGGCTTCCCCGCGAGGAGATCGGCAAACGCATCGACTTCGCGCTCAAAGCGACGGGAATCGAAGAACTCCGCCGCGCCACCGCCTCCCGTCTTTCCGGGGGGCAGAAACAGCGCGTCGCCATTGCGGGCGTGCTCGCGCTCAAACCTAAGATCGTCATTCTCGACGAATCCACCGCCATGCTCGATCCGCGCGGGCGGAGGGAGATCGTCGAGGTCGTTAACAGGCTCAACAAGGAGGAGGGGATCACCGTCCTGCTCATCACGCACTTTCCCGAGGAGGCGTTGCTTGCCGATCGCGCGATTGTCATGAACCGCGGGACGGTCGTCATGCAGGGCGCGCCGAAGGAGATCTTTGCGCGGCAGGAAGAGCTGTTAACTTACAATCTGGATATTCCCCGTATCGGCGTCATCTGCAACCGCTTGCGCGGTTTGGGAATGCAGATCGCGGATACCATGGACGAGGACGAGCTCGTCAAGGAGATCGTGCAGTGCGTATCGTAGCGGAGCATTTGAGCTATACCTATAACGCCGCCACCCTCTTTGCGACGACGGCATTGAAGGACGTTTCTCTTACCGTAGAGGAGGGGGAATTTTTCGGCATTATCGGACACACGGGGAGCGGGAAGAGCACTTTCGTCCAACACCTCAACGGGCTGATCCGCGTGCCCTCCTCCATGAAGCGTTATAAAAAGAAAAAGTCGAAGAAGAATCCTCCTCTGCCGCAGACGGTTTTGCAGGTGGGCGAATTTGACCTTACCGATAAAAAGACGAATTTCCGCGAGCTTCGCAGACACGTCGGATTGGTGTTCCAATATCCCGAATATCAGCTGTTTGCGGAATCGGTGAAGGAGGACGTTGCGTTCGGGTTTAAAAACTTCGCCGAAAAAAAGCCGACGGACGGAGAGGTCGCGGAGGCGGTGCGCGCCGCGCTCGAAGTGGTCGGACTCGACTATAACGAGGTGGCGGGCAAGTCTCCGTTCGAGCTGTCGGGCGGGCAGAAGCGGAGGGTCGCGATCGCGGGCGTTATCGTCACCCGTCCCGAAGTGCTGGTGCTCGACGAACCCGCCGCGGGATTGGATCCCGTAGGTAAGCGGGAGATCATGGAACTGCTTCACAAGCTTCATCGGGAGTGGTGCAAGACGGTGGTCATCGTTTCGCACGACATGGACGAGATCTCCGAAAACTGCACGCGGGCGGCTGTCTTTGCGGAGGGGAGCGTCAAGTACGTGCTTCCCCCGCGCGAGCTGTTCCGCAAGAGGGACGAGCTCAGGGCGTTGGGTCTGGATATTCCGCTCACCGCACGGCTGTTGGAAAAGCTCGAACAGGCGGGCGTGAGCGTCGATTGCGATTTCACGGCGGAGGATTTCATCGCCAAGATCTCCGCGCTTAGGGGGGATCGGGCATGAAAGACGTTTCTTTCGGGCAATACTATCCCGTAACCTCCTTCATTCACCGCATGGATCCGCGACTGAAAATTCTCTTTCTCATCGCGTTCATCACGGCAATCTTTTTGGCGACGAGCTTTTACGGGCTCGCGATCTGCGCGGGCGTTCTGATTATCGCCATTCTCCTTTCCCGCGTGCCGATCGGAAAAGTATTCCGTGCGATCAGAGGGATCTTATTCATCGTCGTCTTCACTTCCGTCCTCAACGTATTTTTCTATCGCGGGGAAACGGTGTATTGGTCTTGGAAGTTTTTGTCCGTCACCCGCGAGGGGCTGATTTTTTCCGCCTTTTTGGTGTGTCGGCTGGTCTTGCTCGTAACGTGCTCTTCCATGCTTACCTACACTACCTCGCCCGTGGAGCTCACGGACGGCATCGAGAGCCTCTTAACGCCCCTCAAATGGGTGCGCTTTCCCGTTCACGAATTGGCGCTCATCATGAGCATCGCCCTGCGGTTTATCCCCATTCTCATGGACGAAACGGAGCGCATCAAAAACGCGCAAAAGGCGCGCGGCGCAAACTTCGAATCGGGCGGGCCGGTCAAGCGCATTCGCGCGATCGTGCCCGTGCTCATTCCGCTGTTGCTCTCTGCGCTTCGGCGCGCGGAGGAGCTCGGCGACGCGATGGACGCGCGCTGTTACTCGGGCGGGCGCAAGCGGACGAAATTTAAAAAACTGCGGTTTAGCTGGCGCGACGTCATCGGCTTTTTGGCGGGTGCGGGCGTCGTGACGGGCGTCGTGCTTCTCCGCGTTTACGGGGTGGGCACGCTATGAGATACGCGCTTACCGTCAGCTACGACGGCACACATTTCAGCGGATTCCAGCGCCAGCCCGCCGCGCGCACCGTACAGGGAGAGCTGGAACGGGCGGCGGAAGAGGTGTTCGGCTGTCGCACGCGGGTGCAGGGAAGCGGGCGGACGGACGCGGGCGTTCACGCGCTCGGGCAGGTGTGCCACTTGGACGGGACTACCTCCGTTCCCCCCGAAAAATTAAAAGATTGCCTGAATCGGTTTCTTCCGCGCGATTTACGGGTATTAAATAGTATGGAAGCGGTTAACGGCTTTGACTGCACGCGCGGGGCGAAGCGGAAAACGTACCGCTATTCGTTCTATTGCGCGCCCGCCGAACAGCCCCTGCTGTCCCGTTACTGCGCTCGCGTCAAGACCGCGCCCGATTTGGAGAAGATGCGCGCCGCCGCAGAGCTTTTGATCGGCGAGCACGACTTTAAAGCGTTTTGCGCCTCGGGCTCTTCGGCAAAGACGAGCGTGAGAACGGTTTATTCGGTAGATCTGCGGGAAGACGTTTTTGGACAAGCCCGCGTTTACGGAATCGCCGTGTGCGGGAACGGATTCCTCTACAACATGGTGCGCATTCTCGCGGGCGAGCTTGTCGCCGTGGGGTGCGGGAAGGAAGAGGGCTTTACCGAGGCGTTTGCAAGCGGGAAGCGTAGCTGTTTGGCGCGTACCATGCCCGCGTGCGGGCTGTGCTTAATGGACGTGGAGTACTAAGTTCACACTTTTCTTGCGTAAGGCGATACCGTCGTTTCGGGCGAAGCGAAGAAACCCGCGGGCGGAGCGCGGCGTAAGTAAATTCCGCGATCTACTATCCTTGTTTTTGCTTCGCGCACATGATTGTAACTTCCCGTCCGAAGCGGCGGGAAAGACCGGTGAACTTCCAAAGGAGGTTTTTCACATATGGATTTTTTCGATTGGCTGGCCGTACCGCAGGTGGTGTTAAATTTCGTCGCCATCAGCGTGAATAGTGCAGAGGAAGCGGCCGAAACCGTTCGTTTGGTTTGGGTCATCTGCCTTTGCGTGGCGGCGGGGCTGTATCTGATCGGGCACTTGTTCGGCGGGTTCGGGCTCATGACGATGGCGAAGCGCCGCGGAATGCAAAATTGGTGGATCGGGTTTTTGCCCTTCGGCAACACCTATCTTTTGAGCAAGCTCGCGGGAGATACCGACGTGCTCGGAAAGCGTTTCAAGCGTTGGGGGCTTTGGTGCATGATCGCGGAGATCGCTTTCGTGCTCGTGCAGACGATGAATGTCGTTTTGCAGTTGGGCTTTGCCAAGGGCGCGTTTTTCAGCTTGCAGGAAAACGGTTATGCGTTCGACGCCGAGCTGTTTTTGCAGCGCGCACCCGAATACGCCTGGGCGCTTCAATTAGATACCGCGATGATGATCTCCGCTTCGATTTTGAGGATCTGCGTTATCGTCATGTTCTGCTTTTTGTACGGCTCGTTCTTCCGCAAGTACTATGCGCGAAGCCCCATGATCATGACCGTTCTCTGCGTCATTTTACCCGTGCGCGGGTTCGTCACCTTCGCGGTGCGGAAGAATACTCCCGTGGATTACAACGCGTATATGCGTCGCCGTATGGAGGAGGCAATGCGCAGAAACGGCTACGAGCAAGGCGGTTATAACCAAGGCGGTTATAATCAAGGCGGTTACAATCAAGGGGGCTATAACCAAGGCGGTTACAATCAAAGCGGAAGCGGAGATCCGTTCTCGGAATACGGCGGAGGCGACGCGGGCGGATCTGTTTCTAACGGCGGTTCGGATTCCGACGGCAGTCCGTTCTCCGACTTTTAACACGGATAAGGGGAAAGTATGCGCGATCACGAATCGGAAGAAATGTATTTGGAAACGATACTTCGGCTTAGCGAGCGGATGCAAACGGTGCGTTCGGTGGACGTGGTGGAGGAGCTCGGCTACGCCAAGTCGAGCGTTTCCCGCGCCGTCAACCTTTTAAAGGCGCAGGGAGATATTCGGCTCGACGAAAACGGCGGACTGCTCCTTACCGCGCGCGGACGGGAGCGGGCAAACGCGATTTACGAGCGTCACCGCGTGATCACCGCCGCATTCGTCAAAATGGGAGCGGACGGAGAAACGGCGGAGCAAAACGCCTGCCGTATCGAGCACGTCATCACCGAGGAACTCTTCTCGGTCATCAAAAATTACACAAAGGATTAACGGGAGGGCGCACCCTTGCACCGCTGCGGCGCGCCGTTTATTTATGAACAACGAATTTTTTTCCTTCGAACTCATTAAAACCGACCCCGAAACGGGGGCGCGCGCGGGAATTTTACACACCCCGCACGGCGATATTCTCACCCCCGTGTATATGCCCGTGGGCACGCAGGCGACCGTTAAAGGATTGCTCCCCAAGGACTTGAAGGAGCTCGGCTCGCAAATTATTTTGTCCAACACCTATCACCTGCATATGCGCCCCGGCGACGAGCTGATCGCGCGGGCGGGCGGGCTTCACAAATTCATGAATTGGGATAAGCCCATTTTAACGGACAGCGGAGGATTTCAGGTGTTTTCTCTCGCGTCCCTCAATAATATCACCGACGAGGGGGTGCGCTTTTCTTCGCACGTCGACGGCAGCAAGCACTTCTTTACTCCCGAGCTGGCAATGGAGATCCAGCATAATCTCGGTTCGGATATCATCATGGCGTTCGACCAGTGCTCGGAATACGGCTATACGCACGAGCAAGCCGAACGTGCCATGAAGCGCACCGGCGCTTGGCTCGAACGGTGCTACGCCGCCCATAACAATCCCAAACAGGCGCTCTTTCCCATCGTTCAGGGAAATATGTACGAAGACCTGCGCGCGGAGAGTTTGAACCGTTGTCTGCCCTTCGTGAAACACGGCATCGCGATCGGCGGACTTTCGGTGGGAGAGCCCAAGCCCTTGATGTACGAGATGTTAGACTTTTTGCAGCCCCGTCTGCCCGCCGACGTGCCCCGTTATCTCATGGGGGTCGGCTCGCCCGATTGTCTTGTGGAGGGCGTCTTGCGCGGAGTGGATATGTTCGACTGCGTGCTCGCCACCCGCGTGGCGCGCAACGGTACCGCGCTCACCTCGCGCGGGAAAGTGGTGGTGCGCAACGGTGCGTATAAAGAGGATTTCTCCCCGCTCGATCCCGACTGCGACTGCTATTGCTGTAAAAACTATACCAAGGCGTATCTGCGCCATTTGATCAACGCGGGGGAAATGACGGGCGCGGTGCTCCTGTCCATGCACAACATCGCTTACTTGCACAAGCTCATGCGCGGGCTCAGGGAGAGCATTCTTGGCGGATACGTAAAGGATTTCGCAAAGGAGTTTTACCGCATTCAGGGCGGCGAATAGCCGAAAATATTTCCTTTTCTTGCATGAAATAACGGTGAAAGGGAAAAATTAACGTGAAAACGCTTGCCAAAATCGCGGAAAAAAGGTATTATGTTACTTGCTGAAAGGCAATAAGGAGTATGTTATGAATTGGAATTTGTTGGCGGAAGAGGCTCCCAACACCGGTTGGGTTATGTACGTTGTGTTGGCGGCGGTCATCGTATTGTTCGTCGTTTGGATGTTTTTCAGCAGCAAGAAGGGCAAAAAACGCCAGCAGGAATATATCGAACAGCTTGACGCCATTCAGCCCGGTCATAAGGTCAAAACGGTGGGCGGTATTTGCGGTATCGTCGTGGAGGTGTGCGACGACAACACGGTCATCATCGAAACGGGCACCGAGATCAGCGGCAAGTCGTACGTGAAAATGGATAAAGAAGCCATTGCGCAGACGGACGCCAAGGGCCCCACGCAGCTTGCGCGCGAGGCGGAGGAAGAACGCCGCAGACTCGAAAAAGAGGCGAAGAAGAACGGCGCTCCCGTTCCCGAATCGGCGGAAGAATCCGCGGAAGAGCCTGCCGTCGAAGAAAAGACGGAAGAGCCTGCTCCTGCGGAGAAAGAAGAGTCTGCCGAAAAAGAATAAGTTTCAACAAAAACGAAAAGAGCCTTCGGGTTCTTTTTTTTTCGCCTTGTAATCCCCACCCCTACCCCTCCCCTTTGAGAAAGGGGAGGGCGAGAAAGGGAGGACTTGCTCCCCCTTTTTTTTTAAAGAGGAGGGTGAGAAGCGAAAAGCCTTGCCTCCCCCTTTTGAGAAAAAGGGGGAGGGGTCACGCAGTGACGGAGGGGGCGGAATGACGCGGAGATAAAAACATATTTCGCAGCTTTTCCGCATAGAGTAGAGCGGAGGAGTGATATGGAAGGTTCTGCTGTCAAGCGGGCGGTGTGGGAGATCGTACGTACCGCGTTGCTCGTTACCGTTTTTCATTTGTTTGTATCGGCGATCGCGGCGATCATTATCAAGGCGACCGCACCGAGCGACGCGGCAATCGTCGCCACGAATTGGAGCATTAAGTGCATCGGCGTGTTTTTGCTCTGCCTCGTTGCGATCGGGAAAGAGCGCGCTCTCATAAAAGGGGCGATCGCGGGGGCGGTAAGCGTCTTTCTTTCCCTCTTCGCATTTGCGGCGATCGGCGGGGGCTTTCACGTAAGCGTTTGGTTTTTGCTCGAAATGCCCGTTTGCGCCGTTCTCGGCGGGCTGGGGGCTTTGGTCGGGGCGCGCCTCCGCGGGCGCGCATAGAAAAAATTTCCGAAAAGCGGTGCGGAAAACTTGACAAGCCCGCACGGCGGGATTATAATAAGATTATATTCTATAACAAATAACAAACGGAGAAGAGCCATGATCAAGACGATTGCGAAACCCGCTCAGAAGAAAGTGACCGGCTGCGGCGAATGCAGAAGCACCTGCCAATCGGCGTGCAAAACGAGCTGCACGGTAGGGAATCAATCCTGCGAGCGCGTTACGAGAGAGCAGAAAATCGATAACGAGAGAAAATAAATTTTCTCAAATAACGGAAAACAGAACGCGGGAGCGGCGAGATTTCGTTGCTCCTGTTTTCTAATGTAATTCGGAGAAAACATGGTACACGTTTTTACCTATCACGATAAACACTATATTTACGATACGGGAAGCGCGTCGCTTCACGAGTGCGACGAAAAGACTGCGAAGTACTTATCGGACGCGTCCGTAGCGTTCACCGACGAAGAACTGAAAGAAATTTTGGCGGACGTGAACGGCTTGAAGGAGGCGGGGCTTCTGTATGCGGACGAGCCCAAGGCTTACCCCATGAAGAGCGGGGAGGTGAAGGCGCTCTGCCTGCACGTAAGCCACGACTGCAATCTTCGGTGCAAATACTGCTTTGCGGACGAGGGGGCATATCATTCGGTGCGCGAAACCATGTCTTTCGAAACGGCGAAGGCGGCGATCGATTTTCTTTTAAAGGAAAGCGGGAAACGTAAAGTTTTGGAGGTGGATTTCTTCGGCGGAGAGCCGCTTATGAATTTAGACGTCGTGAAGCGGACGGTGTATTACGCAAAGGAGGAGGCGGCAAAGCTCGGCAAGCGGTTTTTATTTACCACCACCACCAACGGCTTGCTTTTGGACGACGGCGCGATCGAATTTTTTAACGCGGAGATGGAAAACGTGGTGCTCTCGCTCGACGGGCGCAAAGAGATCCACGACGAAGTGCGCAAGACGGTGAACGGCAAAGGAAGTTTCGACGCCGTGATCGGTCAGATCAAGAAATTCGTCAAGTCGCGCGGGGACAAGCATTACTACGTGCGCGGGACTTTTACGGCGAAGAATCTGGATTTTTCCAAGGACGTGCTTTTCCTTGCGGACGAGGGGTTCGATTCCCTTTCCGTAGAGCCCGTCGTTACCGATATTCCCGAATTGCAAATCAAGGAAGAACATCTGCCTCAAATCGAAAAAGAGTACGAGATTCTTTGCGACGAGTACGTGAAAAGAGAGGAAGAGGGGAAAGGCTTCAACTTCTTCCATTTCAACGTCGATTTGGAGGGCGGGCCTTGTTTGAGCAAGCGGGTATCCGCTTGCGGTGCGGGGAACGAGTATTTCTCCGTCGTCCCGAACGGCGATATCTATCCCTGCCATCAATTTGCGGGCGATAAGAAATGGCGCATGGGCAACGTGTTCGAGGGGAAGCTCGATAAGGATCTCCGCGAAAAGTTTGCGGCGAGCTGTCTGTTTACTCGCCGAAAGTGCGACGGGTGTTTTGCGAAATTCATTTGCTCGGGCGGGTGCAGTGCGAACAACTATCACTATAACGGCGATATCGATATTCCTTACGAGATGACCTGCGCGATGATGAAAAAGCGAATCGAGTGCGCAATGCACGTTCTTGCCGAGAGGAAATCACGCGAAAAATAAACGAAAAATAGAAAAAACGGCGCGTTTCGGCTTGACGAGCGCGCCATAATTCTATATAATGATAAGGTGAGAATTTTCCTAAACGGAATTATCTAACGGATTTTTCCCCGACGACATATAGGAGGAAACAATGGGCAAGATCAAATCGGCGATTTGTATCACTTTGTTCACGTTGCTGATCGCCGCGCTCTGCTTTGTGTGTGCGGTGTCCTTTTCTTACGGAACGGACGGAGTTCACACGTTCAACTCGATCCTTCGCCTCACGGCAAAGGACGCCGACCTCGGCGCAAAATACGGCTCCGACGGATACCTCGGCGGCGGTTATACCGTCGTCTATTATCCCGAGGGCGTGATTTCCGCAAAGGAATACGAGGAGAACAGCGCAAGCTATACCGACGAGAGCGAACTTCAAAAATACAAGGATCGCTACGTCGCCTATGCGGACGGCGCGATCTACTTGGATAAGGACGAGGTGTGCGGCGGAGGCAACGAGCCCGCCGAGAGCTACCTTGCCGACTTCGACGCGACCTACGAGCTCCTGTTCGACCGCTACGCCAACCTGAAAAAGGACGGCGTTCGGCTTGAAAAGCGGGACAAGCTCACCGTGAGCGTGTTCCTTCCCAAGGAACTCATGCAGAACGAGCTTTACGCGTTTACGGTGCATTCCTATACGGGCGCCGTGACCGTCCGCTACGGCACTTCCACCGATTCTTCCGCCGCGGAAACCGTTTTGCCCGCCCGCGCGGATAAGACGATCGGCGACTACGTTAAGAAATTCTCCTCCCGTACGACGGCGGACGGCACGGCTTACGTCGTGATCGATTTCACCGATCTCGGCAGAGAGGTAATTGCGGCAAAGACGGCGGATGCAACGAGCGGCACTTTGTTCTTCATGGCGGGCGAAAATTCGCTCATTCCGCTTTCGGTATCCTCCCAGATCGATCAGGAATCTTTGTATATCAGCGGTACTTACACCAAGGAATCGGCGGAGATCTGCGCGACTGCGCTTAACACCGCGCTCAAAGGGGACGGGCAGGATTACCTTTCCCTCACCCTCGGCGATTCTCACCGTTCGGAAGCCCTCTACGGCGCGAACGCCCTTTACGGGCTGTTCATTGCGTTCGGCGTTTGCTTCCTTGCAATGATGATCTTTTTCTTCGTTCGCTACGGGGCGCTCGGCTTTGCGCATCTCTATACCTACCTCATCATGACCTTTATCATGATCCTCTGCGTATGGTCGATTCCCTTCCTGTATTTGTCCACGGAAACCCTTCTTGCATACCTCATCGTATCCGTCGTGTTCTCGGCGTGCAACGCTTTGGTGTTCGAGCGCGCGAGAAAAGAGTTTGCGCTCGGCAAGACGATGACTTCGTCGGTCAAGACGGCTTACCGCCAAAACTTCTGGCATATTTTCGATTTGCATATTATCCTTGCGGCGCTTTCCTTCATCGTGTACGGCATCGCGCTCACCAATTTAGGCGCGTTTGCGTTCGTGCTCGGGCTTGGAACGGTGTTCAGCGGGCTGTGCGTGCTCGGACTTAACCGCTTCATGTGGGCGATCATGATGGCGTTCACCCGCAACAAGGGAAGGTTCTGCAACTTCAAGAGGGAGGTGGTTGACGATGACTAAACGGCCTACCAAACTGTTGCCCGTTTGGATCGCGGTTTCGGCGGTGATCCTCATTGCGGGAATTGTTCTGTTCGCCCTCATGGGCTTCAACACGTCGCCCGAAGCGAGAAACAACAAAACGGTGGAAGTGAGCTACGGCGTTGCCGTGGAAATCACCACGGGCGCGGAAGAGAAGCTCCAAGAAACCTGCGAAGCGGCGTTCGAGGCAAACGGACTCAAACCCATTCACGAAAATCTCGTCGTTGAGATCGATTCCAACAGCGGGAGCGTCACGGGCGATAAAAAGCTCGTGTATACCTTCTCGGACAGTGCGACGGGCGCGGCGCTCGAAGCCGCCCGCGCGCAGATCGACGCGGCGAAATCCGAATTTCCCGCAACGGCGGATATTTTCGTCAGCGTTCACGGCGGAGAGGGGAGTTTGTTCGGAGAGAGCATTTGGCGGGGAGCGATCGCCCTTGCGGTCGGCGCGATCGTCGTGCTCGTCTATATCGGCGTCCGTTTCGGTATCGGCGCGGCGCTCACGGGGCTTACCGTTTGCGTACACGATTCGCTCGTGGCGCTTGCCTTCCTTGCGATCGCCCGTATTCCCGTATACGCCTTTGCGCCTTTGCTTTATGCGGGCGTTGCGGCGGTAGTATCCCTGCTGTTGTGGCTTGTTCAGTGCATCAAAATGCGCGAGAATTTCAAAGAGCCTTCCTTTAAATCGCTCTCCGCGGAGGAGGCGGTAGCCGAGTCGGGCAAAACTGCGCTCGCTTGGATCTTGGGCGTAGGCGGTGCGATCGCGCTTGCAATCGCCGTATGCGGCGGTTTGGCAACGGCGGGCGTCAGGCTGTTCCTGCTCCCTGCGCTCGTACCCGTAGCGGTTGCGTTCTATTCCTCCTTGCTCTTAGGCCCCGCGCTCCACGTTCACGTGAAAGCGGCGTTCGACAAGCGCAAGCTGAAAAGCAAACGCTATATCGGCAAGGCGAAAGCGCAGGAAACAAAAGATTAACGAAAGGCATGGTATGAGCGGGATCAAAAGTCCCGCTCTTTGCATATACAGGGGAGTTGCATGAAAAAAATAGTTCGCGAATTCCAATTTACTCCCGACGAGGAGGAGAAAATCGCAAGGCTTGCAGATGAACTGCACCTGACCCGTACGACGGCGGGTATCCTCTACGCGCGCGGAAACGACAGCGCGGAGAAGATGCGCGCCTTTTTGCACCCTTCGCGCGAGCATTTTCTCTCGCCCTTCCTCATGCGCGGCATGAAGGAGGCGGTGGAGCTTTTGAAGCGCGCGCGGGACGAGGAATGGAGAGTTGCGGTATTCGGCGATTACGATGCGGACGGGATCGGCGCGCTTGCCATTATGAGCCGTGCGCTCACGCGGTTCGGCATCGAGCCCTATCTATACGTGCCCGAAAGGGCGGACGGCTACGGCATGAGCGTGGACGCCGTCGATAAAATTTTCGATGAATTCCTGCCCGATTTGCTCGTCACCGTCGATTGCGGGATCTCCAACGCGCGGGAGGTGGAGTATTTAAAAGAACAGGGAGCATACGTCATCGTCACCGATCACCACGAGCTTCCCGAAGAACTTCCCGATTGCGTCGTCGTCAACCCCAAACTGCAAGATGATTATCCTTACGACAATTTGTGCGGCGCGGGCGTTGCTTGGAAACTCGCCTGTGCGCTCATCGGCGAAGAGGCGTACGGACTGTTGGACTTTGCCGCGCTTTCCACGGTTGCGGACAGCGTACCGCTTTTGGGAGAGAACCGCGACATCGTGGCGGAGGGGTTGAAGCTGATCGCGCGCAATCCCCGCAGGGCGATTGCCGAACTTTCTGGAAAAGGGGACGCGACGGCGCAATCGCTGGCGTTTACCGTTGCCCCCCGCATCAACGCCGCGGGGAGAATGGGCGACGCGCACGCCGCGCTCGAAATGTTCACTTCCGAGGACGATTTCGAGATCCGCGAGATCGCAGAAAAACTCAACGCATACAACGTGGCAAGGCAGAAATACTGCGACGAAATGTACCGTAACGCGCTCGCGCAGATTTACGCGGAGGGCGCTTACGGGAACGTCATCATGCTCGCGGGCGAGAATTGGAACGCGGGCACGGTGGGTATCGTTGCCGCGCGCATAGCAGAGCAATTCAACCGTCCCGCGCTTTTGTTTGTAAAAAGCGGGGATATGCTTCGCGGAAGCGCGCGCAGTATCGACAGCGTAAATATTTTCGAGGCGCTCAGAGCGTGCTCGGAGCATATCGAGGAATTCGGCGGGCACTCGCAGGCGGCGGGCGTCAACGTGCGTGCGGAAAATTTCGGGGCGCTCAAAGCCGCGCTCGACAAGTTTTTGGGCGAACGCTACACCCGCGAGGATTTCGCGCCCGTGCTTCCCGTCTGCGGTAAGGCGGAGGACTTCGCCCGCGTTGCAACGGAGCTCGAAATGCTCGAACCGTACGGGGTAGGCAACCGCCGTCCGCAATTTTATATCGAGGCGGAGTCAACGGACGCTTCTCCCCTCAAACCGCTTTCTCCTCACCTCTCGCTTACGGTGAATAAAATGGAGTTTCTCGCCTTCAACGGCGTGCAGAATTTAAAGTTTTTGAGAAGCGATTTGAAAAAACAGCTCGTGTTCGAATACAATATTTCGCAATTCCGCGGAAGGGAATATATCAAGGGCTATCTTCGCGCCGTCAATTACGACGGGGAAAGCGGTAAACGCGTGGAGCTCGACCTTTTTTGCAACAGGTTGCAAGCCTTCGGGGAAGAGGCGCTTCCCGCTCGCATTTTGTCCCAAGCGGAAATTTCCGCGCTTATCGAGGAGAAGCTTTCGGCGTGCGCGTACGGATTGTGCGTCGTCTGCCGCGACCGCGCCGTCTTGAAGGAATATCCTATGCTGGGGTCGATTCCCGTAGAAGTTTTTTCCCTCTCGTCGGGGAGCGTATGCAACGCGGTGCTCGTTTCTCCCGATTTCGGGACGGATCTGAGCGCATTCCGCGACATCGTATTTCTCGACGCGCCCGCCTCGGGCGTGCAAACGGGGAAGGCGGCGCTGTACGCGGCGGAAGAACGCCCGCACGGGTTGGAACTCGACTGCTCCCGCGAGGGGCTGTTGGCGGTGTTTTCCGCACTCAAAAAATACGACGGCTCGTTTGTCGGCGAAAGCCTTGCCGAGGCCGCGCGCACCTTAAAGACGGGTGTTTGCGAAGAGCAGACGGCGTTCGCCTTGGCGGTGTTCGCCGAGCTCGGGCTTGTCGCGCTTGCAAACGGAATTTTGCGTATTGTAAGAGGGGTGAAGACCGACCTCAATAATTCGGCGATATACCGCAGGATCTTGGGAAAAGAGAATTGAGAGGGGAGGGGCTATGGACGGTATCTTAATGAAAATATACGAACACTATACGGGCGACGATCGGACGATGCTCCTTCACGCGTACGACTTTGCCAAAGCGGCGCATGAGAATCAAAAGCGCGCTTCGGGCGAGCCCTATTTTATCCACCCCTGCGCCGTGGCGGAAATTTTAGTGGAGCTCGGGCTCAACGCGACCACTATCGCGAGCGCGCTCCTGCACGACGTCATCGAGGACACGAGCGCGACGGAAGAGGATATCCGGCGCGAGTTCGGCGAGGAGGTGCTCTCCCTCGTTTCGGGCGTCACCAAGCTTGACAAAATCGTCTTTAAATCGCAGGAGGAAGAGGAGGCGGAGAATTTCCGCAAGATTTTCATCGCAATGGCGAAGGATATCCGCGTCATCATCATCAAGCTCGCGGACAGACTTCACAATATGCGCTCGCTCAATTACCTTTCCGGAGAGCGTCAGAAAAAAATGGCGCGCGAAACGCTCGACATCTACGCGCCCATCGCGGGAAGATTGGGTATTTCGCAAATCAAGTGCGAGCTCGAAGATCTGTGCCTCAAATATCTCGATCCCGCCGCGTTCGAGTTTCTCGTGGAGAACATTCACCAAAAGTTGGAGGAGCGTAACCGCTTCGTCGATTACGTGGTGGAGGAGATCAGGGGTATTTTAAAAGAAAGCAATATCGCGGGCGATGTGTTCGGACGCCCCAAGCATTTCTATTCCATCTATAAAAAGATGAAGGAAAAGCATAAGACCCTCGAACAAATTTACGATTTAACGGCGGTGCGCGTCATCGTGGGCACGGTGGACGAATGCTACGAAGTGTTCGGCAAGATCCACAAACAGTGGAAGCCCGTTCCCATGCGCATCAAGGATTATATCGCCACCCCCAAGCCGAATTTGTACCAGTCCCTGCATACCACGGTCGTCACCAATTTCGGACAGCCTTTTGAAATCCAGATTCGCACGGAGGAAATGCACCGCACGGCGGAGTACGGTATTGCGGCGCATTGGAAGTACAAGGAACAGCGGGATTCGGAAACCTCGCTCGACCAGCGCATCGCTTGGATCCGCGAGGTGATGGAACTGCAAGGCGGGTTGAAGGATTCCAAAGAATTTATGGATACCGTCAAGGGGGAGCTTTACAGCACGGAGCTGCTTGTATTCACGCCTCACAGCAAGGTCATTTCCCTGCCTGCGGGCGCGACCCCCGTCGATTTCGCTTACGCCATTCACTCTGAGGTGGGCAACCGCTGTACGGGCGCGAAGGTCAACGGAAAAATCGTCCCGCTCAATTCGCAGTTGGAGCTGGGCGACGTGGTGGAGATCATCACTTCCCCCAACAGCAAAGGCCCTTCCCGCGATTGGCTCAAATTCATCAAATCTTCCTCCGCGCGCGCGAAAATCAAGTCTTTCTATCGTAAGGAAATGAAAGAGGAGAATATCCGCCTCGGCAGGAGTATGCTCGAAGAAGCCGCCAAGCGAAAAGGGTATTCGCTTCCCCAACTGCTCACGGCGGAGAGCTTCAAGCTTTTGTCCGAGAAGTTTTCTTTCGACACGCAGGACGAAATGTTTTCGGCGATCGGCTACGGCGCGCTCACCGTTCATCAAATCATCTTCAAGCTGTTGGACTATTACCGCAAGGAGGTTCCTCAGCCCGTTACGGTGCGCCCGCTTCACCGAACCGTGCAGGGCGCGGTCACGATCAAGGGCACGTCGGGCTTGCTCGTTTCCTTTGCGGGGTGCTGTTCGCCCGTCCCCGGCGATGAAATTATCGGTTTCGTCACGCGCGGGCGCGGGATCGTCGTTCACCGCAAGGACTGTCCCAACATGAAAAATGCGGACGCGGGACGGTTGCAGCCTGCGGAATGGATCGCCGACGAACAGGGCGCGCGTTTCAAGGCGGCAATCGTCGTTACGGCGGAGGATCAGGGCGCGGCGCTCACGGCAATTTCGGGGAGCGTTGCGGAAATGAAACTGGAAATTACCTCCATCAACGGTCGGTACGACAGGAACGAATCGGCGATCGTGGACGTCACCGTTGCACTCACCAACCGTCACGACGTCGAAATTCTCCTCAACAAAATCAAATCGCACCCGAAGATCATCGACGTCCGACGCGTTTCCGATTGACGGAGCAGGTGTCTTTATGTTAACGGTTTATAAAATTTACCCTGCGGGGTTTGCTTCCAACAGTTATATTATTACGGCGGACGGCAGGCGCGCCGTCTGCATCGATCCCGCACAGCCCCGCGTTCTCGAAAAAGCGAAATCGCTCGGATTGTCCGTGGAGTCCGTACTCCTGACGCACGGGCATTTCGACCATATCGGCGGTTGCGCCGTTCTGCAGGCGGCGGGCGCGACAATCGGTTGCCTTGCCGAAGAAAAACCGCTCGCGCTCGGCAAAGACAATCTCGCTTTGGAATTCGGCGGGAAAGAAGTTCCGCCTTTTCAAATCGACTTCACACTGTCGGACGGAGAGGAAATCGAGCTTGCGGGCATTCCCTTCAAGGCGATCGCTACCCCCGGGCATACTGCGGGCGGGGCGTGCTATCTTGCGGAGGATAAGCTGTTTACGGGCGACACGCTCTTCGACGGGAGCGTCGGCAGGACGGATCTCCCTACGGGCGATCCGTCCGCGCTGATTAAAAGCGTCAAGCGGCTGTACGCGCTTGCGGGCGATTACACGCTTTACGCGGGGCACGGCGGGGACGGCACTTTGGAAGAACAAAGAAAAAACGGATATATACGGGCATGATTACTTCTGCAAACCCTAAACTCGAACCCGAGCTCATGGACGTTGTGAGGCTCTTTTCGGGGGCGGAACAACTGAATATATCGCACGAAACGGACAGGCGGGACAATTATTTTGTCAACCGTTTTTGTTTGGACGGGGAAAGGAGCGAATTTTGCCATACGCCCCAAACGGCGGACGATTTTTCGAGCTTCGGGGAAACGAGCCTCGTAAAGCGGTACGCAAAGCTTGCGCTGTACGAGCTCTTGCGTAAGCGTTTTCAAACAAATCTGCCTTGGGGGTCGCTGACGGGAATCCGTCCCACGCGGCTCGCCTATACGGAAACGGAGAGTGGCAATGCGTTTGAGCCTCTTTTTGAAGAGCTTGGCGTAAGCGGGGAGAACACCGCGCTGGTCAAGCGGGTTTTGGAGGGGCAAAAGGGGATCTACGGTTACGGAAAGGGGAATTGCGATCTGTTTGTGTCCCTGCCTTTTTGTCCGACGAAATGCGTGTACTGCTCCTTTGTTACCGCGCCGATCGGCAAGACCCGCCGTTACTTGCCCGACTATATAAATGCGCTTCGGAAAGAATTGCAGTCGGCAAGAAAGCTCGTCGGGAATCTGCGCTCGGTGTATATCGGCGGAGGAACGCCGTTCGCGCTCGAAGCGGAAGAGCTGCGCGCGGTGTTCGAGGCGGTCGCGCCCCTTCGGGAGAACGGCTGCGAATACACGGTGGAGGCTGGCCGTCCCGACGTGTTTACGAGGGAAAAGCTCGATTTGTGCCGTGAATACGGGGTCACGAGAATTTGTATCAACGCGCAGAGCTTTTGCGACGAAACGCTCCGCACGATCGGCAGAAGCCACACCGCAAGACAGGTGGAGGAGGCGTTCGAACTTGCCCGCCCCTACGGGTTTATCGTGAATTGCGATCTCATTGCGGGGCTTACGGGAGAGAGCGTCGAAGAGTTCTGTGAAAGCGTGGACAAAGCCCTTTCTTTGAATCCCGAAAACATTACCGTACATACTCTTTGCTTAAAGAAGGGCGCGCGGCTCAAAGAGGAGGTCGCCTCGTTAAACGGCGAACGGTTGGGCAGCATGATCGCCTATTCCCGCAAGGCGCTTACGGGAGCGGGGTATGAACCGTACTATTTGTACCGCCAAAAATATATGGCGGGCGCGCACGAGAACGTGGGATGGTGCAAAAAGGGCACGGCTTCCGTCTATAACGTCGACGTCATGGAAGAATGCGCCGATAACCTTGCCGTGGGGGCAAACGCCGTTTCCAAGAAGCTGTTTTTGGCGCGCGGCGCACGAAAAAACGGAGAAGAATATTATAAGGCGGGTCGCATCGAACGCTACGGCAGTCCCAAAGATATCCCCACGTATTTAAATAAAGTTGATAAAATCATTTCCGAAAAGGAAGCGCTGTTTTCTATGTAACAAAATCCCGTGGTGTCCCTTTGGCTCCCCCTTTGAGAAAGGGGGAGCTTCGCCACAGGGGGAGGCAAGAGAAGAGGGGGGAAGCGGAAATTACAAAAACAACTGTAATTCGCACTTGACAATTGACACGGGGATATAGTATAATAAATCAAGAAAAGTATATTTTCACGCCCGAGCGGGAGGAAAGAGGCAATTATGAAATATTATGCGGGAATCGATTTGGGCGGTACGTTCATCAAATGCGGGATCGTGGACGAAACGGGGAAACTCCTCGTGAAAGACAAGATCCCCACCAAAAAGGAGCGTCCGTACGAAGCCGTTGCAAAAGATATGGCAAACTTCGCGTTAAAACTCGCTACCCAAGCGGGAGTCAAACTCTCCGCGGCGGGGATCGGTTCGCCCGGCAGTATCGACAGTAAAAACGGGATCGTCGTTTACAACAACAATCTGAAATGGGACGACGTGCCTCTTTCAGACGAGGTGCGCGCGGTTTTGGGCGTGCCCGTCTACGTTTTGAACGACGCCAACGCGGCTGCGCTCGGCGAGCAGTTCTGCGGTGCGGGAAATGAGTACCGCGACGTCATTTTCGTCACGCTCGGCACGGGCGTGGGCGGCGGCATCGTCATTGACGGCAAGCTCTTCGAGGGCAATAAGTCGGCGGGCGCGGAGATCGGTCACGCGGTCATTCGCATGGGCGGGGAAAAGTGTACCTGCGGACGGAAGGGCTGTTTCGAGGCTTACGCTTCCGCGACGGCGCTCATCCGCCAAACCAAACGCGCGATGGGAAAACACCCCGAAAGCGCGCTTTGGGGCATTTGCGATTTCGATAAGGTGGACGGCAAAACGGCGTTCGACGGAATGCGCGCGGACGATAAGACTGCGGCGCAGGTCGTAAAAGCGTATATCGGCTATTTGGCGGAAGGCATTGCCAATCTCTGCAACGAGTTCCGTCCCGAGGCGATACTCCTCGGCGGGGGCGTCTGCGCGGAGGGGGATACCCTTTTAGAACCTTTGAAAAAGCTGGTCGGGAAAATGATTTACGGCAAAGAGGGCTACGCGCCCGTAGAGTTGCTCACGGCGAGCCTCGGCAACGACGCGGGAATGTTCGGCGCGGCAAGATACGCGATGATCAGATAAAAAAGTCGGTACTTTTTATGAAATCACAGTTGCGTCGCTCTCGGAATGACGCGCTGTATATTGCGGAGCGACGTCGCTATTGAGCAAGTAGCCCGCAAAGATTTTCGGAACGGAATGTTTGCAAGATATCATACATAAAAGGAGGAGCCATGCGTACCGTATTCGGAAGTTGGAAATACATCTTCAAAAACATTTGGTTTGTGTTGCCGTTTGCACTTGTACCGGCGCTCTTCCTCGCGCTCTCTTTAAACTATACGGCAATCCGTTCGCTGTTGTCCGACTTCTTTTCAGGCGTACCGCGCGCGGGCTTTTTGGACTATTTAAACGCGTTTTCCGTGATTCGGTTCGACCTGTTGGGCATCGTGTACGCCGTTTGCGCCTACGTCGCGTTTTCGCTCTGCATGGCGTTGCTGCTGCCCTTGGTGGAAAAGCATATGCGGCTCGGCAAGCGTACGCTGAGCGGAGCTTATTCCCATATGGGGAGCTTGCTCGTTTCCGCTTTTGCGGTTACAATTCTCTATCTTTTGTTCTATGAAGTTTGGGCGGTCGTGCTCTCGTCGGTTCTTTTCGCCGTCGCCTCCGTCGGAAACGTGATAGCCGTTTATCTGTTGGATTCGCTGGTCTTTCTTGTATTTTCGTTTATCCTGCTCTATCTCGCTACGGTGTGCTATTTGCTGTTTCCCTGCAAGCAGGTAACGGGTTTCGGCACTTATAACGCGCTCATGTATTCTTATCGGCTCATGTCGGGCTTGCGCTGGCGGCTCGTATTCGCGTTTACCATTCTGTTCGTCATTATGGGCGGGGTCGTCGTCGGCGTATCTTATTTGGGCGAGCTCGCGTTCCGCTTGTCGGCGCTTGTATTGTTCGTGTTCCTGTTCCTCGACTTTACCGTTCGCATGGAAACCGTCTATTTCGAGGCGGATAAGTTGGATCGCGAGGACATTCTGCACAGTTACAGGGAGTTGTTATGAGATTCAGAAACGCCATGAGGCTCACGATCGATAATTTTTCCTCCGTGTTCAAGCTGCTTTTATACCGCTTGATGACGGGCGTCGTCTTTTTCAGCCTCATTTACGTGATTTTGAAGCTGTCGCTCAACGCCGTAACGACGAGCGCGGAATGGACGGCGATGCGCGATCTTGTTACCGACTTTTTCCGTGCGCTCGTTACGGGACAGACGGAAAAGCTGCAATCTTTCCAAACGGATTTTCAGGAAGCGGCGAAAAATTTCATGACCATGCTCGGCTCGCACGGCGGTTCCATCGCGGGCGCGATCGTCGGCGTGTGCGTTATCTATATCCTCTCCCGCTATGCGAACGGGCTCGGCGTGTTCGCTATCGGGAACGTCGTCAACGACAGAATGAGCGTCTTCGCCCGCACGCCCTTTGCGGCGGCGTATTTTAAGAGCATCGGGCAAGCGGCGCTCTATCAAATCGTCTACGTACCGCTTACTTTTTTGTACGACGCGGTCATTGTTCTCCTTTGCTGGGTGTGCGTTGCGTACGTCCCCAACATTTTACCGTTCGGGCATTTGCTTTCCGTCCTGTTCGGCATCAGCCTTGCGCTCACCGTGCTCGTGTGTCTGCAAGCGCTCAAAATGACGGTCTTCTCTTCTTGGATGCCCGCCATGATCGCGGATAAACTTTCTTTGGGCGCGAGCTTAAAGCGGTGTTTCTCCACGGGGAAGGATTTCGGCAGACGGTTTGCGGCATATCTCATTTCGGTATATCTCATCGTCATCGTCAACGTGCTTTGCCTGTTTACGACGATCGGGAGCGCGCTCATTATCAGTATTCCGCTCAGTTTTATCTTCCTGCTTGCCATGCAGTTTGTGAACTACTATAAGCAAGAGGACAGAAAATATTTCGTATCCCTCAACAAAATCGTAGGGGAGAATCCCGACGATTTGCCTGAATCGTAAAAAGCAAGGAGGCTTTTATGAACTATCAAACCGAATACGAAAGCTGGCTGAACGATCCGCGCCTGACCGATTCGGAGCGCGAGGAACTGCTCTCCATCTCCTCGGACGAAAATGAGAAGGAATACCGCTTCGGCGGGGAGTTGGAATTCGGTACTGCGGGCATGCGCGGAATCATCGGTTGCGGAAAAAACATGATGAACGTCCGCACCGTCATGCGCGCCACGCAGGGGCTTGCCGAATACATCGCCACGCTGGGCGAGGAAGCGAAGTCCCGCGGGGTGGTCATCTCTTACGATACGCGCAGAAATTCCCGCCTGTTCGCGGAAAAAACGGCGGGCGTTTTGGCGCAAAACGGAATCAAGACGTATCTCTTTGGCGACGTACACCCCGTGCCCATGCTCTCCTATGCGGTTCGGTACTTGCACACGGTGGCCGGAGTCATGATTACCGCCTCCCACAATCCCAAACAATACAACGGCTATAAAGTTTACGGCGAGGACGGCGCGCAGATGTCGCCCGAAGCGACGGCGATCGTCGTCGGCTTCATCGAAAAGATCACCGACTATCTTTCGGTGACGTCGGCGGGAATTTCTCCTCTCGTGCTTCCCGTGCCCGCGCTCGTAGACGATACCTATATCACCGCGCTTTCCCGCCTGACGCTCTCCCGCGAAGCGGTGGAAAAGTGCGGGAAGGATTTGAAGCTCGTCTACACTCCCGTGCACGGTTCCGGTTACGTTCCCGTCATGCGCATTTTAAAACAGCTCGGCATTTGCGTGACCGTCGTTGAGGCGCAGACCATGCCCGACACGGAGTTCTCCACCGTCAAGGTGCCCAATCCAGAATACAAGGAAACGCTTGCCATGGGCATTGCGCTCGCAAACGAGATAAACGCCGACGTGGTGTTCGGCACCGATCCCGATTCCGACCGTTTGGGCGTTGCGCTGAAAGACGACAAGGGCGAATTCACCGCGCTTTCCGGCAACCAAGTGGGCATTCTGCTCCTCGACTATATCCTCACCCGCCTCAAAGAGGACGGGAAACTGCCTTACAATGCGGCGGTCGTCAAATCGTTCGTGACCACGGGCATGGCGAAGGCGATTTGCGACGATTTCGGCGTCGCGCTCTTCGAAACGCCCGTCGGGTTCAAATTCATCGGCGAAAAAATCAAGCAATGGGAGCAGGACGGCACGCACGAATTTATTTTCGGCTTCGAGGAATCGTGCGGGTATCTGCGCGGAACGCACGCGCGGGATAAGGACGCCGTCGTCGCCTCCATGCTCTGCGCGGAAATGGTGTGCTATTATACCTACATCGGCAAATCGGTTTACGGCAGGTTGCAGGAAATTTATCGAAAATACGGTTACGTGCTCGATAAAAACGTGTCCTTCGAATACAGCGGTCTTGGCGCGATGAAGGAGATGAACGCCGTCGTAGACAGGTTAAAAACGGTAAAGGTCAATGCGTTCGGTCCTTTCAAGGTGGAGGCGGTGCGCGATTATTCCGCGTCGATCCGCCGTACGGCAAGCGGGGAGGAGCAGACGCTCGATATTCCCAAGTGCAACTGTGTGTATTACGAGCTTGCGGGCGGGTCGTTCGTCTGCGTCCGTCCGTCGGGCACCGAACCCAAGCTCAAAACGTATTACTCCATAAAGGCGAAGGACGAGGCGAGCGCGGAAGAAGCACTTTCCGCCGTACAGCAATCGGTCGCCGAGCTTTTAAAATAATTACGGTTTTCTGCCGCCCCGAGCTGAACGCTCGGGGCGGCATTTTTGCGTACATATTTTTCTTTGAAACAATCGATACTACTATCGCCCGCACCGAGAGGATCGACGACATCACTTTATTTTTTCCTGAACGCAGGTAAAGTTTTTTGTAAAAAATTTACAAAAAACTATTGACAAAGCAGGGGGGGGGTGCTATACTGATAAAGGTTTATGCTAATATGAATTCTTTCATATATTTATAAATAATTAACCGAAACAAAATCGGCTCTGTCCGCGAAGCGGGAAAACATAGAGTAATCAAAATCCAATAGGGGGGATGTAGCATGAAAAGAGGGAAACTTTTAAAAACCACGTTTGTCACGCTCATGGTCTGCGCGACCGCAGGAACTTTGTTCGCCTGCGGCGGCAAAGATAAAGAGTACAAAGTTGTGTACCTGGGCGGCGAGGAAGCCACGGGTGAAGCGCCCGCAGAGGCGACGTACAAAGAGGGCACGGAGATCACGCTCGCACAAAACACCTTCACCAAAGAGGGCTATACCTTTACGGGCTGGTCGGATGGCGCCACCACTTACGGCGCAGGGGTGAAATACACCGTAAATGCCGACGTAACCTTTACCGCACAGTGGAAGGAGAACAGTACGCCTTTGCCCGATAAATATACGGTAACGTATGCGCTCGGCGACCACGCGGCGACGGACGCAACCGCGCCCGAAGCGGCAAAAGAAATTGCGAGCGGCACGCAGGTCACTCTGCCGAACGCGCCCAAAGCGGAGGAAGGTTACGAGTTCACGGGTTGGAAAGTCGGCGACGATACGACGCTGAAACAACCGGGTGACAAAATTACCGTAACTGCAAACGTGACGGTCACGGCGCAGTGGAAGCAAGCGCAGACAACGCCAGACGACGATATTCTCGTTGAAGCCGATATCAAGGATGCTATTTTAAATTGGTATACCGCAAACAGTAAATATTATTACGTCGGCGACGGAGAAGAGCTTACCGTTCAGGCGATTATTACCAAAGACAATCCCGACGCATGGACGGGCGTTATGGCGGATATCGCGTTGAATAACGACTTTTACCGTTTCCGTCCCGACGGTTATGTTTGGACGAATTCCGGTAAAAACAGCGGGGCAAACCGCGAGGAACTTGCTTTGACCGTTGACCCTGCATGGAACGACGAAACCGTTGCCGCATACAAGGCGCTCTTTGCAAACGGCGCGTCCGTCATTCAAGTTATTAAAATCAGTTTGAAGGATAACGTGGTCACTCTCAGCAATACGAGCTATGCGGGCACGGATACCGAGCTGAAAACGCCCGTTGTAACGGCAACCTATACGGTAATAAGCGCAACGGATATTACCGATATTCAACCGTACTTCTATACCGACGGCGGCGCAGTCGTTACTGCGGCTTCCGCAAAGGCGCCCAAGGCAAGCAACACTTTTGTAAACCTCACGTTCGATTTCGATAACGAAGGCGTGGAGAACGCAGTCGTTCCCATGCGTCCCGGCAAAGATAATTATGTGTTCGGTGCAAATCCCGTAAAACCCGGTTATGCGTTCTTGGGTTGGAAATCGTCCGACGAAGCGGATACGAAACTTTATAAGGATACCGACGAAGTTCCCGTTACGGGTGCCGTTACCTATACGGCGCAATGGGAACAGGAACAATACACCGTGACCTATGCGCTCGGCGAGAACGCGGCGGAAACCGCAACCGCACCCGAGGCGGTGAGCGGAAAGATTTACGGCGACAAAATCGAGCTTCCCGCAGCTCCCGCGGCGGCGGCAGGCTATGAGTTCGCGGGTTGGAAAATCGGCGACGCTACCGATCTGAAAGAAGCGGAAGCGGAAGTCGAAGTGACGGGCAACGTTACGATCACCGCCGTTTTTAACGCGAAAGAGCAGTTCACCGCGACTTTTAAGGTTGGCGAACACGCCGCAGAGGGCGCGACGGTTGCGGATATTACCGTGTATTACGACGACGCGGAAATCACCCTTCCCGCAGCTCCCGCCGCGGCAACGGGTTACGAATTCGCAGGTTGGAAGGTCGGCGACGACACGAAGGCGGCGGGTGAAAAAATCACCCTTACCGCAAATGCAGACATCACCGCACAGTGGGAAGCGATTGAGTATACCGTTACCTTCAACGTGGGCGAACACGCCGCAGAGGGCGCGACCGTTGCTCCCATTGAAGCGGACTACAATACCGAAATCACCGTTCCTGCGGCTCCCGCGGCGGCTTCGGGCTTCACGTTCTCAGGTTGGAAGGTGGGCGCTTCCGAAACGATCGTCCATCCCAACGACAAACTGCTCGTTACGGCAGACGCGACGCTGACTGCGCAGTGGGTTTCCACCGAGAATTCCTATACCGTCACATTCCTTGCGAACGAGGACGATACCACGCCTTACAGCACCCAAGTTGTCGAAAAAGACGCTACGGACAAGAAGCTGGCGCTTCCTGCCACGAATCCCGAAAAAGCAGGATATAGCTTTGTCGGTTGGTACCTGTTGAGCGATACGACGAAGACCGTGCTTACCGAAGCGACCCTTCCCGACGTAACGGAAAACATTACCGTCGTTGCAAAATGGCAGGCGGTGTTCACCGTAACCGTTTTGAACGATTTGGACGGCGAAGCTGTTGACGGCGCAAAGACGGAGTACGCGAGCAGCGGCACGCCCGAAAAATTCGTTGCTCCAACGGGCGTTACGAAAAACGGCTTTACGCTTGTCGGTTGGTTTGAAGTGGTGCACGGCGCTTACGGCGACGAAGTTACCGCAACGACGGATATCACCAAATCGATGACGGTTGCCGCAAAGTGGAATAAAATCAAATATACCGTAACCTATGAGCTTGGCGACCACGCGGCAACGGGCGCAACCGCTCCCGCAGAAGCGGAAGTAACGCAACTTGTAGGCAAAGTGACCCTTCCCGCGGCTCCCCAAGCTGCCAAGAACTACGTGTTCTCGGGCTGGAAGGTCGGCGAGAGCGACGAGCTGAAAGACGCGGGCGCAGAAATCGACGTCACGGCAGACGTTACGATTACGGCACAATACGTGCAGATTGCGGATACGCAGAAATATACGCTTGGAACTTGGGGTCAAACTTTACCGAATTCTTTTACTTTGATGAGCGGTCATTTCATTGAGGTTGAACTCAACGGATATCTGACGGGCGCCGACGGGAATGTTTGGGACGGTCTTGTCACGCAAATCATTCAACCCTCAAAGGCAAATGAATTCTTCTTCTTCCAAAACAATGCAGGCACGGCAAAAGTTGTGGATAATAATTGGACGGCAACAGATATTTGGACTTCAAGCGGATTTGAAATTTCCATTACGAACGGAGCGGGTGAGAACGTCGCAATCGACGACAACGTTTTTAAAACCGTGAGAGCAGACGGAACTACTACCATTCGCGTTTCCCTTGCGCCTGCGGCGGAAGCAGGGAAATACACGCTTACGGCAGTTACGACGCTTACGGCGAAAGACGCCGATACGGCAACCTACGTGATTACGAGAACGAGAACGATGAACGATGCAAAGCTTACGGTTTACTTTGCGCTTGCTGCGTCGACGGCAAATCCCGTGAAAGTCACCGCTTCCTTGCCCACGGCGGAAAACCCGATTGTGATTGCAAGCACGGGTTATATGCCTTCCGGTTGGATGACGCAAATCAGAAAAGGCGAAAAAGTAGAATTTGTCGGGACGAGCGCGAGCACGGGCAGCGTTCATTTCCACGCTCCCATAGTGTCGTTAGCGAGCACTCCCAACGTCTTGCTTGCTATGCGTTCGGACAATTTCGTGGTTGGCGGCGACAATGCAAGCAATTTGGCGACGGAAGGCTTTGCGAGTATTACGCCCGCATGTCAATCCTCGGGTGCAGACGGCGCTTTTTGGACGGATATGCACGTGGTGAAGAATAACGGTAACGTAAAAATTACGGTTGACTGGACTGCCGAAAAGACGATTGTCGTAACCATTGCGCTTACGGAAAAAGACGGCGGAGCGAAATTCTTTACGCAAAATTACACCGTTGCGCTTACGGAAGGCAATACGAAAGATAGCTATAATCTCGTACTTGGCGGCGAGGCTTGCACCCTTACCGTGAACTCTATCGTTCGTACGCCTGCAAACTGATCGCACACGCGAGAACAATCTCTATTGGAAAGGAGGGGCGGAATTCTTCGGAATTCCGTCCTTCTTTTTCATTACCCTCTGCGCCGGCGGGGGGATTCAGGGGGATGTGGCAGAATGTGCAATAAATCTTCTTGCAATATTTTTCGCGGTGTGTTATAATAAAAAAAGCTTTCTAAGCGTTAAGGAGAAGACATGATCGATCTTTCCGTTATTAAGAATGCAGACCCCGAACTGTACGAGGCAATGGCGCACGAGCTTGCGCGTCAGCGGGGCAATCTCGAACTGATCGCAAGCGAAAACATTGTTTCTCCCGCCGTCATGGCGGCAATGGGAAGTCACCTCACCAACAAATACGCGGAGGGTTATCCCGGCAAGCGTTACTACGGCGGATGCGAATTCGTAGACGTTGCCGAGGAGCTCGCGCGCAATCGCATGAAAGAACTGTTCGGTTGCGAATACTGCAACGTACAGCCTCATAGCGGCGCGCAGGCGAATTTTGCGGTGTATTTCTCCGTATTGAAGCCCGGCGATACCATTATGGGCATGGATCTTTCCCACGGCGGTCATTTAACGCACGGCTCGCCCGTAAATATCTCGGGTACTTATTTCAACATCGTGCCCTACGGCGTGGCGCGGGAAACGGAAACGATCGATTACGACGAAATGGAAAAGACCGCGCTTGCTTGCAGACCCAAGCTCATCGTTTCGGGCGCAAGCGCATATCCGCGCCTTATCGACTTCAAACGGATCCGCGAGATTTGCGACAAGGTCGGCGCATACATGATGGTGGATATCGCCCACATTGCGGGCTTGGTGGCGGCGGGCTTGCATCCTTCGCCCGTACCTTACGCCGATTTCGTGACGACCACCACGCACAAGACCCTGCGCGGTCCGCGCGGCGGGGCGATCATGTGCAAAGAGCAATACGGCAAGGCGATCGACAAGGCGATTTTCCCCGGAACGCAAGGGGGGCCTTTGATGCACGTGATTGCCGCAAAAGCGGTTGCGTTTCGCGAGGCGCTTTCTCCCGAATTCAAAGCGTATCAGAAACAAATTATTCTCAATGCGTCGGCAATGGCGGAACGTTTCCGCGACAACGGCGTGCGGCTTGTTTCGGGCGGTACGGATAACCACTTGATGCTCGTAGACCTGCGCGAGGAAAATCTTACGGGCAAGGAGCTCGAAGCGCTTTTAGACAGGGCGCACGTTACCGTGAACAAGAATACCGTTCCATTTGAAACCACGTCGCCCTTTATTACGAGCGGGATCCGCATCGGCACGCCCGCGATCACCTCGCGCGGTATGGGCGAGGCGCAGGCGGTGGAAATCGCCGATCTCGTGACCGACGTGATCGTCAAACGCGAAGAGGCGATCGACGAGGTGACGGAGCGCGTACAGGCGCTCTGCGCGGAATTCCCCGTGTATGAAAACGACGTAATGTAAAAAAGTTCACAAATATTTTGCAGGCGAATCATTTAAACGTAAAATCGTAAAAGGAGAACATATATGGCAGAAAAGAGCAAAGGAAAGCAATTGCTGGAAAAGCTTTCTTACAAGAAACAAAACTATTTCGAAGCGGCAAACGCCGCGGAGCGCAAAGAAATTTTCGCCTATGCGGAAGGGTACAAAGCATTCCTCGACGCGGCGAAAACGGAGCGCGAGGCCTGCGCGGTTTCCGTAGAAATGGCAAAAAAAGCGGGCTTCACCGAGTTTCGGTTCGGCGACAAATTAAAGGCGGGCGATAAAAAATATTTTATCAACCGCGGTAAGAGCGTGGTCGTGTTCCGCGTGGGCAAAAAGAATTTGGAAGAGGACGGTCTGCGCCTGATCGCTTCCCATATCGACGCGCCCCGCGTGGATATCAAGCAAAATCCTATGTACGAGGAAGCGGGAATGTGCTTTTTGAAAACGCACTACTACGGCGGGATCAAAAAGTATCAGTGGACGGCGATCCCGCTTGCCCTGCACGGCGCGGTCGTTCTCAAAAACGGCAAGAAAATCGAGCTCAATATCGGCGAAGCGGCGGGCGACCCCGTGTTCTATATCGACGACCTGCTTCCCCACCTCGGCGGCGACCAAATGGGGGGGAAGGCGGCGAAGATCATCGAGGGCGAACAGCTCAACGTGGTCGTGGGCGGGCTTCCGTACGACGACGAGGACGTCGGCGACAAAATCAAGCTCAACGTGCTTGCCTATCTCAACGAAAAGTACGGAATGTGCGAGGAGGATTTCCTTTCCGCGGAGCTTTCCGCCGTTCCCGCTTATCCCGCAAGGGACGTCGGTTTCGACCGCGCGCTCATCGGCGCGTACGGGCACGACGACAGAGTTTGCGCCTATCCCGCGCTGACTGCCGTGCTCAACGAGAATAGCGAGCATACCGTGCTTGCCATGCTCGTAGACAAGGAGGAGATCGGCAGCGAGGGCACTACGGGAATGCAGTGCAAGGTTTACGAAGATCTCATGGAGGAGATTTCGGTTGCGCTCGGGGCGAATTTCCGCAAGGTGCGTGCGGCGAGCAAGTGCCTTTCTTCCGACGTGACCGCCGCGTACGACCCCAACTTTGCAGGCGTGTACGAAAAGATGAACTCCGCCATGCTTTCCTGCGGAACTTGCATGAGCAAGTTTACGGGCGCGCGCGGTAAGAGCGGTTCGAACGACGCTTCCGCCGAGTTTGTGGGCGAAGTGCGCAAAATGTTCGAAGAGGGCGGCGTGATCTGGCAGACTGCGGAGCTCGGAAAGGTGGACGCGGGCGGCGGCGGAACGGTTGCGAAGTTCCTCGCCAATCTGAATATCGATACCGTCGATTTGGGCGTGCCCGTCATCTCCATGCACGCGCCTTACGAGCTCATTTCCAAAGCGGATCTGTACAGCAACTACAAGGCGTTCTTGGCGTTCATGAAATAATTTGTTTGAAAGAAATAAAAAACGCGGCATTTCGCCGCGTTTTTTGCGTTATTATACCGTCTTTTTCCAGTGTTCGAGTTTGGGCAATTCGTTTTCAAAAAAGCGTCTGGCTTCTTCCTTCGTCCATTGTTCGTTTTGCGAATGCTCTACGAGGAAGTCAACCAATTCGCCGAGAGAGGAATAAATGAATTTTCCTTCGGTGTAACACCATTTGCAATACTCCTCGTTAAATGCACCGTCAGTCTCTTTGCTGATGAATTCATCTTCGAGCGGCATTCCGCAGCATTGGCAAAATAATTTGCGCGGACTGCCGAGCAGGGTGTTGATCGATACGCCGTAGAGCTTCGAAAGCAGTTTCAACGTTTCGGGATTTGGGGAGGTTTCGCCGTTTTCCCAGCGGGAAACCGCCTGTCTTGTTACAAATACCTTTTGGGCAAGCTGTTCTTGCGTCAAACCTTTTTTGACGCGGTACGTTTGAAGAATATCCTTTACTTCCATTTCGTTCACCTCCCTTTTATTTTATCCGACGGCAAATCGGTTGTCAAGCAACTGCTTGTTGCTATCTATGGGGGACAGTGACAAATGACTCATAAAAACCCCCGTCCGAGTTCGCTCGGGCGGGGGTTGATATTGTAATCATTCTTCGGCGGGTTCGGCAATGCTTTCGGAAGCGGTTACGGGTTCTTCCGCCTCTGCGGGCGTTTGAGCTTGCGCGTTGTTCTGCTCCTTTTTGCGGCGGAAGAGGGGGATTCTGCTTCCGACGCCGACGATCAGATTGAGCGTCGCGCACGCGAGCACGGCAACGGGAGCCGAGGCGAGTATCACGAAATCACGATAAATTTCCGCGTCCTTATTCAGTCCGTTTATGTAATAATTCGCTTCGGAAATGCAGACGCAGGCGAGAATGAGATATACGAGCGCAAGGAAGAAGAAAACGATGGGCTCTACAATATCCGTTTTCTTTTGCTTGGGGAAGCCGCTCAGCTTGCGAACGAGAACGAGCGCAATCATGGCGAACAGTCCGATTTGAACGAATTGTTCCGTAATCGCGAGGGCGTAGGAAGAGATATAACCCTCCGCTTCCATTGCCGGAACTTTGGTCGCTTGTTGGTTATTGATCGTAGCGAGCATAACGGCAAGCGCTTGGAAGTTCAATTCCGCGTTGATATTCTGCACTGCCGAAACCGCCGTTGTGACCTTGATCAAAAAGCACAGCGCGACCGCAGAGAATACGAGCGAACAAATAGTGAATACGAGATTTGCCGCAACGCCTTTTTCCGCAAGCGCTTTTCCCTGTCCCGCAGCTTTCAGCACGAAATACGCGCCGATCAGAATGCCGACGAGGATCATGCCCGTTTTGGTGATCGCGCTCGGCGCGATGGTTACGGAAATATTATCGTAATGGGAAGAAGAGCCCGACAGCGCATTCATGGAAACGCCGTTGATCGCGAAGAACGCAAGCGCGCCTGCAATATAGGTGCAAATAGATGCGACCGCGTATTTTTCGTAATTGACGGAAGCGTCTTTGAAGTGACGGCAGTATTTGAGCGCGGCAATCACGGTGAGCGTGAGCACGGAAACCAGCGTACCCGCTCCGACGACAGTGGAGAGGATCGTCGGCATATAATACGACGCCTTCAATTCCTTTGTGTATTCCGTCGTATTGTTGAACAATTCCGCCAAATGTTTATAGGCGGGACCGAACACGTCCCACACCGTGTTTGTTTCCGTGCTCTCCATACTGATGTCGATATAGCTGCTCAGGTTCATCGATACGGTGGCGGAAACGCCGATGAAGAACGCAAACACGATCGTTAAAAACGCGCCTGCGATCAGGCAGATCCCGCCCGACAGTTGAAGGGCTTTTGCCGTTTTGCCGCAGGTATTCTCTGCGGTTTGTTTTTCCGTGTTCATTTTCATATCCTCCTTATTACACGTTCCAAACCTGCGGTTCGGGTGTGCGTTCATTATATCATAACGAAAGGCTTATTGCAATAGGCTTTTGAAAATTATTCGCGATTTTCGGCAAATCGTAATATACATATATTGTTGTAATTTTTACAAGATTTCGTTATCGGGGAAAGAAATCTTGTAGCGGGCAGGAAAAATTTACCTTGCCGAAAAACGTCGGAAAATGATATAATAATATCACAAAAAAAATTCAGGAGGAAAATATCATGTCACCCCTTGCGATCGGACTTATCGTCGGCGCATCTATTTTAGTCGTTTTGTTATTATTGCTGTTTATGATCGGCTATTTGAAAGCGCCGCCCGATACGGCTTATATCATTTCGGGTCCCTTCCGTCGCAAAATACTCATCGGACGCGCGGGTTTCCGCATTCCGTTTTTTGAACGCGTGGATAAAATTTCCCTGCGCGTCATGCAGGTGGACGTTAAAACAAGCGAGGCGGTTCCCACCAACGAATTTATCAACGTAAACGTGGACGGCGTTGCGAACATTAAAGTTTCTTCCAACCCCGAGCTCTTGAAGAAGGCGGCGGAGGCCCTCCTCGGCATGAAGCAATCCGAGCTCATCAGCCTCGTTACGCAGGTGTTGGAGGGCAATATGCGCGAGATCGTCGGTTCCGTCGGGTTGAAAGAAATGGTGCAGGACAGACAGGGCGTTGCCAAGAAGATCACCGAAAACGTCGTTCCCGACATGGAGAAGCTGGGAATCGAGGTGGTAAACTTCAATATCCAAAACTTTAAGGACAACGCGGGCACGATCGAAAACATGGGTATCGATAACGTGGAGCAGATTCGCAAAAACGCGCAAATCGCCAAGGCGAACGCCCAGCGCGATATCGCAATCGCTACCGCAAACGCAGAGCAGGAAGCCAACGCGGTTAAGGTGGAAACGCAAAAGCAGATTGCCGAGCAGAATGCCGCTCTTGCGGTGCAGGAAGCGGACATGAAGGTTCGTGCTGACACGAAGCGCGCGGAAGCGGACGCGGCTTATGCGATCCAGCAGGAAAATCAGCGCAAAACCATAGAAATCACTAAGGCGGACGCAGACATCGCGAGAAGGGAGAAGGAAACCGATCTCGCGGAAAAGGAAATCGCCATTAAAGAACGGCGGCTCGATGCGGAGATCAGAAAGCAGGCGGACGCCGATAATTACAAGATCGCCAAAGAGGCGGAAGCCGATCTTATCAGACGCCAGAAAGAGGCGGAGGCGATGGCGTACGAAGCCTTGAAAAAGGCGGAAGCGCAAAAGGCGCAGGCAGAGGCGTTAAGGTACGCAATGGAGCAGGAGGCGGAGGGTATCCGCGCCAAGGGGCTTGCCGAGGCGGAGGCAATCGAGAAGAAAGCCGAAGCGCAGAAGAAGATGGGCGAGGCTTCCGTACTCGAAATGTATCTTACCGCGCTTCCCGAGGTGGTCAGAAACGCCGCGGAACCGCTCAGCAAAACGGACAAGATCGTCATGTACGGCGACGGCAATTCCGCCAAAGTCGTAAAGGACGTTATGAACAGCGCCAATCAGGTCATGGAGGGCGTCAAGGAGTCCACGGGCATCGATATTTCGTCGTTGCTTGCGGGCGTCGTGGGCGGAAAAATCGCCGCGAAATCCGATCCGAAAAAGCAAGTATGATTTCGGCGCAAAACAAAACGCCGCTGCTCGTCAGCGGCGTTTTTACTATGGCTTAAAAGCATATCAAAACAGTTTTACGTTGTTGAAATCGGGTTTGAGTTCTTTGGCTTCGATTTTGTGAACGATCTCGCATACCTTGTCGTTTACGGGCGTGGGGATTTGGTATTTTTTACCGAAATCGCACACGATGCCGTTGATAAAGTCGATCTCGCAGGGGATATCTTTTTCGATGTCCTGCAACATGCTTGCTTTCAGCGCGCGGTGTTTTTTGATCGCGAGGGGGATGAGCATAAACGAGATCTTCTTTTTGAAACCGCCTTTGTAATCGAACAGTTTTGCAACGTCCGTGCCTTGAATTTTTTCGATTTTGATATCGGCGGCTTTGGCGACGTCGATACATTCTTTGATGATTTTCTGAATGATTTTACGGCTCTTTTTGTTTTTGGCGATCGTGCCGAACGTTTCTCCGCAGACGGCGCTCATACCGCTGAACGCGCTGTTCACAAGGAGCTTGACCCACCTCGTGCCGATGAAATTATCCTCGATCTCCACTTTGCCCATGATGCTCAAAATGCGGACGATTTCATCGAAATGCTCGTCCCGAATCCCCGCATAGCTTCCGAGCCCGAAGGACAGCGCGTCGGGGACGGGCTCGCTCGTGAGCTCGCTGACGCCGGGGCCTGCGTTCGTCGCACCCCAACCGATCGTACAGCCGAAGGTGCGTTCTTTGCCGACGACCTCCGCGATCTGCGCTTCGGGCAGTCCGTTCTGCATCGTGCAGATCACGCCGTCGGGTTCCAGCATAGTTGCGATTTCGGGAACGGTTTCGCCGTTCGTAAGCTGTTTGGTCAGTAAAAATACGATATCGTATTTTTCGGTCACGTCCGTGTGTTTTACGGCGGTAACGGGTACGCGCATTTGGCATTTCCCGATTACCCTTGCGCCTTCCGTATTAAAAATTTCGGCGGTTTTGTCGCTGTGGACGATGCAGTCGAACGTTTCGCCCGCCTCGGCTAAATAGGCGGCGAGCACCGTACCCAGCGCGCCGACTCCGTAAATGGCATATTTCATAGAAAAACTCCTTTGGGATTTTGTTTCATTATATCACATTCCAAGCGGGTTTGCAAGTCGGAACGACGAACGGTGTTAACCGTATTTGCGCCAAAAAGACCGAGGTATATTGCCTCGGTCTTTTTGGCGCAGAAGACGAGATTCGAACTCGTGCACGCTATAACACGTCTACTCCCTTAGCAGGGGAGCCCCTTGAGCCTCTTGGGTACTTCTGCATCACGGCTCAATGCTCTAACACTATACCATAAATTTTAATGATTGTCAAAGTATATTTATCCCATAAAGGCAAAATTTTAGGAAATTTTTTTTACGGCTTGCGCGCAACATATAATTATGCTAGAATAGAAAGCGGACGGAGGAAGACATCATGAAGAAATTGCTTGTGGTCGTAGATATGCAAAACGACTTTATATACGGCGCGCTCGGTTCGAAGGATGCGGAGGCGATCGTTCCCGCCGTGAAGGAATTGCTTGCGCGTGCACGCGAGGAGGGCGCGGAAACGGTGTTCACGATGGATACGCACGGGGCGAACTATCTTTCCACCGCGGAAGGGAAACGTTTGCCCGTTCCGCACTGCATCAAGGATACGGCGGGTTGGGAAATTATTCCCGAGCTTTCCGGATACTCCGAGAACGCGCGCCGGTTCGAAAAGAATTTGTTCGGCAGTATTGCCTTGGCGGAGTACGCGCGCGACAACGGTTACGGCGAGATCGCACTGTGCGGAGTATGTACGGATATCTGCGTGATCAGCAACGCGGTTTTGCTGAAAACGTATTGCCCCGAAACGCCTGTTACCGTGTATGCCCGCGCTTGCGCGGGAACTTCGCCGACTGCGCACGACGCTGCGCTCATCGCCATGCAAAGCTGTCAAATCACGCAAAAATAAAAGCCCCGTGCGGGGCTTTTATTTTTGCCTGAAAGCTGAATTTACGCCGTTTTGGTGAGTTTTACGGTCAGGACGGTCATGTCGTCGTCGGCGCGCTCTCCGTAACGCCCCACGGCGTTTTTGAGGATTTCTTCCGCGAGCGATTGCGGATTGAGCGGGTGCAGACCGCTCAGGTAGGCGCAGAGATCGGAGGAAGAGCCGAACGCGGAGGTGACGCCGTCGCTCATAAAAATCAGAAAATCGTTTTCCTTCATAGTCACGCGCATGGTGGCGGGGTGTACCGCTTCCAGCATTCCGATGGGCAGGGACTCGCCTTCCAACAGTTTGAGTTCGTCGTCGGAGAGCAAAAAACCGACGGGAGAGCCGATTTTCACCACGTCTGCACAGCCCGTGTCGAGGTCTACGGCGGCAAGATCGAGGCAGGAGAAGGTTTCCTCGGAGGAGTAGGTGATGAGCTGGTTGACGGCGGTAAGCACCGTTTCGGAGGGCATTTTCGCTTTATAAAAGCTTTCGAAGAGGGAGAGGGTGCGGTCGGAAACACTGCGCGCCTCTTCGCCGCTGCCCATTCCGTCGGAGAGGGCGACCAAAAACCGCCGTTCGTCGATTTTGAGAATGGAATGGGTGTCTCCGCTCGCCTCTCTTCCGTCCTTGGCGCGGGAAGCGATCCCGAACGCCGCGTCGTAGTTCGCCTTGCGTTTTAAAATATAACAGGCGCGGTCGTTCGTTAAGGGAATTTTTTCCGCCAAAGAGAGGGGGACGTGCAGAGCGTTTCCCGCTACGGCGCAGAGATCCTTGCCGTTTACGTCGCTTTCGAGCGTAACGCTCACCGTGAAATTTTCGTCTTCGCCGTATAGGAAGATCTCCGTGCTCAATATGCCCGCGCTTGCAAGGGCGGCGGATAATACGTTTTCCTCCTCCGAAAAGGAGTATTCCTCGCTTTGTTCGAGGGCGATCCTGCGGAGGATTTCGCTGATCCCGTGCGCCTGTTCGGCGAGAAGCCGTCTGCCCGCTCGCGCCGATTCCGTTTCGGCGATATAGCGGTTGTATTCCGCAAGCTGCTTATTGAGGGTGAACAGCAAACCCGCAGAGTTTTCGCAGTGGGAAGAGAGCTCTACGGGCAGATCGATGAGGTTGACCCGTCCCTTCGCCTTGCCCACGGCAATGAGCTTTTGCATGCCGTCCTCCACGTGCGCGCGTTCGCATTTTCGGCGATTGGGGCAGGCGGTACACATGGTTTCCATCAGACGCTGACAGATTTGCTCGCCCGTACGGTCGGGCTGTTCGCGCTCGCCGAACGCGTTTTCGATCTCGCGGAAAAGGGAGGACACCTCGTAGAGCTGTTCGCCCACGGCGCGGCGGTTGCGGTTGATGGCGATGCGGGGCAGGGCGCGTTCGCGGTAGAAGAGCAGGCTGTGTTTTGTTTTGCGCCAAAGCTTTTCGGGCATACAGCACACGGCAATGGCGGGCACGGCGCAGGAAAATACGGTGAACACAATGTCCCAAACGTCGGCGGAATATACGCCGTGCAGATAGGACGCGCCCAAAAATACGGCGAGGAAGCCGAGCGCGGAAACGTACCGTCCGTAGGGGATGAAGAGCAGGGCGACGCAGGCGTAAACGGCGTATTCGGCGAGAGGGAGCAAGGAGGCGTCCCGCACGCAGAGGGGCAGGGAGAGCGCCACGGCAAAGGGGAGAGCCGCCGCGCTTTTTAAAAGAGTCACCGCGCTTAAAAGGGCGAACGCGGAAACGAGAGTGAACGCATGAATGCCGAGCGCGCCGTAGATCCCAAGCCCCGTTGCGAGCCACATGAGCCCGATTTGGGCGAGCTCGCCCGCGGTAAGACGGCAACGGAAAGCGCGGAACAGGAGAGCGTGCAGTCCGCCCTCGCTCAGCATGGAGAGGAGGAAGAGAAAGACGGCGATGATCGCTTTCTGGGCAAGCAAAGGCAGGGGGAAGAGCGCATAGCCCGTATGCGGGTATAAAAAGACGACGGGAAGCATACAGAGCACGCAGTAGAGGGCGCGCTCGATTTTCATTTTGCGCCCAAAATGTTTGTAAAGCGTAAACACGAGCAAAAGGAACGCCGACTGGATCGCGCAGGCAAGGGTTGCCGTAAGGGAGAGCGCCGCCGCGGAGGAGATCAGGTATCCGCCCGCAAGAACGAACGGATCGAGTCCGCAGCAGAGCGCGGCGTAAAAGAGCGCAAAGGCAAGCGGTTCGCGTTGCGGAAGGGCAAAGTTGAAGAGCGTCATGCAAACGATGATCAGCAGATATTTAGCGGCTTTTTTTACGGTAAAAGCGCGCGGTATGGAAAATTTGCGCACGGAAGCACCTCGTTTTTTTCTATCCATTATAAAGGAGAAGCCTCCGCAAGCACTGTAATACCCCGTCTTTCTTTGTCGTCTTTTGTCCTTTGGGGCAATTTTACGGATCGCGCTTTGAAGAGAAATTTTCCACCGTCTTGTTGCTTGCCGTTCGTTTTCATCATCGCAAGACATGAAGTATATTTTGGTCAAACAACCCTGAAACAAGAGTGCGTGCAAAAAACGGCTTCCTGCGGGAAGCCGTTTTTTGCAACTTTTTTCCGTTATTTCAGCCGTGCGCGGCGGGGGAAACGACGGAATACGGCGTTCTTAGCGCCTGCAAAATATTTCCGTATAAATTTTATTCGAATGCGCACATTACGCATAGGAGGAATTTATGAAGAAGTTTTTGGCAATCGGCGCGTTGACGCTTGCGCTCTCCGCGACAGCCGCTGCGGGAATTGCGGCAACAAGCATTTCCCGTACGCAGGACGCAGCCGATACGGCGCTGACTGCCGTCGTGAATGCCGCCGTTCTCCGTCAGGGTAGCACGGGAGGCGAGGTAAAAGAGGTTCAGCGCAGATTGAAACAATGGGGCTATTATTCGGGCGCGGTAGACGGGATCTTCGGCTCGGGTACCAAGAAAGCGGTTATCGCTTTCCAGAAGAAGAACGGTTTGACTGCGGACGGGATCGTGGGCAAGGCGACCTATCGGGCGCTCGGCATGAACGATTCGTACAATGCGCTCAACACTCCGAACAAGAAACCGTCCTCGTCGTCCTCGAATTACACTTCGTCCGATCTGTATTTGATGGCGAAGGCGATTTACGCAGAGGGTCGGGGAGAGAGCTACACGGGACAGGTCGCGATCGGCGCGGTGATCATGAACCGCGTGCGCAGTTCGTCCTTCCCTAACACGATCGCTGGCGTTATCTACCAGAAGGGCGCGTTTACGGCGGTTGCGGACGGACAGATCAACCTCGAACCCAATCAGACCGCGTACGACGCGGCACGCGACGCCATGAACGGCTGGGATCCCACCTACGGGTGCTTATACTATTACAATCCCGCCGTTGCAACGAGCGCATGGATTTTCAACCGTCAGACGGTGACGGTCATCGGCAAACACGTATTTGCCATTTAAGGAG
>CAMUFJ010000010.1 GCA_947088135.1 uncultured Clostridia bacterium
TTGTTCGTAGACGGGCTGTGCGGGCTCTTCCGCAGGCTGTTCGTAGACGGGCTGTACAGGCTCTTCCGCAGGCTGTTCGTAGACGGGCTGTGCAGGCTCTTCCGCAGGTTGTTCGTAGACGGGCTGTACAGGCTCTTCCGCAGGCTGTTCGTAGACGGGCTGTGCAGGCTCTTCCGCATACACCGTTTTAGGCGCGTAAAGCTCTTCCGCAGAAGGCGCTTTCTTGTCCCGTTTTTTCTTTTTGGGCGCTAACGTGATGTCGTCGGCGGGGGCGTCGGCGTCGTCGAACATGGCGACGAGAGCCTGTCCGCTCGCGTGATCGCCGATCTTCTGCCCTCTGCACTGCGAAATGCGAATGCCCTTAGATGCCTTGGAAACGGCGACAGGGTCTACGAGTATATCCTCGAAAAGGTGCTGGTTGGCGGCGCGCACTCCGAGCGTGAGCACGGGCGCTCCCGCCATGTAGCCGATCATGCCGACGGCATTCACGGCAACGAGAACCAAAAGAACGTAGCTTTCACCGTACAAAAGTTCGTACAGGAAATAGGTCAACCCGCAAAAGATGCCGAGGTAGACAAGCTTTAAAAGCACGGAAAGGAACACGTTCAGGAAAAGCGTGCCCATGCCGTTCGCCTTCATGGTGTTGTAGCAGACGGCAAGCGTATCGCCTACGCCGATATTCTCGTTCGCCGCGATCACGTAGGGCGTGGGCGCGAAGATGAGGAGCGCCGAAACGAGAAAGACGACCGCCGCGAGCCCGCCGGGGATTGCAAAATAAAGCGATAACGGGGCGTCCGTGCTTACGACCATGGAAACGCCGTAGCCGATGCCGAACAGCATCGCGGTAAACACGGCGATGAGGAGAATCCCGCCGAGAATGATAAGCGCCTCCAATAAACAGCAGAGCGCAAGCGTCCAATACGGACGGGGTTCTCCCGCGCGGCGGAAGGACTGCGCAGGCTCGTACCGCTTTTCCGTGCGCAAAACTCTGCCCTGCCGCACCTTCGCAAGCTCGAAGAGCGGGGTCAACAGCAGCGTCATGCGCCCTAAAAGCTCCGCGAAAAAGTAAAGCAAATAGCGGAAATGGGTTCTGCCCTTGCCCTTGAACAGCGCCGTTGCCGACGCGCTCATTCCTTCGCGGAAATAATGCCTGAATCCTCGGTTCATAATATCCTCCTAACGTTTCCTGATTTGGTAGTGTTGTTGTTATTGTGCTTGCACGATCGTGAGCGTGCCGACCGCAACGATGACGTAGTTGCTTGCAGGACTGCCCGTAATTACGATATCTTCGAACGCAAACTCGTATTCGCCGACCTCGACCGCCTCGACGGCGTTCCCGTTTTGCGTACACACGACGTTCGCCGTAAAGCTGTCGCCCCCTGCGAGCGCACCGCTCCAAGGCGTATTCGGGTACGTAAACGCCTCGCCGTTATACGCGTGCGAGTAGTTGCCGAGATCGACGGTAACAGTGCGTTTTTGAACGGTCAAACTGCCCGCCGTAACGGATACGGTATAGTTGTCCGAAAGTACGTTGCCGTTTCCGTCCGTAACGCTCCAACTGCCGAGCGTAAGCGTGTATACGCCCGCGTTGACCGCCTCCGCCGCCCCGTTGAAGAGTACCGTTCCGCGGAACTCCTCGCCCGCAAAGCTGAGGCTTCCGTCTTCGACGAGGGCAAATCCGTATTCGTACGCTTCGCCGTCGTAAGTCTTTTCGAGCCCTTGCCCGAGCACGATGCTAAGCGTCTTTTTCCCGATCGTGAACGAGGAGGGCGTGCAGGTGAATTGATAGTTGTCCGCATTCCCGCCGTGAACGGTGTAAGCGGAGATCCAAACGTAATAGATACCCGCGTTCTTGGGCGTAACGGGGTTTTGTCCCGCCGCGTCCGAGGTGTAAACATACGTAACTTCGAGCGTTTCTCCGCTTGCAAGCGCTGCGGAAAGCCCGCCGTAATTCCCCGCTCCGTCAGGCGCGATCGGCGTTTGTCCGTAAACAAGATCGCCAAGCGATGCGGACGTGACCGTGATTTGCTTTCTGCCGACGGTGAGCGTGCCCGAAACGTAGCTGACTTCATAACAGCTTTCGGTGAGATCCTCGCCGTCCCCGCCGACGATCTTACAGCCGAGCTGATAGGTAAGACTGCCCGCGTGATCAAGCGACGCGCTTCCCGTAATGCTGAGCCGATCGCCGCTTGCCGCAGAACCCGCCGTAACGGAAGCCGTCCCCACGAGCGGAATGCCGTCGTACGTTTTCGTAAGATCGTTGGAAGTAACGGTGATCTTGCGGGGCGTGATTTTAAGCTCGATGCTTCGGTTTCCGCCCTCCACGATGATGTTATAGTACTGCGTCACTTCGCCGTCTTTTCCCGCGATCTGCAACATATCCCCGCTCACGCGTACCGTCCTGCTCTCGCTCGGGCGGGTAACGGAGATCGCGTTCCAAAGCAACTCGTGTCCGAGTTCGTCAAGAAGTCCTTCCGCCTTAACGTCAAGGGTGACGGAAATGCCGTCGTACTCTTTCTCGAACGTATCGCCGACGATGCTGACGGTAACGTCCCGACGCATCACGTTCAAATAGCCGTATACGGTATTTGTGTCGTAGATAATTTCGTAGCTCGAAAGATAGTTGGTTCTGCTTACAGGGCTCGGCTTGATTTCGAGAATGGTAATTTCGTTTTTCACACCGCTTCCCGTAGGCAACATGACCTCCGTGCCCTTTAAGGAAGTGATGAGGTGTCCGCTTACCAAGCCTTCCGTGACGTAACCCTCGGTGAAGCTCTGCAACGCGCCGTTGTAGGTAAACGTTTTGCTCGGCGTAGATTTCACGTACAAAGGACGTTTCTTTACGGTGAGCGTACCGTTGCTCAGTTTGGCTTCCGCATAGAGGCTCTTCACGCTCTGCCCGTTTTCGTCCACGATGTCGTAGGAGGCGATTAGATTGGGCTGAGTGCCCGCCGTTACCAGATTGCTGTTTCGATACGCGGCAACCACTTTATGCCCCGCAAGAAGCCAGCTTGCCTTTGCAGGAACTTCGCAGACGATCACGTTTCCGTCGAACACCTTTTCGGCGTCGCCCGCCGTGATGTACGGGGTGTACCGCAGTACGGAAGCGCCGAGATCGTAATAGGCTTCCTGCGAAACGTGCATTCCCGAAGAATGCTCGGTATAGACGAACGGTTTGAGCCCGACGAGCTTACCACCCTCGACCACCGCCTTGAACTCCACCTTGTGCTTGCCGAACGTTGCGCCCGACGTGAGTTCGAAATCTCTGTCCGCTTCCAAGGCGACGGGAGCGCCCCCGCCCGCGAGATACACGACTTCGCCGTTCTGCGGAGCATTTCCGCTTTGGTTTACGAGCGCGCCCATGTCCGCCGAAATATCGAAGGACAGGGTGATTCCCTTCACGGTGATATACGAGCTTTCTTCGTCGCGGAACACGATGTTGTAGCCCTTGGTGACGTCGATCTCCTTGCCGTCCTCGGTGCGGTAAATTTTTACCGTGAGCCAAGTTTTGTAAACGTCGGGGTATTGACGCACGGAAGCTGCGGTGATCTTCGCGACGTGTCCTTCGAGCAAACCGTACTTGCTCTCCTGAACAGTGATGGAAGAGCTCTTATCCGCATAGGATATCAACTCGAAATCGACGTCTTCAAGCGGAATGTTGTATTTAGAGCCGTTGGTGACGATTGTCCGATGCTTCTCGTTTTTAAGGATCTGCCTGATCTCCACGGTGCGCGTATCGCAAGTGATGTTTCCGCGGAAGAACACCCGCATTCCGATGCCGAGTTGTTTGAGAAGAGCGGAATCCTCGTCCGAATAGTTGTAAATGACCTTGTAATTGTCGTTTACGCCCTCGTCGCCGTGCAATTCGTACGAAGCGATATACACCGCCTGCACGTATTTACTGCCGGGATCTAATACGGCGTCGCCCGTAACGGTGATGCTGTCGCCGGCGGGAAGGGAACACTCGACGTAGCCGTTGCCCTCTTCGTTTTTGGTATAGGCGATCAAGCTGTCCTCGGGCAAAGCGATCGGCTCGCCCGTGTTCAAACCGCTGTAATCCTTGGGCTTGATGATGAGCAGGAATTTCTCGATGGTGAGCTTCGCTTCTCCTCCCGCCACCGTATAGTCGCGCTCGATAAGCCCGCTCCCGTCTTTGCTCGCAAACCCGCTGATCCGAATGCGGTATTCGCCCGCGCCGATCGGGCTGACCGCCTCGTCGCTCTCCTGCATGAGAATCACGAAGGCAGGCTTGGCGTTGGCGCGCTCCGCATCGAGCAGGAAGCCCGCCGTTTCACGCTCTTCCCCGTACCAGTCGGTAAAATTCCAACCGCTTGTGGAGATTGCGTTTTTGTCGTAAACCTTGGTAAAGTCCCCGTCGCGCGTAGCGTTGATCTCGCGGGGCTTTACGGTAAACTCGCCGTCCTCGTAAGAAATCCGATAGTTGCCCGCGATCACGCTCTGCTCCGCCTTTACGGTGAGTTTCACGGAAACGCCGTACTTTCCGCCGTGAATGACGTTTGCGGCGTGCGCAAACGGCGCGCCGTTATAAGAAACGGTATACGTTGCGTCGAACGCGTCCGCGTCCGTTCCCAAGAAGCCTTCGGCGAATTCATCCCCCGTCTTGTAGCTCGTAAAGGAGAACTCCCCGCCGAGCTTATCGGCCGTATAGGTCACGTCGCCGTGCCCGCCGACCACGGTGATTTCGCGTGCGACGACGGTAAACGTACCGCCCGCTACGCTCACGAACTCATAATTCCCGCCAAGGCTCGCGTCAAAAGAAAGGGTAACGGCGTAAGTCCCTACGTTGCGCGGGATGACCAAAGCGTTGTTTTGCTTGAACTCGTAGCTAAATTTGCCCGTATCGTCGCCCGCAACAAAGCCCTCTTCGCCGTCAAACCCGTTGTGCGAGGAAGCGTAACGAACGTCGGTAAAGGAGAAATCTTCCGCCTTGTACTGTTCTTCCCAATCGATGATTCGAACGGAAATTTTGCGCTTTGCGATGATGATCGTCGCCGAATGCACCGTCGTGATCTCATAGTCGGAGGTTTCGCAGGGCTCGGAGCGCGTAGAATCGATCCTCCACGCGCCGTCGTCCGTTTTAAAGGCGACGGTGTAAGTTCCCGCATCCTTGGGAGGAAGCTTTTCGCCCGTATAAACGAACTCGCCCGAAAGACGGGAATCGCCGAGAAGACCGTCGATCTCGTAGCCCGCTTCACCCGGTTCTTTGAACGAATAGACGTATTCCGTGCCGTCGTATTCCCGTCCGCCGTCCGCAAGCGTGAGCGTGAGCGGGCGTTTGGTGATTTCGTAACGCGCCCTGTCGCTCGTAACCGTAAGCGTATAGTTTTCGCTTACGTTCTCCGCACCGTCGCCGATTTTTACCACGGTGCAGTTGTCGAGATTGATGGAAAGCGTGTATCTGTCGGCATGGAGCAGTTCAAAATGTCCCCGCTCGCCGATGACGGTAAGCTCGGCTTCGAAGATTTCTCCCGCCGCAAACACACCCTCTTTTGCATTGAGCGTTCTTGCGGTATAGCAGACGTTCCCCTCGCCGAACGCGCCCGTATAGTCGAACGCTTCGCCGTCGTACACTTTGGTCGCGTTCGCGAGCTGTTTGACGGTGAGCTCCACCTGCCGTTTTTCCACGGTAACGGAGGCGCTTTTCTGCGTGAGCGTGTAATTCTCGACGCCCCGATTCTTTACCGCGCCTTCTTTGTAAATCTTGCAGTTTTCCGCGTCGAGCACGATGTTGTACGTACCCGCTTTCCCGAGCGCGGTTACTTGTCCGTTCAGCGTGAAATAGACGGCGGCTTCAAGAGTTTCCCCGCTTGCGAGCGGCACGGAGAGCACGTTATAGTTGCCCGCGCCCGCGGGATAGACGGAAACGGCGTCGCCGTAAACGGTATCGGCAAGCTTGCCGAGCGTTACCTCGACAGCAAGCGGATCGATCCTCAAATCGCCCTCGATCGTCTTTACGATCAAGTAATTGTCGCTGACGTTTTTTTCGCCGTTCTTGACGATATAGGAGTATATATTTTTGCCCTTGCCGTCGTCGTACGCGTTGAGAACGAAAACTTCGTCGCCCGTTGCCACGAGCTCGTCGCCGTCGAGCAGAGCTTCTTCCCCGTCAACTGCGCCGTTTGTGAGGTGAACGGCGTCCGCACCCTTTTCCGCTAATTTCGTGCCGTCGTACACCTTATCCGCGGATTTCACGGTGATTTGGATCTGACGGGGAGTAATTCGGATCGTTCCGTTTTTTTGATAGACGATTTGATAATTGGAAGTAACTTCTTTTCCGTCCGCGTCTTTCACGACGACGGAGAAGGCGTTTTCTTTCTCACCGTCGTACACCGTTAAAACGGTGGCGGTGTCCTTGGTTTTATCCCATTCAAGACAATGCCCGTGCTCGCTTGCAAGCAAGCCCGCGGGGTTCTCTTCCCAAACGGGATAGGAGAATTCCTCGCCGTCGTACTCGTGCGTACCCGATGCAGTGACCACGGTAACGGTACGTTTTGTAACGGAGATTTCGCCCCAAACCTCGGTAATGAAGAAGTTGCCCGTCACGTCCTCTCCGTCGCCGTCGAAAATCACATAGGAAAATTTGTTTTCAACTTTACCCTCGTTTACGTTGGTAACGGAAGCGGTCTTCTTGGTTTCGTCCCACACGATCGTGTGCCCGTCGGGTAGCGAAGCAAGCGTTTCGTCGGTAAATTCGGGTAAGGTGTACGGATCGCCGTTATACACCCGACTGTCCGTCTTGGTCGTAACGGTAAGCTCGTTTGCCGAAATCGTAAGCGTTACGGGACTCGCCGTAACGGCGTAGTCGGTCGCGTCCGTTTCCTCGCTCCCAGAAAAGACACGGCAGTTCTCATAATCGAGATGCGCATAATAGACGCCCGCCGAAATAGGAGTGACCGTTTCGCCCGTGCCCGCGCTCTCTTTGGTGAAGTAGACGGCGACTTGAAGCGTTTCGCCGTTTTGCAGGGCGGTGGAGGACGCTATCTCGTAATTGCCTCTGCCGACGGGATATGCGACGGCAGAACCGTTGTATTTTACGGGCTCGAACGGCGTGAGCGCGACGGTGATTTCCGCCTTTTCGATCGAGATCGTGCCGTGCTTGGTCGTAACCTCGTAGTTTGCCGTTAAATCTTCGCCCGCCTTCTCGATTTTAAAGCTTAAAACGTTGTTTTCTTTCTTGTTTTCGCGGAAATGCGTAATCGCGGGCGCGTCCGCCTCCGCCGGGGAAACGAGAACGGTATGGTTCGCCAAAAGTCCGTCCTTTTCTCCGAGCTCCGTCCAAATAAATCCGTCGAGCTTTTTATGCGCCTGTCCGTCGTATCCCCAAGTTTCGCTACCCGACGTAATGGTAATCGGACGCTTGGTGACGGTGAGCTTGCCCGCGACGACCGTAAGAGCGTAGTTGAAACTTACGTCCTTCCCGCCGTCCATAACGCGGTAGATGCAGTCGTTCGGCGTATCCTTGCAGACGGTATTCACCGTCGTTTTGTCAACCGTTTCGAGCGCATGACCGTCAACGAGCGCAAACGCGCCGTCCGTCGCCATGCTGTTCTTCGCGAAATGCTTCGCCGTGTAGCCGTCGTCCGAAAAATCGGTATCCGCATACACCCAACTAGTTGTGTTGGTGGTAATTTGCAGGCGGCGCGGGGTGACGGTGAGTTTGCCCCAAATACGGTTGCGGATTCTATAATTCGCCGTAATATCGTTGCCCTTTTCGTCTACGACGATGTAATAGACTTCGTTTTCCACGAAAGCGATCTCTTCGCCTTTGAAAAGCACGTCCGTGATCTTGCCGTAAATCTTTTGTGCGTCCAATGCAAGTTTGTGCGTAGAAAGGGCAAGCCCCTGTTCCCCCCAAACGGTACCGTTCGGCTCGATAAAATCAACCCGATAACCCGATTCGTACGCAGAAAATTCTTCACCGTCGTACTCGTGCGTCCCGTTGGGCGTAAAGTAATCGATTTCCCGCTGTAAAATTTTCAGCGTGCCGTACTTCTTCTCGATGTAATAGTTGTTTGTGGAATCGGTTACGCCGTCCTCTTTGAGAATGCGGTAGGTAGTGGTATTCTTCTCGGTGATAATTTCACCGCCCGCAACGCCGTCCTTCCACAATACGTTGACGATGCCGATTGCTTTTACCACTTCGTATTGTTCGCGGGAAGCGAGCCCCTCTCCCGTAATGATGGGTTCGTTATTTTCGCCGTAGCCGATCCCGCCGTCTAAGGGAGTGCCGTCGTACACCTTTTCCGCCGTGAGCGTTTCGAGCGTGATTCGGCGTTGGTTGATTTTCAGCTTTCCGGGGACGAACGTAATTTTATAGTTAGCCGTCGTTTCCGAAGTCCCCTTGTAAATTTTGTACTGCGTGCCGTTCACCACCGAATCCACGTTCCCGTCCGTGAGCTTTACGTCCGCGATCGAGGTGATCGTGTCGTCGATGGGGCGCGCCTCCTCTCCGCTTGCGATGCCCTCTCCGCCGACAGCGATCGCGTTGTTTTCGCCGTAACCCTTGTCGCCGTAGAGCGGAGTACCGTCGTAGGTCTTTTCCGCAGTGATCGCCGTAATGGTAACGGCGCGCTCGTTGATGACCAAATCGCCGTATACGTATTCGATTTGGTAATTCCGGTTGATGAAAGCGTTGTCTTTGAGGTCGTTATCCTCATAATTCTCGGGATAAACAACGTAGTACTGCACGTTGTTCTTGGTTTTGTTTTCCCAAACGTTGGTAATTTTCCCGAACGCGCCCTGCGAAGGATCGGCAACGAGCACGTGCTTTTGCTTGGTATCCCCGATAATTCGATCGAGGAATTTCTGCTCGTCGCAGGACTTGACGAGCCATTCGTGCTCCTGCCCGTCGTAAGTCCAATTCTTGCTTTCCGTGCGCACGGTGATCGTGAGCGCGATGATTTTCAGCTTGCCCCATTCTTCGGGTTCAAGGATCTTGTAATTGGCGTTTGCGCGCGTATTGTCCGCTTCCGTACCGCCTTTTTTCCGCACCGTGAAGTACAGCTTGTTGTCCACCTCGCCTTCGGCAACGTTTACGACCGTGCCGAATTCACTTCTCCTGCTCTCGTCGAGCACGAGCTCGTGGTCTTTAAACAGCCAGCTCGCCTTAAAGCCGTCCTCTTTTACGAGCGGAGTGCCGTCGTAAGTCTTGCTCGCGGTTCCCGTAGTTACGGTAATCTCGCGCGGGAACACCTTCAACTCGCCGTAAACATATTTAATATCGTAGTTGTCGGTAACGTTCTTTTCGCCCTCTTTCACGAACACGAACAGCGTGTTCTTCTGCGGGCTGTCCAAAACGTCGGTCACGCTTCCGAACTCCGCGATACGGCTCGTATCCAACGCAAGAATGTGGAGGTGTTTTTCGGTTGCCACCAAATTGTCGGCAACATAGTCGTCCGCCTCCCGCTTGGTAAGCGGAGTGCCGTCGTATTGTCTGCTTTCGCCCGCCGTCGTTACCGTAATTGCGCGGGGTTCTACTTTGAGCGTGCCGTAAACGTAGGTGATTTCGTAGTTGTCCGTCGTTTCCCGTTCGAGAGGCTCGCCGACCGCGCCGCCCACTTCCAAGGGCGCGTAGAATTTATAACTCGTTTCGTTCTTTTGCGTTAAAATTCTTTCGTGATCGTTCCCGTCGCGCAAAACGTCCGTTAGGGTAGATACGGAATCCGCCTTATAAATTTCACCCGATATAAGCCCGTCGAACACGGGTTTTCCGTGATCCCGCTCTCCCTCTTCACTGCCAATCAACGGCTCGGCGTCGTACGTCTTTTCGGCGGAAAGAGTCGTTACCGTCAACGCTTTGGGGGTAACGGTGAGTTTGCCGTTCACGCGCGTGCCGACGTCGTAGTTATCCGTCGTATCTTCCCCCGTTGCCGTGACGATCACTTTGAATTGCGTAGTGTTTTCGATGCCGTCTACCGATCTTACGCCGTCTTTTTCCGTCCAAAGTACGTCGCGGATCTTGGGAATAGAACTCTCGATAACGACCGCGCTCTGCCCGTCTGCAAAATTCGTGATAACGGTTTTCCCGTTCTCGCCCGTTCCTTCGTCGATGCCTAACAGCCACTTTCCGTCGTACTCCTTGGTAACGGTGGAGGTAGCGATATTGAGCAAACGGGGTTTTACGAGCAGAGTTCCCGCAACGACGGTAATCGCGTAATTGTAAGTCGTCTTGAAAGGATTGTCCGCAGTAAAGAAATCGTAAACCGTATCGTTGGGCACGGAAACGACCTCCCTGTCCTCCCGCTTTACGTTGATCACGTAAGGGCTGGAATCGGTAACGTACCGTTCGCCCGCAACGAGCCCGTCGAACGAAGGAGCTTTCGTCATGAATTCTCCCTCGTCGTCGCCGTAGAGGGCTTTTCCGTCGTACGTCTTTTCGGCGGAGAGCGTGGAAACGGTCATGGCGCGCTTACTGCGGGTGAGAACGCCGTAGGTGGGAATAATATCGTAGTTATGGGAAATATTCTTCCCGTTCTTGTCCTTTACGATGAAGTACAAAACGTTTTCTTGGGAGAGCTGATTGCCGTTTTCGTCATAGCCGTAGGTAATGGACGCGAACTCGTCCGCCCGCGTTTCGTCGAGCACGATTTCGTGCGCCAGCTCGGTGAGAAGCCTTTGCACGTTCTCCCATTTAAGGCACTGCATCGGCGTTCCGTCGTAAGGGGTGGAATCCGACTTCGTATTAAGCGTGACTTTGCGGCGGGTGCGGTTGATTTTGCCGTAGGTGTAACTGTCCTCGCCGATCTCATAGTTGCGCGTGACGTCGTTGCCGTCCTCGTCGAACACGAGATAGGAAACGACGTTTTCGACCGCCTCTTCCAACACTTCGGTGACGCTTGCGATCGGCTTCGAAGCGTCGGGCTTCAAGGTGTGCCCGATTGCAAGATCGGGCGCGCTCCACCCTTGCGTATCGCTAAAAGGCTTGCCGTCGTATTCCGCCGTCTTAGAGCCCGTCGTGATATGCAGGGGGCGCGCTACAACGGTAAGCTTGCCGTATTCGTATGCGATTTTGTAATTTTCGGTGACTTCGGTTTCCCCGTAATAAATTTCAACGGTAAACTGATTGTCTTGCGTGCCGACGTTGCGGATAATGCCGAGCGCGTCCTTTGCGTAAACCGCCGTGTAGGTTTGCCCGTCCGCAAGCCCGTCCTTTTCCCCGTTTGCGAGCGAAATGACCGCCCTGTCGTAAACGTGATCTCCGCCGTCGTAGAGGAAAGGCTCTTCGGGCGTTAAGGTGCGCACGAGAACCTCCCGCACGGTGACTTCGAGCTTTCCGCGCTCGCCCTCCAACACGGGAACATAGTTTTTCGTCGTTTCCTTGCCGTCAGATTTCCTGTAAACGCGGAACACGGGCGCGTTGTCCGCAACGCCTACGCCGAGCCGATAAGAAGATTTTTCCGCGTCGATCTCCGCGCGCTCGCCCTCGGCAAGCCCGCTTAACACGCTTCCCGACGCGCGCAAAGGCGTGCCGTCGTAGACGCGCGTAACAGAACCCGCCCGATACGCGAGCTCCTGCTCTTTTACGACGAGATCTCCGTAAGCGTAGCCGATGGAATAATTTTCGGTAACGGGATTGCCTTCCCCGTCCTGCACCCAAACCTCGAACTCGTTGAGGATCGATCCGATTTCGGTGATTTCGGAAAGCGCGCCCCGAACGGCAACGGTGTGCCCCGCAACCGCCGAGGGGCTTGTGGAGAAGTGCTCGTTGACGAGCGGTTTGCCGTCGTAAGATTTTTCCGCGCCTTCCGTTTTGACCAAGATTTGCTTGTGCGTGATTTCGAGCGTGCCCGTTTCGAATTTTACGTCGTAATTTTCCGTAACTTCGCGAATAGAAGACTGCGAGCCGTCATCAATCGCATAAGCGGTAATTTCGTTTTTACTGCTTCCGACGACCGTTCTCGAAGCGCTCTCCAACACGACGAAGGTATGCCCTTCCGCCAAATTTTCCGCGGTAAAGTTTTTATTTGCAAGAGGCGTCGCGTCGTATTCTTTGCTGTCGCTTGCCGTTTTGACGGTAACGGTGCGGCGGGCAACCGAAATTTTCGCCGATTTCAACCCGCTTTCCCAATCGTAAAGCGCGGTAACGTCGGTATCCCCGTTCATGATCTTCACGTCCAAAATCCGAACGGTGTAATCGCCCGCATATTCGGGGAGCTCCACAGCCTCGCCGTTTTGCGCGAAAATCTGCGTGGTCACGGTGATCTTATCGCCCGAAGCGAGCTGTTTTTGCGAAGCCTCGTCGAGCAAGCTCTCGTAAGGCAGAGGCGCTCCGCCGTACACGTATTCCGCCGCACGGGGCGCAAAGCTCACCTTTTTGGGACTAAGCTTTACTTGCTTTTGCGGGGTGGAAAGCGAATAGCAATAGGTGACGTCCTCGCCGTTTTTGTCGGTGATGACGACCGATTCCGCATTCGCGCTCACGTTGGTGACGTCGGTCGCAAAGCTCTCGAAGCGGAAGCCCACCACGCTGAGCGTATCGCCGTTTACGAGCTCGCAGTGAAAGTTGCTCGGATCGTCGCCGTAGACGACCGTTTCCTGTTTAATGGAAATTTCGGTGGGTTTGGGCGCGATTTCGAAGGACAGGGGCTTGCCGTACCCGACGCCGAACGCCTTGTCCGTCACCGTTCTCACGCGGTATTTCCCCGCCTTGTCGGGCTGAGCCGCGCTCCAATCTTCGCTGTCCTCGGGCGCAAACTCGTAGCGAACCGAACTGAAAAGCGCCTTTGCGGGCCGGATTTCATAAGAATCGCCGTAAACAATGTCCGCTTTCGAAAGGGTGAAATCGTCGATCACCATACCCTTGGTTGCGAGGAAAGCGGTGATGAGCGCGACAATCAGGGCAAAGACGCAAATAAAGAGCGCGCGGAAACGAACCACGAAGTTCTTCACCGCGGCTAACTTTGCGATTTTGTTTTTGTATTTATCGTAATTGATCATACAAAAAACCTCTGCCCTCTTTGCCTTAATCCGTAATTGCTAAATCAGATAAAGAATACGGAACCCATTCCTTCGAGCCCGTCGACGTCGTACATATCCAACACGGATTCGCCGAATTTGTCGGTAATTTCGTCGATCGACGGAAGTATCTTGATTCCCGATCCCATGTCGCTCGCCACGAAGCTGACGACGGCCGTATCGCCTCCCGCCAATCCCATGAGGCTGTATTGCACGCCGCCCACCATAATCATGCTGTTGATTTGCTCTACCGTCGTGCCCGTCTTTACGGTGATACTGCCGACGGAAATTTGCAGGGAACACTTCGAAACCGCAACGTTGATGATCCCCGTCGCGGTGAAGTTGAAACACTCTTGCCCCGTGCGGTTGTCGCGGATGCGGATATTTTTTAATTCCAACTCTCCGCCGACGTACGCGGAGCGCGCTTCGCTGTCGAATTCCGCGGAAATCACCGAATAGTCGTCGGGGAGGAAATCCGCCGAACCGAAATTGAGATTGATCTTGCTTCCGTCGATCTCGATGGGCTTGCCGTCGTACACCTTGGAAAGCGTAGTGCCGTCCTGAATGGAGATTTCGAGGGGCGTGATCGTCCAACTGCCCGCCTGCGCGCGCACCGTGTAGTTGGGGCTGACGTTTCCGCTCTCGTTGAGAATGACCATTTCCGCCGTGTAGTTGTATTCGCCCACGTTCTTCACGCCCTCGATCGTACTGCTGATAATCTTCACCTGCGAGGCGAGAATGCCGTCCGTTTCCGAGGAAGGAGGCGTAATATCGTCGATCGTAATACCCGCGCCGCTGAATACCGACGACCGGTTGGGCATAGCGAGCGTGACCGTCTTGGGCCGAATGGTAAAATTGCCCACGATGACGTCGAGCTCGATATTGTTCTTAATGGTTTCGAGCACGCTGTCGCGAAGCTCTGCGCTTACGATGTAAGTGCCCGCGTTCTTGTATTCTCCCTGCACGACGGGACGGAGCGCCTTGTTCCGCTCTTCGGGCGTTTTCCCGAGCGCGGTATCGCTGCAATCGAGCATCCCTTGCAGGGTATCCGCATAGGCGTTTTGCTCTTGGGTGTATTCTCTCTCTGCGTTGACGACCCGCACGATCACTTTCTTTCTCGTAATGGTGAGCATGCCGGGGGTGACTTCCGGTTCGTAATTGAGGAGTTTCTCGCGCACGTCCGCCTTGTCTTCGAGGACTTCCGCCCCAAGCACGTAAGGGCCTACGTTCACAAACCCGCCCTCGGGCGCGCCCGTGATTTTAAAGTCGGAGGAAGCAAACCCTTCGTTGCAAACAATGAGCTTTTCAAGCTCCGCTTCGGAAACCTTTTCCCCGCTGTATTCCGCGGTATGGTTCATGATCATAACGCCCACCCGCTTGCGGGTCACGGTAAGAGTTCCGGGGATAATGGAGAGCGTGTAATTGTCACTGTCGAAGTCGTCGCCGAGCCCGCTGCCCTCCTTGAATTTTACCGAAATACGGTACTGCCCCGCGTTGACGATACGATCGACGTCTTTGTCGATTTCGAAATTGTGTTTGTCGAAATTGCCCTTGAAACTCACGTGGCTTAAAATGGTTTCGTCCGAAACTTCCTGCCCCGTGTACTCCCGCGTGAAACTGCTCACCGTAATATCGAGAGCTTTTTTGGAGATCGTGACCGTGCCGGGGACGATGTCGAGCGTATAGTTTTTAAACAGCTCCTTGCGGCGCGCTTCCGCCTCGATCTCCTCCTCCGTTTTAGGATCTTCGTTCACGTAGGGCTTCGCGGAGAGGGAATATACGCCCGCGTTCTTGTATTCGGTTTCCGACATCACGAGCTCGAAATCGTCCGCCGTGAAGGGCGAGAAAAGGACGAGCTGTTCTTTGAGCGTTTCCACGGGGATCGCCACTTCATCATATTCCACGGTGTAGTCCTTCACCGTAATGCGCAAATTTTGGGGCGTTACGGTGAGCACGCCGTTGATAAAGGTGATATGGTAATTGGCAGACTTGTCGACGCGCGCGCCGTCGAGCACCTTTACGTTTTCGCCGTTGATATAGCAGGGCTTACTGCCCACGGCGGTTATGGTGTTCACGTAGGCTCCGCCGTCGCTCCCGTCGCGCAAAGCGTCGTAATTGATGACGACGGAATGCCCGTCCGCAAGACCGATCGCCATTTCGGCGGAAGTTTCCGTGTCCTCCCTTCCCGCAACCGAGGTGAAGCCGTGCGGTTTGCCGTCGTACTCCCAAGATTTACTCTTACCCACCACGGTGAGCTCGCGGGGCGTTACCTCCAAAATGCCGGGGTTGCCGATATCGTTCGTTACCTTATAATATTCGGAAACATTCTCGCCCTTCGCGTCGTAAATGGAATAGGCTTTCACGTACACGGGAAGCTTGCCCGCCTCCGTGAGCTGAGCCGTTTCCGCGCCCGCCGTCTGAAATTCCGTCGCGCGGATCTCGTGACCCGCGATGAGCGTGCCCGAAACGATTTCGATTTGGCTTGCAAAGAGCGCCTTGCCGTCGTACACCTTGCTCTCCGAACGCGGTCTTACCACGAGCGGACGGGGAACGATCTGCACCGTTCCGTAAGCGGAGATCAAATCGTAGTTTCGGGTCACGTCGTTGCCGAACGCGTCGTATACGGCGGGTTTGAGCGTCGCGGTATCCACCACGCCGGGCCTTATGACGCCGACTGCGGATTCCGCGCCGATTTTGTGTCCCTTGGCAAGCGTCCCCTTCTGCAAAATGTAGTCGTCGAAAATCACTCTTTCCCCGCTGTAAACGACTTCGGCGTCTGGAATCGCTACGTTGATCTGCTGGCGCGTGACGCGGAGCAAACCTTTATTGATTTTGACCGTGTATTGGGAAGTTACGTCGTAGCCTTCTTCGTCCAAAATACGCACGTCCGCTCCGCTTGCGCTCTCGCCCGCGTCCGTCTGCGAATCGCTAAACGAAACGGATTCCCTGTGCCCCTCCGCGAGCTCGCCCTCGATTTGATATTCGAACGCGCAAAGAGGCGTGCCGTCGTAAACCTTGGTAGCCGACTGCACGGTGATTTCCACCTTCGCCTTTTCCGTGAAGAGCATTCCCGATGCCGATAGCACCAAAAAGGTCGCCAAGCACGCCAACAGGCACATGACGATCATTCCGAATATTAAAATGGAGGTCTTAAATTTCGTCGGCATAACGTTCTCCCTATGCTTTACACGTTTTGTTCGATGAGTCTGATCGCTTCCTTGCAAAGAGGCAGTTTATCCTCGCCGAACAGCTCGTCGAGATAACCGCATACCCCGTCCGCCATTTGCTTCACGTATACGGGATTCTTCGATTCCAATTTCCGGAATACCTTCCGCGACAATATGTCGTCCAAGGCTTCCAGCTCCGTCCCCCCGCACGCCACCATTACCGGCACGTACGTTCTGATTTGTTTCATGATTCGGTTCCCGAACGTGATGTGGAAGGTCTGTATCATGTATTCGTCCAACTTCTTGATCCGCCGCAGGTTTCTGTCCGATAGATCGTACTCCCTCTGCGCGCGCGCGAACAGCTCTTCGAGGTGCGTCGCCGATACTTTCTTCCCCTCCGTCGCCGGCGCGTCGAACGGGATCGCCTTCTTGTCTAAATTCAACACCATTGCGCGGTCGTACACCTTATCCGAGATGGAGAACGTCGAATCGTCGTTGTTCGCCGTTCCCACAAACCACATATTCGTCGGCAATCTCATTTTCCCGTTCTTCTGCAACAGCTTCGGATCGTCCTCCCATCTGTCCGCCACCACGTCCAAGTTCCGTCCGTCGGGATTGGGTATCTCCAATAAGGACAAAAACTCCGCAAAGTAGTACTCCACCCGCGCGATGTTCATTTCGTCCAGCACCGTGATATAGATCTCCTCGTTGCAGTTCGCCTCGTACATTTTATAAAGCAGCGTCGTTTCGTTGAACCGCCGCGTGAATTCGTTGTAATACCCTACAAGATCCGTCCGCTCCTTCCACATCGGCTGGATCGGCACGACCACCGTCTTGTTATCCAAAAACTCCCCGAACGCGTACGCGAGCGACGTTTTTCCCGTTCCCGACATACCTTGCAGGATGATCAGCTTCGTTACCGCCAGCGCGCCGATAAACCGTCTGATATCCTCGATATCGTAATACAGCTTCAACGTACCCGCAGAGAAATTGCGGAATATCTCGCAGATCTCTCTCAACCCGAGCGAGTTGTCATATGCCGGCGGCGTGTAATCCTCGTACTGCTTGTCGATCTCCGTGAGCATATAGAAGCGCGAACCCCCTTCGTTTACCTCTTCCTCGCCGCTCTTCCCCGCGCTTTTCGAAGCTTTCGCAACCGTACTGCCCGCGTTTTCTTGCACTTCGTCGGCAGATTTCATAATAATTTCCTCGCGGTCGGAAAACTCCACGCTTTTCAGCTTTTGTTTCTCGTGAACCTCGTCCGAGAAATCCACGCCCAACAGCGAGGCGTCGGAGATATCGGGTCCGCGCAGAGCCGTGAAACTGCTCACGACGAACAAAATGAGGAATATAGGAATGAGCACGGCAACCGCCAAAAAAACGTACTTCATATTGCCCGTAAGCGCGGGCAACAGATTTTTGCCGTATTTTGCATATTGATTGATGAATGCGCACGCGAAAAGAACGAGTGTGCAGACAATCAGCACAATCGCGAAAATCAATTTTCCGATCCCGTTCTTCTTATTCATGCGCGTTTCCTTTTTTTGAACTTCGTTTCATGAGATTCTTCATCCCGTAAAGGAATTCAGAATGAAGCAGGAGGTTCGCCTTCCGTCGGCGCGTCCGCTTGCTCTTCTATCGTTTCTTCCGTATGGTCTTCCGTCCGTTGCCCGATCGGCGTCCCCGCGTCTTGCGCGGACTCTTCGTATTCGGCGGGCTGAACCGCTTGCTCGTATCCCGCGGGCGCGGGAGAAAACTGCTCTGCGGAAGCTTGTTCCGCCAAAGGCGCGCTCTGCTCTTCGGGCAAAGGCACGGCGGAAAGTCCGACGGCTTTTTTCTTCTTTTCCAGCTTCTTCCAAAATACCTGCTTGCGGATCTCTTTTTTGGTGAGCTTCCACTGCTCCTTGAAGTACTTTTCAAAGGCAAGGTATTCTGCCTGCAATTCCATGAACCTTTCGCGCGAGGTATCGTTTTGGTTGGCGGCGAGCAATCCCTGCCGTACCCGCATGGCGTCAAGCTCGCCCTGCGCGAAGTCGTATTTTGCGTCCGCTTCGGCAATGCGCCTCTGCGCGTCCGCCTCGTACTCCGCCGTACGCCCCGCGTAGTCTGCGCTGAGCTCCCGCTGGCGCTGTAAATACTCCGCATTGAGCTCCTGCGTCCTCGCCTCGAAATCCCGCTCGATCTGCGTCTTTTCCCGAAGCAAAGACTGCCTCTGCTCCTCCAAGACGAGCTCGCGCTGGTTGTACTCCTCCACCGTTTCGAACAGCTTGTTGTTGAGCGCGTCGATCTCCTCGTGCAATCCCGCGGCTTTGAGCTCATAGTCCTCGATCGTCGCGTTGAGCCGTTCTGCGTGCTCCGCTTTGAGCGCGGTAAGCTCGTTCTCGTGTTTTTCCGCAACCGAAACAAGCTCTTCCTCGTGCTGTTTTTTGAGCGCGGACATATCTTCGATGTATTTTTGGTTGAGCGCGACGATCTCCGCGTTTTTCTGCTCGATCGTCGCTTCGAGTTCCGCGATCCTGCGTTCGAATTCTTCCTGCTCGCGGTAAAGCTCGGCAATCTTCCCGTTAAGTTTTTCCACTTCGTGCCGGATGACCGCCAGATCCTCGCTGTCCCGCTCCAACATCTTGTTCCGCTTTTCGAGCAGAAGCATATATTCTTCCAGCGTTTTGTTAGACTCCAACGCGCGCTTCTTCATACGCTTGATACGGTCGGCGAGCTTATCCTCTTCCTCCTTGCGTCTGCGGAGCTCCTCCTCCTGATACCGCCTCTCCAACTCCTCGGTAATGTCGTTGCCGTAGCGGTACGCGAGAAACGCCGTTACGTTCGCCGCCTCCGCCATTTCGTCGGCAAGCGTTTCCGAATAGGGCGCGAAGTCGTAATGCACTTCCTCGTAGCTGTACCCGTCCCCGCGGTAGGAGGCGATATAATCGTAGAGCGCAAGCGCGCGTTTGAAATTGTTGTTCATCTTCAAAACGTTGGTCTTGACGATGGGCGGTTTTATCATAGGAGATTTTGCAACCTGCACCATGAGATCGGTATTGAGCAGAGAGTTGATGATGCTCATGCAGTCCTGTATCCGCTTTACGAGCGCGGCGGAACGGGTGTCGGCAATGGGGAAAGGGTTATCGGTGCGCTTTTCAAAGATCTTGGTTTCCACCGTGAGGGTACGCTTTTCCCCCTTGATTTCTTTATTGATGCGCGTATTCCCGATATACGTTCTGCGCAGGGTTTCTATTTTCTCCAAACGGTAGTCGATGAAATTCCGCAAATAGCAGAGCATCATATACAGAAATCTATTTTCGTAAACGGCGTAATCGCTGAGCTTTTCCGTCATGTACAGCTTATCGGGAATGATGGTATCCGAGCCCTCTTCGGGCAGATGGGTGATCATTTCGCTGTGCTTTGCGAGATGCTCCACCGAGTCCTTTGAAATATGCCTTACCTTTTCGATGGGGATCACTTCCCCGCGCGTACGGATAAACTGACGCTCCTCCGCCACCGCTTTCTCCACGTAGACGAGCCCCTCTTCGATCGCTTTGATCCAATCCTCTTCAATTTTGCAAAGATATTTCGTTGCGTTGAGTACGTCGTTGTCCGTTCCGGCTTGCGAAAATTCCCGCCTGTCGCGCACGCAAAGCGTGTCGCTCACGGTTTCCTTCCGGTACTCTTTAAACGCACGATAATAAATATCCAAATTGCTCATAAAAGCTCTACCTTGTGAAAAAGTTGCTAAGCAGTTCCCTTACACGTTTTGTTCGATGAGTCTGATCGCTTCCTTGCAAAGAGGCAGTTTATCCTCGCCGAACAGCTCGTCGAGATAACCGCATACCCCGTCCGCCATTTGCTTCACGTATACGGGATTCTTCGATTCCAATTTCCGGAATACCTTCCGCGACAATATGTCGTCCAAGGCTTCCAGCTCCGTCCCCCCGCACGCCACCATTACCGGCACGTACGTTCTGATTTGTTTCATGATTCGGTTCCCGAACGTGATGTGGAAGGTCTGTATCATGTATTCGTCCAACTTCTTGATCCGCCGCAGGTTTCTGTCCGATAGATCGTACTCCCTCTGCGCGCGCGCGAACAGCTCTTCGAGGTGCGTCGCCGATACTTTCTTCCCCTCCGTCGCCGGCGCGTCGAACGGGATCGCCTTCTTGTCTAAATTCAACACCATTGCGCGGTCGTACACCTTATCCGAGATGGAGAACGTCGAATCGTCGTTGTTCGCCGTTCCCACAAACCACATATTCGTCGGCAATCTCATTTTCCCGTTCTTCTGCAACAGCTTCGGATCGTCCTCCCATCTGTCCGCCACCACGTCCAAGTTCCGTCCGTCGGGATTGGGTATCTCCAATAAGGACAAAAACTCCGCAAAGTAGTACTCCACCCGCGCGATGTTCATTTCGTCCAGCACCGTGATATAGATCTCCTCGTTGCAGTTCGCCTCGTACATTTTATAAAGCAGCGTCGTTTCGTTGAACCGCCGCGTGAATTCGTTGTAATACCCTACAAGATCCGTCCGCTCCTTCCACATCGGCTGGATCGGCACGACCACCGTCTTGTTATCCAAAAACTCCCCGAACGCGTACGCGAGCGACGTTTTTCCCGTTCCCGACATACCTTGCAGGATGATCAGCTTCGTTACCGCCAGCGCGCCGATAAACCGTCTGATATCCTCGATATCGTAATACAGCTTCAACGTACCCGCAGAGAAATTGCGGAATATCTCGCAGATCTCTCTCAACCCGAGCGAGTTGTCATATGCCGGCGGCGTATAATCCTCGTACTGCTTGTCGATCTCCGTGAGCATATAAAAGCGCGAACCGCCTTCGTTCACTTCTTCCTCGCTCTTGTCTGCGCTTCTTGCCGCCGCCTTTACCCCCGCCGCGCCGGGGCCCGCCGAAAAGACGAGGTTGTTTTTAAAGGAATCCAGCTTTTTATCGATGGATTTTTTCGCTTCGTCGAGCGCCTCCTTGCGCGCCGCTTCCGCTTTGGCGGGACTGTTTTCCTTGGCTTCGATCGCACGCCTGCGCTCGGAAAAGATGATCCAAGCAACGAGAAGAGCGATGAGAACCGCCAAGAGCACGGCGTAAACGACAAGCGCCGCCTTGCCCGTGAGCGCCTGCCAAATTTGATCTCCCATGCTTTGCGCTAACACCATATCTCTCTCCTCCCGATCACGCGCCGTGTACCAACTGCTTTTTGATGCGAGAAACGTCCTCTTCCGCAAACAATTTTTCGATGATGCCGAAAACCGTCTTGTCCCCGCCTTCTTCTTTGTACGTATTTAAAAGACGGAGCAGGGGAACGAGCTTCGCCGTAAATACCGTTTGGAACGCTTCGCTCTCGTCCGCACCGCACTCCATGAGCACGGCGGTGAGCTTTTCGAGCTGTAACGTGTTTTTGTTGCCGATAAAGAAATGCTCTTTTGCCGAAACCGTTTCGGCGAGTTCGTCGATGCGCTTCCAAATTTTTTCGGAAAGGAAAAATTTCTCCCTCGCCTCGCGCACGAGCTCGGCGGTTTCCTTTGCGCTTACCGACTTGATCTCCGTTTCTTCGCCGACCTCCTCCGCCTTGCTGATGACCGCCTCGATACACATCGAAGCGTGCGCAAGCTCCACGGGAAGCTCCTCCGCGCCGTCCTGCTTGGGCACGAGGATATAACAAATATTGTCGGGCAGACGCAACGAGAGTTCCTCGTTGAGAACTAAGGTATGCTCTTCGCTGGGATAGAGCGCGTAGGCGATAAAATCGCGGAAGTAACCGCGCACGTTCTCCGGATTCACTTCGGACAGCAGGGCGATACAGCTCTTTTCGGACTGCGTGCTCGCCGCGTACACGGCGTTTGCGAACACCGAGGTCACGTACTTGTCCTCCTCCGCCTGCCACAGCAAATTCTCGGGCGCGCTCCAACCGTCCTCCGCCGCCATGTACCCTCCGCAACCGAAGTATTCGGCGAGCACGTCCAAAAACGCGGGAAGCAGATCCCTGTTTTTCGTGTCGAGCATCACGATTTTGCTCGCGGAAATCGCGGCAAAGAGGGCGCGCGTGGAGGATAGCTCCACGGTGATGCCCTTGGAACGCGCGAATGCGCGGAAGTTGGCGCACATTTCGTTGAGCGAAACCTCCGCCGTGATCTTGCGCTCGCTCGCGCTAGATGCGGAGAACGAACTGTCGTACGTCTTGAATTCCTCGACGACGGCTTCCTCTTCTTTCGCCTCTTCTTCCTCTTCGGGCTCGGGAACAAATTTCTCCGCCTCTTCGCTCTCCGCGGGCTGACGATAGCTCACCCGAGCGATCTCGTCGAACTCCGCCACTCTGTCCACCATGTCGCCGATCACGTCGTTGGGGTGGAGGTATTTCTGATATTTGCGCTTTTTCGCCGCTTTGACGATATAGATGATGCCGATCAGGTTGCCGATCAGGAGCAATACGCCGACGACGATATAGAAAATCAAATTTTTACTGCCGACGAGATTGGTCAGCAAAAGAACTCCGCCCATCACGTCGTAATAGAGCATGATTGCGAGCGCAAGAAAAAGACGGAAACCGAAAGAAAACTCCTTCTTGGCGTTACGGATCGCCTGCTCCTCGCCCGTTACGGTAAACCCGACGGGAACGCCGTCGGTGCGCTCCTCGATTTCGTTGCCGTAAACCTCGGTCTTACCGTAGGTGTAGCCCTCCAAATTGAGAGAGCCCGTCAGACGCACGTCGTCGGCATTGTCGGCAAGGAACACGCGGTAAGTGCCCCCTTCCACGACGTCGGAGCGATCCTTTAAACGGAAACTGCGGAAGGTATTCGCCGTAAACGGGATCTCCGCCTTTACGCAATCTCCCTTTTTAACAAATACTTTGGTAAACCCGCGCAAAACGCGATTGGAAAATACCGTTTGGCTGTCCTCTTTTTGTACGTACATCTGCACGGTGACGTAGCCGTCGCAACCGCCCGTATTCGTGATATTACAGCTTACGCCCTGTTCGTTGATTTTTAAGTTGGTATATTCGAAGCTCGTATAGGAGAGCCCGTAACCGAAGGGATAGCGGATACTGTCCCTGTCTGCGGTGCAGTAGGCGGGAATCTGCCAATAACCGTAGCCCTCCGTCAGAAAGGGCACGGTGTCGATGAGCCTGCCCGAGGGGCACACTCTGCCCGTGACGATATCGAGCACGGCGGCGGGGCAAGCTTGTCCGCCCCTGTGGCAGAAGAGCACCGCCTCGCATTTCTCTTCGAAAGAAAAGTCGATCACGCCGTCCGCCTCGACGACGGCGACGATCCGCACGCCCTCCGCATACAGCGCGTCGATGAGCTCGGTCTGCCCTGCGGGAAGAGCGCGCGCTCCGCGCTCCGCGCTCAGATACACGAGCGCGAAATCGGCTTCCTTGCAAACTCCCAAAGCACGTTCGATAACGTCCCCTCTTCCGCTTTCCCCTTTTTCGTAGCCGTGCGCATACCCAACCGTTTGAATATCGTATTCGTTGATCGTTTCGAACGGCATACGGTTACAGGTGGAATAGTTGCGGGTAAGTTCTCCGCGATAAGCGGGATTTTTTGCGCTGTCGCCGAGAACCGCCGCCTTCAACACGGGGTGCAGGGGCAGAATACCCGAATTTTTGAGGAGCACCGCCGACTGCCGAGCCGCCTCCAAAGCGATCTTGTCGTGCAACGCCTCGTTGAACACCGCGTCGTGCGATTCCTTATCGAGCGCGGCGGGAACTTCGTCTATGGAATCGGCATTCTTCTCGCGCATGGAGAGCATGAGGTCGATGAGCCTGTCGCACGCCTCGTTGACAAGGGTCACGTCGAGAATTTCCAGATTACGGGCGCGCTTGTCGAGCTCTCCGCGCCGAATGATATTCGCCTTGTAGTCGTCGTAAGCGCGGTCGTAGCCCTTGGTGAGCTCCTCGAGGTAGAGGAAAAGCTCCTCCGAAAAATCCCCCCGCGTAAACACGAGCGTACAACCCATGTAGAGAAGGCGCGCAACGTCTTCCTTGCTCGACGCAAGCCCGTAAAAGAGCCCCTTATAACGGTAGATCTCGGGATAGGATTGGATATTTTCCTTGCTTTCGGTGAGCAGGGAATCGGGAGAAGCGTCCTTTAAAATGAAATCGGTGATCTGCTTTACCGATTCGCGGAACACCACCTCGTTGCACGCGGCGGGCGCATCCTCGAAGTTTACGACGGCTCCGCTCTCGTTGACGCCCCGCGCCTTCGCGCCGAGAAATTTGCCCGTGAAATAATAGTCCTCGGAAATGTTCTCCCTCGGAAGATTGTTGCTGACGTTGAAATAGGGATAATCGACCAAGCCCTTCGCCTCGTTCCCGATGCACTTATAAACGCTGCCCGTAAGCGACAAATTCCAAGTACAGGCGAGCGCCTTGTCCGAAGGGAAATGAGTGGTGTAGATCTCCCCCGTATCCGCTACGGGATCGGGAGATAAACGGAACACGGGAAATTCGTAATTTTCAACCGCACAGCTCACGCCGTACGTTGCGCTCGTGATAAGACGGATTTTTTGTTCAAGCGACATCTTGAAAATCAGCCCTCTGTTCTTGATCATGGTTGACTCCTTCTGCAACGGGAATACGCCCGAGAATAGAATAACACAAGTTAATAATCCACTACATATTTTATCATAAATACAATTCCATGGCAAGGTTTTTGGGTCGGATATTCGCATTTTGCATATATAATTGTAAGGTTTTTCAACCAATTCCGCCACTTTTTGCCAAGCCCGACAAGTGAAAACGCAACAAAAGAAGGACCTTGCGTGCCTGCACGCAAGGCCCCCCTTTCGAGAGAATATGAAAAAAAATTATTGTATGGGCAATTTCATACGCCTTTCAGCGTGTCTATATCATAGCGCATCAAAGTGTTTGTTGTGTGAAAATACGATTAAAAAACAAAAAAATTACAAATATTTTTTTGCCAGAGCCTCGGCGACGCGCAATCCGTCCGCTGCGGAGGAAGTAATTCCGCCCGAATACCCGCATCCTTCCCCGCAGGGGTACACCCCTTCGACGCCCGCCTGCAAATCTTCCCCGCGCACAATGCGCACGGGCGAGCTCGTCCGCGACTCCACCCCCGTAAGCACGCTCTCGTAATCGGCAAAGCCCGCAAGACGGGCGCCCATGTCGGGGATCGCCGCCTTCAACCCCGCCGCGATTGCGGGCGGCAAGATCGCCCGCATGGGAACGAACTCCGTACCAAGCGCGTAGGTGGGCTTGATCTCGCCGAAATAATAGCTTTCCCTGTCCGAAAGGAAATCACCCGTAAGCTGTACGGGCGCGCGGTAGCTCCCCGTAGCGCGATACGCCGCGCTCTCCAATTTGCGCTGGTAAGCGACCCCCGCCAAGGGGTGTTCGCTTGCAAAATCCTCCCGCTTTACCTGCACAACGAGAGCGGAATTGGCGTTCCTGCCGTCGCGGGCGAAATTGCTCATGCCGTTGACGACCACACCCCCTTCCTCGCTCGCCGAGGGCACGACCACCCCTCCGGGGCACATGCAAAAGGTGAATGCCGCCCGTTCTCCCGCATGGGAAACGAGCTTATAGTCGGCAGGCGGAAGCGCGGCGTATCCCGCGCCGTACTGCGCCCGTCCGATGTTCGACTGCAAGTGCTCGATGCGCACCCCGACGGCAAACTCTTTCTGCTCCATTTTCAAGCCCTTGCCGAGAAGCATTTCGAAAGTGTCCCGCGCGCTGTGCCCGATCGCGAGAACAACCTCGTCCGCCTCCTCCCGAACGCCGTTTATTTTCACGGCGCAAAGCCTGCCGTCACGGAATTCCAAATCGGTGAGCTTGCTCATAAAGCGCACTTCCCCGCCCCTCTCGATCACGTGCTCCCGCATACGGACGACGACCTCTTTGAGTTTATCGCTTCCGATATGAGGCTTGCCTAAGAAACCGATCTCCTCGGGCGCGCCGAAGCGCAAAAACAGCCGTATGACCTCTTTGTTCAAGGGGGAATTCGTCTGCGTATTGAGCTTGCCGTCCGAAAACGTTCCCGCGCCCCCCTCGCCGAACTGCACGTTGCTTTCGGGATCGAGCACGCCCCCTTCACACATTCGAGCGACCGATTTTTCCCGCTCGGCGACGGGCTTGCCCCGCTCTACGATCACGGGCTTAATGCCGTAATCGAGAAGCCTTAACGCACAGAACAGCCCCGCAGGCCCCGTTCCCACCACGACGGCGCGGGGCATGGGTTTTTTGATTTTGGGAAACACGGGCTCGGGAATCGTCACTTCCTCGTCGGCGCATTCCACGCTGTAAACAAAGCGGATATTGCTCTTATCGCGCGCGTCGAGCGACTTCTTTAAAATTTTAAAATACTTGACGGGAGCACGCAGACGCTTTTCGCAGATTCCGAGAAGCGCCGTTTCCCTCTCGTGCGGACGCAAAACAAGATTGCTCAGCTGTAATTTCATACCATACCCTCCGCCGCCGCGTACGCCGACGAAAACGCCCATTGCAGGTTATATCCTCCGCATTCGCCGTCTGCGTTCAAAATTTCACCCGCAAAATATAAGCCCTTGCACAGCTTGCTCTGAAAATGCTCGTCCGTTTCGGAGAGCGGGATTCCGCCCCGCGTCGCCTGCGCCCGCGAAAACCCGAGCGTACCCTCCGCAGTGAGCGGAAACCGCTTGATAAGCGAAGCAAGCCTTTCCCCGCCCGCACGCTTTAAAAGCGTTCTTGCAAGCCCGTTGTTGATAACGCACAAAAGTCCGTCCTCCCGTCCGCACAGCGAAACAAGGCGCTGCTCGGAAACGTCGGGCAACAGATCCAACAGCAAGGTATCTCCTTTTTTCGTATAGGAGGAGGCGCGGAATATCGCGTCGCCCGAAACGCCGTTATCGGTAAAGAGTATATCCCCCCGCCCGACGTAAATTTCTTTGCCCGACCGCACAACGCGGACGAGCCCGTCCACGCGGATCCCCCTCAGACCGCGCACCTCTTCCGTTCGGCATTTAAGCTGAACGAGCACGGGAGAAAGGGGCGTTACGGTGTGCCCGAAGCTCTCGGCGATCGCATAAGCGTTGCCGTCCGTGCCGAAATTTTCCGCCGCCTTGCCCCCTGCGGCAAGTACGACGCGGTCGGCTTCCTCTCTGCCGTTTTCAAGATTTACGGCGAACTTCTCCCCTTTGCGAAAAACCGAACGGACGAACGCGTTCGTTTTGATTTCAACGCCCGTGCGGGCGAGCTCCCTGCGGAAAAGATCGGTAATCGCCGATGCCTGACGGCTTGCGGGGTATACTCTTCCGCGTCCGTCGGGCAAAAAAATCCCGCCCATGCTTTCGAGAAAATTTACCGTATCGTCTGCACCGAAACGCGCCAAAGCGCGGGCGACCTTTTCCCTGTCGTCCGAAAAATAATGCTCCGCACCCATGTCGGTATTGGTCACGTTCCCCTGCCCGTTCCCCGTTGCCGAAAGTTTGCGTCCGAGCCGTTCCCCGCGCTCCAATACGAGCACGGAAAAGCCCCGCCTTTTCAGCATGACGGCAACGCTCATGCCCGCCGCGCCCCCGCCGATCACCGCGATTTTTTTCATAAATATTATCTTACAACAAATATTTCCTTTTGTCAATGGTTTGACAGCGGGGGGTTTTTGTGCTATAATTTGAATTGCAAGCAATAAAAAATGTTGTATTTGTCGGAATTACGCACTTTTTTGCTGTAAATCGCGTATAAAATACGGGGGAGCTTTTCGGCTGTTCCCGTTGGAAATTATAGAAAACGGAGTGATGAAAATGATGATTTTGGCTGCATCGTTTTGGGATAATATGGTCGCATATCTCAAAGATAATATGTTTTTAACGATTATTTTGGGCGTCCTTCTCGTCCTCATTATCGTTACCGCCATCTCTCTCGCCGTAACCGTAAAGCGAGAAAAAAAGCGGAAAGCTCTGGCGGCACAGCAGGAGAACAGCGTACCCGAACAGCCCGTACAGGAACAGCCCGCGGAAGAAAGCGCGCCGATCCAAGTAGAGCCGACCGCTCCCGCCCAACCCGAAACGGTATGGGAAGCCGAGCCCGAAGCAAAGACGGAAGAGCCCGCATCGGAAGAACCGCAGGCGACGGAAGAGCCGACGGCAGAGCCCGAGGAAAAGGAATCCGTAACGGAAGAACCTGCCAAGCAGGCGGAAGAACCCGTAACGGAAGTAAAGGAAGAAACCGTCGTATGGGCGGGGGAAACGAACGATATTATCCCCTTCGAGGAAACGGAAGAAGAACACGAGCCCGAAGAGAAAGAACCCGAAGCGAAACCCCTTCCCGTTCCGAAAAAGGCTCCGGTGAAAAAGTCGGCGAAAACCGAGCCCGCCAAGAAAGCAGAACCTGCGAAAAAAACCGAGCCCGCCAAGAAGGCAGAACCTGCGAAAAAGACCGAGCCCGCCAAGAAAGCAGAACCTGCGAAAAAGACCGAGCCCGCCAAGAAGGCAGAACCCGTGAAAAAGACCGAGCTCGCCAAGAAGGCAGAACCTGCGAAAAAGACCGAGCCCGCTAAGAAAGCAGAACCCGTGAAAAAGACCGAGCCTGCCAAGAAGGCTGAGCCCGAAAAGAAACCGGAGCCTGTTGCAAAAGAAGAGCCCGCCAAAGAAAACGAAACCCCGACCAGTTCCCCTTACAGCGGGAAATGGATGTTCGAAGTTAAGCCGAACGGACGTTACGCCTTTATGCTCTATGCCTCCAACGGCGAAAAAATGCTTGCAAGCGGAAGCGACTACTCCTCGCTTGCAGGCGCGAAAAACGGTATTGCCACTTTCAAGCGCAATATCGGCGAAGGCAAATTCGACATCGTGCGCACCAAATCGGGCGATTATTTCTTTAAACTGTTCAACGCAAACGGCGGCTTAATGGCAATCAGCTCCGACTATAAGACCCACACCACCTGCGAAAACGCAATGGAATCGACCAAGCGTTTCGCCGCGACCGCGGATATTGTCGAACCCAAGAAAGACGCGCCCAAGAAAAACGCACCGAAAAAGGACGCTTCCAAAAAGGATTCTTCCGACAAAGAGTCTTAACAACCGAATTTAAGAACCTAAAAAGCATATCGGAAATCGCTCCGATATGCTTTTTTTGAAATAAATTTTTATTTTAAAAAGATATCGAACAAGAATAACTTCAAAATCCTTATTTTCGGCATTCAAAATAAAAGTTTTTTTCTTTTTTCAGGGGGAAATATTGACAAAGCGCGGCATATCCTGTAAAATAAAATTATGGTTCATAGGGAGAAAATTATGAAAAAACGCATTTTGGCCTGCGCCCTCGGCGCGCTCATGCTTCTGCCCTTCGCGGTCGCTTGCGGCGAGCCCTCTTCGCCCGATAAAGACGGAGATGAAATTACGCAACCCACACCCAAACCCGAACCGGAAAAACCGACGGAACACGAATACTTGCTTTTTTTTGAAAAGCGCGACTTGCTTCTATCGCTAACCGCACCCTATGATAGCGTTTCCGCGCCCGCAACGGTCACGGAGGACGGAAAGCCCCTTTCGGACGCGGATATTTCCTATAAAAGCGCGGACGAGGCGGTCGCCCGCGTTGATGAAAACGGCAAGGTGACGGCTGTTTCCGCAGGGGAAACACGCATTACCGCTTCCTACAAAACCATGAGCGTTACAACCCGCGTGCGGACGCTCGGCCCTGCCGCCGCCGAAGAAGTAAACGCATTCGAAGCCGTAAACCTCTATTCACGCACTTACGTGAGTGCAAAGCGGGTAACGCTTGACAACGTGTGCTCGGGTTTCGATATCGCCTTTGCGGGCACGACGCTCACGGGCAATTTCAACGTTTCGGGCAAGAGCAAACTCCGCGTGTTCGCAGACGGCGACGCGGAAGGCAAAGAAATTTTACTTGAAAAATCGGGCTCAGTCGTTTTATGCGAGCTCCCCGCGGGCGTACACACGGTGCGCGTGCTCAAAGCGAGCAGTCCGCAGTACAACTCCATCACCGTGCCCGTCGGAAACGCATTCCAAACGGACGGCGAATTTTTGAGAGCGCCCCAAAAGAGCGAGCTCAAAATAGAATTTATCGGCGATTCCATTACGGCGGGATGCGGTTCTCTCGGCAACGCCTCGCACAGCGAACAAACGGTGGAGAACTCCGACCCCACGAAGGCGTACGCCTATCTCACCGCACAGGCGCTCGACGCCGATTTCTCTTTGCAGGCGCTCGAAGGCGTGTGCGCGAAGGACGGCGCGGTAAACGCCTACGATATTTACACGCGGTACGGCTACAATCTGTCCGCTTCCTTCGATCCGAAGAAATTCGACGCGGACGTCGTGGTGATCGGCTTAGGCGAAAACGATATGTGGCACGCGACGTCGGATCTTTTCGACTACACGGTGGAACAATTCCGCGCCGATTACGCCGATCTTCTCCGCCTCGTTCGGAAGCACCATCCCGACGCCGCCATCGTATGCGCGTTCGGCATGATGCCCGCCTCCTCCACCAAACAAGCGGAGGAAACCATTCGCGCCGCAGTCGCGGACACCGAAGATAAGAACGTCTACTGCGTAAAGATGCTCAGCAACGAAACGGGCGGAGCTTTCCACCCCAACGCTTCCGCGCACAAGAAAAACGCGGAAACGCTCACCGCGCTCATTCGCGAGATTTTAAAATAGCAAGGAGACCGAAATGAAATTGAAACGTTTGCTCTGCCTGCTCTTCCCCGCTTTTCTTTTGAGCTGTTCCGTTGCCTGTGGCGGAAACAATCCGGACGCGGACGCCGACCCGCCCGCCCAAACCCTTCCCGACCAAGGTTCCGACGACCCCGCAAAACCCGAAACGATAGAAGGCTTGGAGGTGATTTCCTTGGAGGAAGTCCAAAAATTCGACGAAAGCGCCGCGCGGCTCTTCGGGCGCACCTATAAATCGGGCAAACAGCTCTTGTTCGACAATGCGGGCACGGGTGCGGAATTCACCTTTTACGGCACGCAGTTTGAAGCGAAGATCCTCTCTACGGGCGATTTGCTGTACGCGCGGGTGTTCGTGGACGGCGATAAAACGGGAACGCTCATGGAATTTCGGCGGGGCTTTAAAAAGTTCGATTTCCTCGCTAAGGACTTGGCGAAGGGCGTGCATACCGTAAAAATCGTAAAAGCGACCAGCTCGCAAAACGGCGCACTGTCCCTCGGCGAGGTTCGCACGGACGGAAAATTCCTCCGACCGAAAGAAAAGACGCCTCTCAAAATCGAATTTGTGGGCGACTCCATTACCGTAGGCGCGGGCGTGTTTGCGTCCCCTTCCTCCGACCCCGCGATCGAGAATTCGGACGCAACGAAGGGATACGCCTATCTCACGGCGGAAGCGCTCGGCGCAGATTGCTCGCTCGTGGCGACGGAAGGTATTTGCACCAAGGTAAAATGGGTGCTTCCCGTGGGTATGTGCGATATGTATTTGAGCAAATCCTCCGTCGCGACCGCCCCGTACGACTTCCCCGCCGCCCCGCAGGATCTGGTCGTCGTTGCGCTCGGCACGAACGATTCCTATTATATGAGCTCCGATCAAAAATACACCGCCGACGCGTTCTCCGCCGACTATCGCGAGCTATTAACGCTCGTCCGCTCCAAAAACAAGAGTGCGAAAATCGTGTGCATTTACGGCATGATGGGAACGCACGCGAGCGTGGAGCAAGGCATTCAAAAGGCAATTTCCGACCTTGGCGACGGAAATATCACCTATTTCGCAATGCCCGCGGGCACGGACGGCGCGGGCGCGCATCCCTCTGCGGAAAACGCGGTCGCTCAAAGCGCCGCCCTCACCGCATATCTTAGCGAGCTGTTGCAATTGTAACACCGCTTCCTCACAGCCGTTTTGTCCCCTGAGAACGACGAAAAAAAGCAAATACGCAAGCCCTACAACCGTAAAGACGATCCCCCCGCACAACGTGCGGGGGGGATTTATTGTCGGCTTAAAAATTCTACCACTGAACGGGCGTAACGCCGTCGCTGCTCAAATACCAATAGTTACCGGCCGTCACGGGCTTGCTTGCCGAATAGAAATACATCTCCGCTTTGATCAGCGGGTTGTTACTGCTTCCAACGTTCACGTATTCCCAATCGGAAGCCGCTCCCGCGTAATAGACGGCAACGAGCGAAGTGCAATCGCGGAACGCCGAGCTTCCGATACTTTCCACGCTTTGAGCAATTACAATGTATTCAAGCGCGTTGCATCCGCGGAACGCCGAACTTCCGATCACGCTCACCGACTCCGAAATGACCACGCTCGTGATCGACTCGTCGTAGGCGAAAGCGCTGTTTCTGATTTCCTTCACGGGCAGACCTTTATATTCTGCGGGAATTACGATCGCGGAATCCTTCGCCGTCCCGATTCCCTCAACCGCATACCCTTTGCCGTCCGCCGTCAAAGAATATTCCAAGCCGTACGTGCCTTCCGTAACGGAGGGCTTTTCGGGAGCGGGATCGGGCTGCGTCGTATTTTGCTTTGCGCCGCAAATGCAAACGCCGCCGACGTATACGTGCTTATCGTACATTGGCGCGCCGCAATCTCTGCACGACTGATAGTGCTCCTCGCCGATCTCCACATATTTTCCGTCCCCAACGTGTTTATGCTCGTCGGGGAAATTGTCTTCGTTCCCGTCGATTTGCTCTTGGATCTCAGCAGGAAACCGAACACGCGTGGTGCCGAAATCCGAGAATTCATATGTGATCGTTTCAACGGATTCCACCTTCATTCCATAGGCGCTTTGCGTCATTATGACCGTCATGGTCAGCTCGAAAGGAACATTGCTTCCAAGCACAAAGGCGCATTCCGTTATCTCGACCTCGTCGTACATGTCCGGCACACTGCCCAAGCTCTCCATGAGCCGTTGCGTCAACATGTTCAATCCGGACGCATTTGCTTCGTACCTGCCTGTATTAACGTTGTAGGTAAAGCCCGCATACAAATCGACGTAATCGTACAGCGAAATGTTGTCCGTTGAGAATTCGGGCGACTCTTGTTCCGAAAAACCGCCTCCGGCGATTTCTACCCAACAACGTTTTTCCCCGTTCACGCTATATGCGTACATTTCCGTTGTGGCGCCGCCGTACCCAGGTATGTACACCTTGGAAACCGTGCGGCTCTTCACGCCGTTGTTGAAGAATTTCCCTTCCAAAGTGATATTTTGCGATTCCCCGTTATGTTTCGATACGACCGTTCCCGAAAAATCGGCCGTAAAGTTTTCGGCATTCGCTTGAAAAATATTTCTCCACTCTTTCTCGCTTATTTTGCCCGAAGGCGTAGGCGCGGGCTGATTCGGCTCGCCGAGCAAGTCGATCTGTTTTTGAATTTCATTGGGATAAACAACTTCCGTCGTACCGTAATCGGTAAACTCATAACGCATCTCCACTTCCCCCGTAAGCGTCATGCCGAGTTCAGTTTGGTTGACCGTCCCCAAAATTTTCGCTTCAACCACTTTGCCGTCTTGAATGACGAAATAGCATTCCGCCAGCGTGTCGCACTGCTGAAAGATCATTTCGTTGTTCGCGCTATCGTTCTTTATCACCGCGAGCATCTCTTTCAGTCCGCTTTTCGTCACCTCGTAACGGTCTGTCTTTTCGTTATACGCAAAGTACCCGTAGCAGTCGGCATAATTGGAGAAAGTCAAGAGCGAAAATTGGTTCACGTCGGACGCATTGCTTACGTCGCTCTCCAACTCGCCCTTTTCGTTGTAACGCCAATAATAGAATTCATCTCCGTGCAGATACGCAAAGCTATCCTCGGGTTCGTTCTCCATGTCGTTCAAGTATGCGTGGAATTTGTTCCCCTCCCTCGAAAGGCTCAAATAAGCGTTTGTGACCTCCGTTTCCGATTGTCCAGACGGCGATTTGACAGTCGCATAGGCTTCTGCGTATAATTTACTCGTAAGATTTACGCAATTATTTTCGTTTTCGAAAATTTCTCTCCACTCCCGTTCGGAAATCGCACCCGAAGGGGTAGGAACGACGATCTCCCCTTGGGGAGGCTCTTCCGTGTCGACGCCGTTTTGGTCGAGCCATTCCTGAATTTGTTTGGGGAAGGAAACCGTCGTCGTGCCGAAATCGAAAAACGTATAATCGAGATCCTGATCGACAAACAACCCCATGTCGTCTTGCATCAAAAGACGCATGTGCGCACCAACGGGCAAACCGTTTTCGAGGGTGAAAGACGCTTCCGTCAACTCGAGAGTCATTCCTGCGATTGCGGAAGACCCGCCCATCAGACTGCTCACGTAAATATCGGTGATTTGCCCAAGCCCTTTCTCGGTAGCCTCGTAGGACTTGGTTTTGGAATCGTATTCGAAGCAATTATAGCATTCGGCATAGTCCGCAAGCACGACCGCACTCAGCGGAAGCCCGTTCACTTTTTCCCGCTCCCATTCCGCGCCGTCGTCGTAACGGACCCAAAAATAGTCGTCGGAAGCATTATGTAACTCGTACATCTCGATCTTGTATCCGTCGCCGTATATACTGCTGTAATTTTTCCCGCCGTCCGCGCAGAACAAACCCTTTACTTTCGACGTGTTTTTCTCCGCGCCGCTCACCGCTTGAACCGTGACCGTGGCGGAAATATCGGTCGTAAAATTCTTGTTGTACTTCTCGTTGCCGAACACGTTCTGCCATTGCGACTGCGTGACCGTAGGGCCGGTAATACCGCTCAAATCCCCGCCCCCGTTTCCGCCGTTCCCGCTGTTGCTACCGAACAAATCGCAACCCGTAAGCGCAAGACACGAGGCGCAGGTAAGGGCAAGCGCCCCCGCCGCAAGATACCTTTTTTTCATAATTCTCACCTCAATTTTTTTCATACTCTCAATACCATTATAGCACCCCCCCCCTGTACCATGTCAAGCTTTTAACGCTTTTTTGTAAATTAATTTGAAATAAATTTTGTCGCGCGGGGGTATTTAATTCACCTAAGCGTATCCGTACTTTTTGCGTTGCCGACGAAATTCGTAACAAACAGCCCGTCTACGACGCCGTATACGGAAGTGACGATCATCATAATGATAGACGGCAACGGCTACGCGTTCGCGCATATTCCGATCCTCCCGTTTGCCTGTCTTGGCGGATATAAAAAATGCGCCCGATTATTTTGCAATAACCGAGCGCACTCGACATCTTATCAGCTATGGGCGTTTCAGCCCGACCGCTGCGGCGGTCAGTTCTCCGATGACAGCTATTTCATTTGCGCAAGCCGTTTCCACTTGCAAGACGTTATTTTAACGAACCCCTCCCGATAAGTCAACTCTTTTCACGGGCTTAAAAAAATCTTTTTGCTTTTTATTCCTGACAAAGAATATAATTTGCATCCGCGTCCAACAGCTTACAAAGATTCGCTTTGCGACATCCCGCTTTCGCGAATTGCTTCTATAAGTCTTTTTTGAATTTGTTCTAACGTTATCATAGTACACCTTATTACAAGCGACGGATTTTTACTTTTTATTCTTTATATCTCTTCCGATCAGCTCGTCAAAATGATCCGCTGATATTTGAGTTCTTCGCCATAGTTAATCATTTTATCACCTGTCATGGGTAGTTTCTATTCTTGACAAAGCACGTAATTGGTATCTTCGTCCAACAACTTACAAAGATTGGCAAGCGTGTCGAGTGCGGGCATATTCGTACCGTTTATGTAAGCGGAAACGGCTTGTTGGCTGATTCCCAGATATTTGGCGATTGCCGTTTGTGACATTCCGCTTTGCCGAATGACCTCTGCGATTCTTGCTTGAATTTGTTCTAACGTAATCATAGTAAATATCCTTTGGCGAATTTCAATCATATATTACTATCATTGGTTGTAAAACACTTGACTTACAATTATTGATTGTGATAAAATACAACTAATAATAGTAAACCAAAGGAGAAAAAGATGTCGGACGCAAAATGTTTTCGCTGTGAATATTTCAAAGCATACTACACGAAGGGAAGGACGAATTTCAGCAAATTAGATATAGGGTTATGTACCAAAAAGAACGAAACAATAGAGAAGCATTGCGAGTGCGAAAAGTTTCGTGTAAAATACTGCGGACGGTTCAACCGAAAACAGCTTGCGCTCGAAGCGCTGACGGAAAACATCAATTTGTTTGCGGAAATCAAACAGATTTTAGAGGAGGACGACGAGGAATCGCTCGAAGAGCTTCTTTTCGAATACAACAGGCGAAAACGAAAAGGTTTGTGACGCTTTTCCTTGCCTTCCCCTCTTGAAGAGGGGAAGGCGTCGCCGCAGGTGACGAATGGAGAGTATCAGCCACAATTTTCTCCTCTCGAATGGAGGACATAGAAAAAAAGCGACCGATCGTAATTGCGATCGGTCGCTTTGTATCCGAAAAATTTTAAGCCGAGCGTTTGTAGATCAGGCGGGGTTTTGCACCGCTTTCCACGCACTCGCGCGTAATGACGACCTCCGACACGTTTTTCTCCGTGGGGATATCGTACATGACGTCCGTCATCAGGCTCTCGATAATGGTGCGAAGTCCGCGCGCGCCCGTCTTTAAACGAATGGCGGTGTTTGCGATCTCGCGCACGGCGTCGTCCTCTACCGTGAGCTTTACGCCGTCCATGCCCACAAGCTTTTGGAACTGCTTGATAATAGCGTTCTTGGGCTTGGTGAGAATATTGACGAGCGCCTCCTCGTCGAGCGCCTGTAAGCTGACGGTAATGGGCACGCGCCCGACGAACTCGGGAATCAGCCCGAATTTCGTAAGATCCTGCGGTTTCACCTCTTCCAAAAGGGTGTAGTCCACCTCGTTTTCGCCGAGCTTCACCTTGCTCCCGAAGCCCAAGCCCGAATCGTCCTTTCTCGCGCCGACGATCTTATCGAGCCCGACGAACGCGCCTCCGCAAATGAAGAGGATATTCGTGGTATCGATGCGCATACAGTCCTGTTGAGGGTGCTTTCTTCCGCCCTGCGGGGGAACGTTGGCAACCGTGCTTTCAATGATTTTCAAAAGCGCCTGCTGCACGCCCTCGCCTGAAACGTCGCGCGTGATGGAAACGTTCTCGCTCTTGCGGGCGATCTTGTCGATCTCGTCGATATAGATGATGCCCCTCTGCGCGCGCTCGATATCGAAGTCTGCGTTTTGGATGAGTTTTAACAAAATATTTTCCACGTCCTCGCCGACGTAGCCTGCTTCCGTTAAGGTGGTAGCGTCGCTGGTCGCGAACGGAACGTTCAAAATTCTCGCAAGGGTGCGGGCAAGAAGGGTTTTTCCGCTTCCCGTAGGCCCTAAAAGCAAAATATTGCTCTTTTCGATCTCGACTTCGTCGTCGTCCCGTTTTTTCGCGGACGCGTCCTGCGCGCCCTGCTCGTGATTTTTAGGCGTAACCATGGCGTTGATCCGCTTGTAATGGTTGTAAACCGCTACGGAAAGCACCCTCTTTGCCTTGTCCTGCCCGACGATATACTTATCGAGCTCCGCCTTGATTTCGGTGGGCTTCTTTAAGGGCACGAGATCGGAATCGGAGCCCGAAGAGGGCGTCTTGGCAAGCATATCGTTGCACAGCGCCACGCACTCGTCGCAAATGGAAACCCCGTCGGGCCCCGCGATGAGCTTCTTCGTCTTGGATTTTTCCTTTCCGCAAAAGGAACAATATTGTTCGTATCTGTTATTCGCCATTTCGGCATGACCTCCTTATAGCCAGCCGTTCGGGAATCAACCCCGAACGGTCGGGATCACCGCTTCGTATAAACCTTGTCGATCAACCCGTAGGCGAGCGCTTGATCGGCTGTCAAATAATTGTCGCGGTCGGTATCCTGCTCGATGATTTGAATGGGCTTGCCCGTATTTTCGGCAAGAATCTTGTTCATCTTCGCTTTGATGCGGAGAATGTGCTCCGCCTGAATTTTAATGTCGCTTGCTTGTCCCTGCGCGCCGCCGAGGGGCTGATGGATCATGATTTCGCTGTTTTTGAGCGCATAACGTTTCCCGCGCGCGCCCGAGGAAAGCAAAAACGCACCCATCGACGCCGCCAATCCGATGCAAATGGTGGAAACGTCGCACTTGATATAATTCATGGTGTCGTAAATCGCCATCCCTGCGGATACGGAACCGCCGGGGCTGTTGATATAAAGACTGATGTCCTTAGACGGGTCTTTGCCCTCCAAGTAGATGAGCTGAGCCACAACGGTGTTTGCAACCGCGTCGTCGATCTCTCCGCTCAGGAAGATGATGCGATCCTCCAAAAGGCGGGAATACAGGTCGTAGCTTCTCTCTCCGCCCGAAGTGCGCTCTACAACGTAAGGAATTAGCACGTTCTTTTCCTGCATGATGATTCTCCTTATCTTAGTCGGCTTTCACGGTTTTCTTCGCGGCGGGCTTCTTGGCGGCGGGTTTCTCTTCCGCGCCTTCCGCTTTTGCCGCGGGCTTTTTCGCAGCGGGCTTCTTGGCGGCGGGTTTCTCTTCCGCGCCTTCCGCTTTCGCCGCGGGCTTTTTCGCAGCGGGTTTCTTTGCGGCGGGTTTCTCTTCCGCGCCCTCCGCCTTCTTGGCGGCAGGCTTCTTCGCGCCCGCTTTTTCCTCTTTATAGAGCACCATTTCGTTGTTCGCCATCAGGAAATCGAACAGCTTGGTAACTTTGATGTCGCTCTCGATGTACTCGAACTGACGGGGATCCATCGACTTTTTGTACGTTTCCGCATCCTTGCCGACGCTTGCCGCCTGTTCCTTCACCTTTGCTTCGATCTCTTTCGCGCTCGCCGTGATCTTTTCGACCTCGATGATCTTTTCCACGATGAGCTGGTTGAGCACCGTGCGGCGCGCCTCTTCCTCGAAATTCTTCTTGTACTCGTCGCGCGTCGTGCCGATGTAGGAGAGATAGTCCTCCATACGAATCCCCTGATAGCTGAGGTTATACTCCATTCTCTGCATGGAAGCGTCCTCTTGCTTCTCGATCATCGCGTCGGGGATCTCCGCCGAAGCCGTCTTGGCGATCTCGGCGATGATTGCGTTCTCCGTTTCGTTGCGGGAACGGGAAGCCGCGTTTCTCTCCAAACGCTCGCGCACCTTCGCGCGGTAAGCGTCCATATTCTCACTGCCGAGCTTCTTGGCGAACTCGTCGTCCAAGGGCGCGAGCTTGCTCTCGGTAAGTTTGTGAAGGGTCACGGTGAAAATCGCCTCTTTCCCCTTCAAATCCTCCGCCTGATAGTCCTCGGGGAAGGTAACGGGAATGTCCTTGGTTTCGCCGACGTTCATGCCCACGACCTGCTCCTCGAAGCCGGGGATAAATTGATGAGAACCGAGCGTCAGATCGAAACCCTTCGCCGAACCTCCGTCGAACTCCTTCCCGTCGATCTTGCCGACGAAATCGATCTTGGCGACGTCCTTCATTTTCGCGGGTCTGCCCGTCGCTTCGCCCTTTTCGGCGATGCGCTCGCGGGTGGACTCGATGTCCGCATCCACGTCGGCGTCCGTAACAGTATATTCAAACTTGTTGATTTTTATACCCTTGTACTGACCGATCTTCACGTCGGGCTTTACGGGCGTTACCGCTACGAGCACCACTTTCTCGTCGGAAAGTTCCTCCACGGAGAGAGAGGGATCGCCCACGGCGGTGAAGTCCTTCTTTTTCTCTTGAAGCACGGTGCCGTAGTGCTCGGAGAACAGTTCGTTGAGCGCGTCTTCATAGAACAGCCCTTTCCCGTAGTAAAGCTCGAGAACGTGCTTGGGCGCTTTCCCCTTGCGGAAGCCGTTCACGGAATACCGCTTGCGGTTGGCAAGATACGCTTTGTCGTTCGCCTGCGCCCACTCGTCGCGGGAAAAGGTCATAGTGATTTTAACGGTGCTTTTTTCAGCAGTTGCAACTTCGTACTTCATGTTTTTACTCCTGTACAGTTCAAGTTTATAATATCGTACGATATATTTTAGCATATCGCACGCCAAAAAGAAAGCGTTTTTATTTACATTTTTGCTATTTTGCGGTATAATCGAGGTGAAAATAACTTTTGGGAGCCCGCTATGCCGCAGGACGCATTCACTCTTCGCCGCAACGCACTCGAACTCAACGAGGCGCTGCGGGGAGGAAGAATCAACAAAATCAACCAACCCGAAAAGGAAGAACTCTCCCTTCTTATATACACGGGAAAACGCACCGTAAAACTCGTGCTCAACGTAAACGCTTCCGATTGCGGCGTTTATTTTTCGGAAGCGGAACAGGAAAACCCTCTCGTTGCGCCCAATTTCTGTATGCTTCTGCGCAAACACTTACAGGGCGCGGAGATCTTAGAGGTCGCCCAAGTCGGCTTCGAACGCATTCTCATGATCCGCCTCGGCTGCACCTCCGACTTCTCTTCCTGCGAACGGGTGCTCTACTGCGAGATCATGGGGAAGTATTCCAACTTGATTTTAACGGAGAACGGAACGATCATGGGCGCGCTCAAAACCGCGTCGCTCGACGCCGGCTGTAAGCGCATGATCTTCGCGGGGGTCAAATACGCCCTTCCCGCCCCGCAGGATAAAATAGACCCGCGCGATTTAGAGGCGCTGAAAAGCGCGCTCGCAGGCGAAGAGGGCAACGCGCGCTTTTTGTTTATGCGGGTCGCGGGGCTCGCTCCTTGTACGGCGGAAAAAATCGCCGAAAGCTACCGCGGAGGAGATTACGCCTCCCACGTGCAAAATTTTATTTTTCAAAGCCCCACCGTGCCCTATCTCGTCCTGCGCGACGGAAAACCCGCCGATTTTACCGCGTACGCCGTGGAAGACGGGCTTCCCTGCGAGAGCCTTTCCGACGCGCAATGCCGATTTTACACGCGCAAGCGGGAGAAAAAAGACCTCGACGCGCTCACGCGCAAACTTTCGTCCGCCGTTTCCGCCATCGCCAAAAAACAGGAAAAACGGCTGGCACAGATTTTCGAACGCCGGCGCGACTGCGCCGACGCGGAAAGCAACCGCGTGAAAGGAGAGCTTTTGACGGCGAATTTATATCTGCTGGAACGAGGCATGAAGGAATGCGAGCTCGACAACTACTACGACGGGAGCAAGCTGAAAATCGCGCTCGACCCTACTCTCCCCCCCGCCAAGAACGCGCAAGTTTATTATAAAAAGTACCGCAAGCAAAAGCGCACGCTCGAAGTCCTCGCACCGCAGGAAGAGGAGGTGCGCGCCGAGCTCGACTATGCGGAAAGCTTGCTCGCCTTCATTTCCGCCGCCGCGGGCAAGGAAGATTTGAAATGCGTGGAGGAAGAGCTTTTTTCCGCAGGCATTTTAAAAGCCCCGCGCGAAAAAACACGCAAGAAGAAAGAAGAAAGTTCCTTCCGCGCCTTTGAAAAAGACGGCTTCCGCATTTTGGCGGGGCGGAACAATTTGCAAAACGACAAGCTTTTAAAGACGGGCTCGCCAAACGATTTATGGTTGCACGCGCAAAAGTATCATTCCTGTCACGTGCTGATCAAGACGGAGGGACGCGCCGTGCCGGACGAAGTGTTGCTGTTTGCGGCGGAAGTTTGCGCGCGGTATTCGAGCGGCAAGGGCGACAGGATCCCGATCGACTACTGCCCCTTGAAGCACGTGAAAAAACCGCCTAAGACAAAAGCGGGCTTTGTGGTGTACAACGAATATAAAACTCTGCTCGTTACTCCGCAATCGTAAGACTTGCCGAACAAAACCGAAACCCTCCTGCGTACTCCGCGGGAGGGTTTTCCATTTCGGATTTATTTTTCGTAGACGCTGTGTTTAAGCACGCCGATATAGGGCAGATTGCGGTATTGCTGGGCGTAATCGAGCCCGTAACCCACGATAAACTCGTTTTCGCAGACAAAGCAGGAATGATCCGCCTCGATATCCACCTGTCTGCGCTCGGGCTTGTCGAGCAGGGTGACGACGGTAAAGGACTTCGCACCGCGCCCGTTGAGCAACTCGCGCAGTTTCACGAGAGTGTGTCCCGAATCGACGATGTCCTCGACGAGCAGTACGTCCCGCCCCTTTAAGGGGGTGGAGAGATCCATGACGATCCTCGGCATTCCCGAACTCTCAGACGCGTTCCCGTAGGAGGTGATCGTCATAAAATCGAGCTGTACGGGCGTTTTCATTTCGCGCAGCAGATCGCAAAAGAACATGACGCTGCCTTTGAGCACGCTCACCGCAAGAGGCGGCTGCGTGCAATTGCGGTAGCGTTCGTCCAGCCACTCCGCCGCCAGCTTGACTTTTTCGTGAATTTCCTCCGCGGTGTACATGACCCGCTCGATATCGGGATGTATTTCTCTTTCCATTTCTCAATTCTCCTTTGTATCACTAAGATAAACGACCTGATCGGTATCGTTCGTTACTTTTACGCGCTCGGAGATCTCCACGCCGAACACGGCGAACACCTCCCGCCCGCACGCAACGACGGGCAATTTTTTTCCGACGCGCGCAGGGATCTTTTTTTTCGTCAGATATTCTTTGAGCGATTGTCTTCCCCCGCCGAAGGGCGTAAAAACGTCCCCCTCCCGACGCGTACGAATTTGGCATTCCGCAGGGAACGCGTTGCCGTCCGCGCGCAGCGCTCCCTCTTTGCGCTCGTAAGAAACGGCGTACTCCGCGCCCTCCCAAACAAAGCTCCCCGTTTGAAAGGGCACGGGCTCGAATTCTTTGGAACTCGGCAGATAGAAATACGCGCAATCTCCCTCGCGCACTGCTTTGAGCCCGTCGGGCAAACACGCTTCCCGCCCGCTCTGCAAGGCTTTTAATTTTTCGATCTCCCGCACGTTCGTACACGTGTAGTCCTTCGTACAGCCGAGCTCCCGCATCGCACGCAAACACGCCCGCGAAAACACGGGAGCGGGAAGATCGAGCGGGACGCGGTATCCCCCGTCTTCCGCTTTTATCGCCTGCGCGGCAAGCGATTGCAGATACGCGTCGTCCTCCCGCGCGCGAAGCGCAAATTCCACGAGATGCTCCGACGCGCCGCGAACCGCGTTTTCGAGCGCGGGCAGCGCCGTTTTGCGAATGGCGTTGCGCGCAAAGCGGGTGTCCGCGTTGCTTGTATCCGTCACGAAAGGCAATTGGTTCCTCTCGGCATACGCCTCGATTTCCGCCCGCGTCGCAAACAAAAGCGGACGGATAACGCCGTTTTCTTCGCGGATCGCGGAAAGCCCCGCAAGGGAAGTCCCCCGCGCAAGACGGAAAAGCACCGTTTCCGCGAAATCGTCTTTATGGTGAGCGGTCGCGACCGCGTCCGCCTTGTCCGCCTTTAAAATTTCCCGAAAGCAGGAGTAGCGGAATTGCCGTCCCTCGTCCTCCAAGCCTCTCCCGCTCCGTTTTGCCCGCGCCGGAATATCCGCCCGAAACACCGTGAGCGGAATGCGCCATTTCCCGCAGAGCTCCTCCACGAACCGCAAATCGCGCAGAGATTCCTCCCCGCGGATGCCGTGTTCGCAGGTGAGCGCGGAAAGCGTAATATCGAGCTTTTCCGCGTTTACGTAAAAGAGGTGCAACAGGCTGACGGAATCCACCCCGCCCGACACCGCAACGCAGACGCGCATTCCCCGATAGCATTGTAATTCCGCAAAATCCATTTGTCATATTATAACATACCCTTGCCGGATTGGCAAGGGTTTTTTCCGCAAGTCGTTCAATTCTCTTTTCTCTTCTTACAGGCGATCAAAGCGGCGGAGGCGATCAAAAGTACGCCTGCGGATACCGCTCCTATGCCGATTGAGGAGGCGCAGCCCTTCTCCTCGGGCTCTTTGCCCGACGGCTCTTCCGGAAGCTGTTCTTCGGGCGGCTGTTCCTCCTCCGTCCCGTCGTCGGGAAGAAACGGAACATTGTGTTTTTCCGTTGCGGAAACCGCAAACCTCTGCCCGAGCGTGTACATATCGCCCGCGTTGAAATGGCACACGTCGCTTCCGAGCGTTTCGTGCGTTTTCATATCGACGACGGGCAAGTCCTCCGTTTCCACCGTATAAACCAAGGGCGTTTCGCGGGCGACACGATCCTGTCCCGCGCGCAGGGTCTGCACCCAGCGCGTATAGCCGTTGTAGGTGGGCGTTATCTTGCCGACGACGAAGGGCATATCCTTCGCGTTCCCATCCTCCGTGAGCGCGGCGACGTCCGTCCGCATGTCGCCGATGAGCGCCTGTAAATTCGTCCCGTATATCTCGGAAAGCTCCTTGTGCTCCGCGTCCGATTCGCCCTGCATCCAGATATACCCCTTCACGACGGGCTTAAAGCCCTGCGCCCGCACGCTTTCGAGCCCGCGTTCGAGCACCTCCAAAAAGCGGGTGTACATCAGCCCCGAATTTCTATGGACTTTCTTCCCCTCCTGCTTCCAACGCGCGATCACGGAGGGAGAAGCCCAGTTGCCGTATTGTTCGGTAAAGAGATAGGGCGCGTTGCCGAACGCGCCGTTGTAGTCGCCGAGAAACACCCCGCCCGCCGCATATTTGATGATGACCGCGGGATGATCCGCCGTGTGCGTTTGCGATAAAATCTTCGCCATGCCCACTTCGGGTCCCATATATTGCGCGTTCTGCCCCTGCCCGAGCTTGACGGGAACGAGGGAAGCGGAAGGAATCGTTTCCGTTTTCGCTTCCACGTTGGTAACGCCGTAATACAGCACGCCGTCGTAACCGCTTTGGTTTCGCGCGTCGTCCGCCGCAATCACGCTATCGTACCTTTTCGAAGCGTCGTTTTGACCGTGTACCGTCTGCAACAGATTAGAGCACCCCACCGCATTGCTCTGTCCCGCGAGGATATAGATATCCGCCGTCTTCTCTTCCGCCGCGCGCGCGGGCGTAACCGCTCCTGCGGAAACCGCGACCGCACCCGCCGCCGCAAGCGCAAACAAAGCCGTCAATAAAGATTTTTTCACGTTCGCCTCCGTTTCATGGTCGGTACAGATCGCAAACCCCGCCGATGAAAAACTTTTTCTTTTATTTTAGCACAAAACGTCAAATTTGTAAATAGGAGAAACTTATTTTGAAAAAAATAATTTTTTATTATTCCGCCCGTCACTCTGCTTGTTGCGCGGAGAACGGCGTTACTCCTCCCGATGGGGCGGAAGCTTGTTTTCCCCTAAAAGAGCGGCGGGACGGATCGCGCTTCCGCCGAACTTCTGACGAATCGCGTCAAGCGTGTTTTCCACCCGCTCCCGCTTGTCGTCCGTTTGAAAGAGGGAAAGCTGATCGGGCGCATCGACGCTTTCCAGCCGAATGGCGCTTACCGTGACCGCGCGAACGGGTTTCTTCCAGCCGTATCTCTGTCCGAGCAGCGCGGTACCCGCCTCCGCAAGCACCGCCGCGCTCTGCGTGGGCGCTTGAAGCTGAGCCTGCCACGACTCGAACGCCAAATCCTTATCGCGCACCGTTACCTGTATCCCGCGCGCCCGCAAACGCAATCGGCGAAGCTTTTGCCCGATCTCCTGCGTCAGCGACACGATGACCGTTTCCGCCTCCTCCAAGTTTACAAGGTCGGCAACGCAGGTCACGCCGTGCCCCACCGATTTTGCCTGCTCCGCCCCGTCGTAACGGGCGACGGGGTCGTTATCCAAACCGTTTGCGTACTGCCAAAGCTTCCCCCCGTTTTTACCGAAAATTTTCAAAAGCGGCTCTTTCGGATAACGGGCAAGTTCGCCGACGGTGCGCACGCCCAGCTTTCTCAGCTTCTCCGTCGTCGCACGTCCGCAAAAAAGCATATCCGAACAGGGCAGCCGCCAAACGATCTCCTGAAAGTTTTCGCGCGTGATCGCCGTTACCGCGTCGGGTTTTTTCACGTCCGACCCGAGCTTTGCGAATACCTTGTTAAAGGAAACCCCAATGCTTACGGTGAGCCCCAGCTCCCGTTTTACCGTTTCGCGGATCTCTTCGGCGATCGCATAAGATTCGCGGCGCGAACGCGTGACGTCCAGCCAGCACTCGTCGAGCCCGAACGGTTCGACGTAATCGGTATAGCGAAGATATATTTCGTGAAGGGAGGCGGAGAATTTGGCGTAAATATCGTGACGGGGCGGCACGACGATCAGCTCGGGACACAACCGTTTTGCCTGCCAATTCGTCATGCCCGTTTTCACCCCCGCCCGCTTGGCGAGTTCGCTCTTTGCAAGCACGATGCCGTGCCGATCTTCCTGCGCCCCGCACACGGCCATCGCCTTCCCCTGTAACTCGGGGTTTAAAA
>CAMUFJ010000011.1 GCA_947088135.1 uncultured Clostridia bacterium
GTGAAAGATTGGTTCCCGATACGTTTCATATGACATTGCACGATTTAAGCAATTCTGATGTATTGCAAAATATATCCGATGAGATGTTTTATAATGAACTTAAAATTATAAAAGCTAAAAATCAAATAGAAAAACTGGGGAACCACCGAATTAGAATGAAAAGCAACGCCATTTTTAATATGGTCAATACCAGTTTGGTTTTAGGCTTATATCCTATTGACGGGAACAACTATATCAAGCTAATGGAATTGTATTCGATTATTAACGATATTAAACCGTTAAACTATCCGTTAACGCCGCACATTACATTGGCATATTATAATGTGAATGGATTTGACTTATCTTCCGCATCGATATTGATAAGCGAAGTAGAAAAGCATAATAACAATATCGACTTTGAAATAAATTTAGGCGACTTATATTATCAAAAATTCACAAATATGAACAACTATATTAATATTGTTAGGTTAAACCGTTGACTTGCTTTTCATATTAATTTTTCGTTTTAGGTTATGACTGCTCCACCAATGTCGTTAAAGTTTGAACACCTAAAAACGGAATACATTTTCGTGAAAGGTGTCGCGGGCTTTATCGCATACAACTAACGAAAAAGCACAGGGCAAACGCCTTGTGCTTTTTCGATTGCCCCACCCAAGAGGAAACCCACCCGGCAGAAAGCACCCGCCGCAGTGCCGTTTGACATTTCTGTAAAATTTTGATAAAATTAAAATATGCACGACATACAAAGAAAAATCAATGCCTGTACCCTATGCGGTAAGAAACAGAAACTTACAGAGTCTTCCATTCAAATAGGCTGCACCAAGTTTATAATAATTGGCGAAAGTCCGGCTAAAGACGGTTGGATAGAAAGCAAAAAAGCTTTTTACAATGCGACCGGAAAGCTTCAAGCGAGCGGCAGGATATTAGAGAGATTATTGCAAAATATCGGTTTGAACATAGAAAACATATATTTCACCGAATGTTGCAAATGTATTATCGATAACAGATCGGACTTGGGAAAATGTTCGGAAAACTGTTTGCCAATTTTGATAGAACAATTGAATAACACACCTTGCGCCATTATTTTAACAATGGGCTTGCATCCCACGCAAGCGGTATTAAAGACTAAAATCAAACGGTTTGCCGATTATGTCGGTAAAGAATATTTGATAACTTTGGGTAATAAAGATTACGTGCTTATCCCGATATATCATCCAAGCCCGATAAATCCAAAAGGCTACAAAGCCAACGTCCCTATTTTCGATAAATTAAAGAGATTATTGTAAAAATAGTCTATTCGTTTTAGGGTACTACCGCCCCACCGCGTAAGAGGACGTTTCCGACCACGCTATCGAGGCGAAGCCGAAGACGATCCACCTCTTCTCACCGCAAAAACGGGTGAAACTATCGCTCAGATTTCTATAAATACGCGTCGGTAGACGGCGTGGGCGAAACGGCGGGCTTACCGATATAATTTATGTCAAAACAATCAAAAGGAGCAATTATGTGCTTGGTATGCGAGCGGATCGAAGCGATAAAAAACGGAACTAACCCCTATTTCGTGAAAGAGCTGAAAACGGGATACGCCGTAATCGGCGATCATCAGCATTTCAAAGGCTACACGCTGTTTTTGTACAAACGGCATAACTTAGAGCTGTTTGAGTTAGACCTGGAAGAGCGCACCCTCTTCATGCAGGAAATGTCTATCGTCGCAGAGGCTGCGAGCCGTGCCTTCGGCGCGCAGAAAATGAATTACGAGTTGCTCGGAAACGGCGACTCTCATTTACATTGGCACTTATTTCCCCGCAAAGACGGCGATTTGGGCGAATACGGCAGGAACGGGAAAGGCCCCGTTTGGTGGTATCCAAAGGAAAAATTTTACGACGACGGCAACCGCCCGACGGAAAGCGAATTGCAGGCGATGCGTGCCGCGCTGCTCACCGAATTAAACAAACTGTAAAGCGCAACGCTGATTTTTTATGTAATACACACGTATCGGAGGAATTTTGAATATGAACGTAAAGATTTCCGTCTTTCAATCAAGCCTGAAACACTCCCCCGCTTTGAGCGACGAAACCGCAAGATTTTTGCAGGAAATAAAAGCTCGGCTCAACACGAATTTGAAATTTGCGCCCTTAAACGATTATGATTGCGACGTGAAGCTCCTGTTTGTGCAAACGGGCGGCTCGGAAGGACTTTTTTTAAAAAACCTCGACAGCCTGCAAGAGCCGTACTACATTTTAACGAACGGAGCGAACAACAGCCTCGCCGCGTCTATGGAGATTTTGACTTACCTGAATTTGCACGGCAAACAAGGCGAAATTTTACACGGGGACGCAGATTATATCGCCGACCGCATCAAGTGCATTCAAGAAACCTCCGCGGTGATAAATCGGCTCAAACAGTCGTATTTGGGGGTCATCGGAAAGCCTTCCGCTTGGCTGATCGCATCCGTACCCGACTATAAAAAAGTGCGCAAGGCTTTTGGCGTTACGCTTTTGGATATTCCTTTGAGCGAAGTTGAACGAGCGGTAAACGACTTGGAGCGAACTGCCGAACCCGACTTAAACGGTTACAAACCCTTCGACAAGACCGAGCTCCGCAAGGCGGAACTGATTCGCGTCGCTCTCCAAAAAGTCGTTCAAAAACACCGCTTGAACGGTTTTACGATACGCTGTTTCGACTTGCTTTCCTCGCTGAAATCCACGGGCTGTCTTGCACTTGCAAAGTTTAATGAAGACGGCGTTACCGCTACCTGCGAGGGCGACGTTGCAACAATGCTGAGCATGCATATTGCGTCGCTCGTGAGCGGAAAGTCCTGTTTTCAGGCAAACCCTTCCCGCCTGGACACAAAAAGCAATACGATCGTATTTGCGCACTGTACCGTGCCGTTTGACATGTTGGAGGATTACTGCTTCGACACGCATTTCGAAAGCGGGATCGGCGTTGCGGTAAAAGGCAAACTCAAAGAGCAACGGATTACCGTATTCCGCCTGTCGCAGGATTTGAAGCGGTATTTTGTAAGCGGAGGAGAGATTTTAAACAACTTGGACGACGGCAACCTCTGCCGTACGCAGATCAACGTGAAAATGGATCGGCCCGTAACCGAGCTTCTTTCTAATCCCTGCGGCAATCACCACGTCATTTTATACGGCGACCATACCGAACGCATCGACCGCATCATGAAAATATTACTCCGTAATAGCGATATAAACAGGTAACGTATGGGGTGGTTTAATTATTACGGGCTCATCTTCATGGCTATTATCATGACGCCGAATATAATTTATGCCGTAAAACATAAAAGCGACGGGAGCGGATACCGCAATAAAGCGGTTGAGCTGTTGGAGCAAATCGGCAGATACGGTTGTTTTGTGCTTATGATTTTCAATATCCCCTACACCTATTTGGGGTTTCATTTCCCTCACGCGATGCTCGTTTACCTTACGGTCAACGCCGTGCTCGTTTTTGCCTATTGCCTCGCTTGGGTTTTGCTTTGGAATAAATCGAGAATCGCCAAAGCCCTGTTGCTCTCGGTCATTCCCTCGATCGTCTTTCTCTTTTCGGGAATCGTGATCGCAAGCATTCCGCTCATCGCTTTTGCCGTCGTCTTTTCCGTCTTCCATATTTTTATTTCGCTCAAAAACGCAACGCGGAAAAACGGCGGTCAATAAATTCAATTTTGGAACTTGATTTGCTCCTCCGAAACGAGCGGATAATGAATGAGTTCGGCGGAACCGAGATTTTCCTTCCGCATATCCACCGCCGAAATTTGGCGGTTGCCGTAGGTGGTATAATAGTAGATTCCCCGATCGGCATTACAGCAGGAGGTATAAGCGGTAATATCCGTTTCGCCGTTTTCGAGCACGCAACAGCCCCGTTGCTGTTCCACCGCTCCCAAAATATGAAAGAACTGCCCCACGCTGTCCGTTTCCCGTTCCGAAGAAACGGAATTGCATTTCACGAACGCCGCCCGCACGAAGCGGGAGGGAGAAGAGAGGTCGCCCGGAAGCCCGACCGCGCCCATTCCCCTGCTGTAAGAGCGCAATTTTACCCCCTTTGCAAAAGTGTTCTTCGGCGGTTTTGCGGAAAGATGCATAAAACCGCTCAACGTAAGCATCTGCATTTCAAAGGGCGGATTGTTCGTCAAAACCCCCACGGGATTCTTATAAAGCTTCAAGCCCTCCCGCGTCGGCTCTGCCGTAATGCTCCCCGTCTTATCGGCAATCAGCCAATGAAGCTCGGCAATGGGATACTTTTTACTGAACGCGATACTGCGTACGTTGATCTTTTTTAAACACGCGACCGCTTCTTTCAGCGTCGCGCAACGCCCCAACACGTACGGAATGAGTTCGTACTGCGCAAGATTGACCTTCCCCGCCTTTTTTTCGTGATAACAGGCGTTGCCCACAAAATTCAGCCCCGCCATTGCAAGCCCCTTTTCATTCACGGCTTCGTAGTAAAGCGGATAACCGTTTGCAAGGTGCGCCATGCCGATCATGGCAAAATGCTCGGCGCTTTCCCCTTCCTCCGCAAAGCGAAAGGGGTATTTTCGGGGCGTTACGGTAACTTCCTCTCCGTACGTAAATTCGTAATCGAGCGTGCGCCCAAAGTAAAAATCTTTTGTCCGATAAGTCACTGCCGTACACATATTTCTCACCTCTCGGCTTAATTATGCCGTTTCCCGCTCTCTTTCAAACGGGAAAAGCGGGCGATTTTTACCAAAGGCATTGATTTTCGTCGAAAAATCGTGTATAATCGTGATATGAAAACAAAAAAAATCATTAAAATCGTTTGCATTGTGCTCGCTTGCATCGTTGCGCTGTTTGCACTCGTTTTGGGGATTTACGTGGCGTACGTTGCCCTGCAATATTACAGGATCGACGACAACCAAACGCTCGGCATCGAGAACGCCCGAGAAGAAACGGTGCGCACGGACGAAACGTACAGTCTGCTCTCGTATAACCTCGGCTTCGGCGCATATTCCCCCGAATACTCCTTTTTCATGGATACGGGAGAAATGAACGACGGAACGAAGGTGGCGGGCATTTACGCCAAGGGCATGAACAAAGCGGACGTGGAGAAAAACGTGAGCGGACAGCTCGCCGTTTCCAAGGCGCAGAACGCCGATTTCTATTTCTTCCAAGAAGTGGACGTAAAGGCGCATAGAAGTTACAAGATCAACATGTATGAGCGTGCGCGCGCGGAATTCGGGCAGTACTGCGCCGTGTATGCGGAAAACTTCCACACGGCAAACCTCCTCTACCCCTTCAACGACCCCATCGGTAAGACCAACGCGGGGATACTCACCCTGTCGCGTTTTAAAACGGAGCGCGCCGTGCGCCGTTCCTTCCCGATCACGGAGAACTTTATAGACAAGCTCTTCGATCTCGACCGCTGTTTCGCCGTCCACTACCTGCCCGTCGACGGAAGCGAAAAACAGTTGGTGCTCATCAATGTGCATATGTCCGCTTACGACGAAGGCGGGACGATTCGCGCCCGACAACTCGAAATGCTCAACGCCGTTTTGGCGGAAGAGCGCGCGAAAGGAAATTACGTGATTGCGGGCGGTGATTTCAACCACTGTCTGATCGCCGACCATTTCGACAGCAAGGAAGAGGCTCTGCAATATTTCAAGAGCGAGCAAAAAACACCCGATTGGGTAAAAAATTCCGTTTTGACGCAAGCGGAAATTACCGACGGCTTTCAAATAGCCGCTTCCCTGAACGCCGCCACCTGCCGAGGCGCGGATATCCCCTACGAGGCAGGCGTCAATTACACCACGGTCATCGACGGGTTTCTCGTTTCCGACAACGTAACGATTGTAAGCGAGCAGACCGTAGACACGCAGTACGCGTACAGCGACCACAACCCCGTGCTCTTGCGATTTACGCTTAACTGAAATTATGAGAAATCTCCCGCAGTAAACACTGCGGGAGATTTTTTTAAGTGTTGTATTTGCAGTTATTGCAAGCTGTGCGCAACGAGTTCTCGAATGCGCTTAGAATCGATGAGGTAAATGAGATTTACGAGTTCGTCGTCGCCGAACGAGCTGTTTCTGCCCGCCTCGTATTCTTTGTCGATGGCCTCCTTCATTTTGACTACGAGCGCATCGTTCTTGTCGACGCGGTATTCCTCGGGCAATTTGTAGTAATCGTTCAACCAAAACGCGATGCCCGCAAGCCCGCTCGTCTTATCCACCGCAACGCGCGCGGGGCGGTTTAAAATGGCCGCCGTATCGAAGATATTATAGATCTCCTCGTTTTTCAGCATTCCGTCCGCGTGGATCCCCGCGCGGGTGGAATTGAACGCCCGCCCCACAAAGGGAGTCTTGGGCGGAACGATATAGTTGATTTCCTTTTCGAAATATTCGGCAATTTCGGTTACGGCGGTGAGATCCATGCCGTCGAGCGTTCCGCGGAGCGAAGCGTACTCTACCGCCATCGCCTCCAACGGGCAGTTCCCCGTCCTCTCGCCGATGCCGAGGAGAGAACAGTTGACCGCAGACGCGCCGTACAGCCACGCCGTTGCCGCGTTGGTAACAACCTTGTAAAAATCGTTATGACCGTGCCATTCGAGCTGCGCGCTCGGCACGCCCGCATAGTGGTGAATGCCGTACACGATTCCGGGCACGCTGCGGGGCAGGGTAACGCCGGGGTAGTTGACGCCGAAGCCCATCGTGTCGCACATCCTGATTTTTACGGGAATCCCGCTCTCTTCCGAAAGGCGCATGAGCTCCTCGGCAAACGGCACGACGAAACCGTAAAAATCGGCGCGCGTGATGTCCTCGAAATGACAGCGCGGACGGATTCCGTAAGAGAGCGCGCTCTTCACGATCCCCAAATATTTGTCGAGCGCCTGCCTGCGCGTCAAATTCATTTTCTTAAAAATATGATAGTCCGAACAGCTCACTAAAATGCCCGTTTCCTGGACGCCCGCCGCCTTGACGAGTTCGAAGTCCTTTTCGTTGGCGCGGATCCAAGTTGTGATCTCGGGATATTTCAATCCCAAATCCTGACATGCGCGCAGGGCGTCTTTATCTTTTTGGGAATAGATGAAAAATTCCGACTGGCGGACGAGCCCCTTAGGCCCGCCGAGGCGGGAAATCAAACGGAACAAATCGACAATTTGTTTTACGGTAAAGGGAGAGGTAGACTGCTGTCCGTCGCGAAAGGTCGTATCTGTGATCCAAATTTCTTTGGGCATATCGATGGGGACGTGTCGGTTGTTGAACGCAATCTTGGGAATGGACTGATAGTCGAAAAGCTCGCGATAGAGATGCGGCTCCCGCACGTCCTGCAACTCGTAATGATAAACGATATCTTCAAGCAGATTGGATTTTTTGTTGTAGCGAATCGACCGTTTCGGCATGTTACCTCCATAACCTTATTTGCATTATGTTATAGATTATATTATAACAAACCGAGATAAACTTGTCAAGCAAATGCTTCTCCTCATCTTATTCCGAACCTGCCCCCCTTTCTTCTCGGAACAAACAATTTATAGGGCGGAAGCAAAACGCTTCCGCCCTATAAAAACATTATGGAGATTGTGTATGCTGATTTTCGTTAGCCGCAGGATCTTTCGGCTTAGCTTCCTTTGTCCTGCACGCAGAGCACCCTGCGCAATGGGAACAGCTTCCGCAGTCGCATCCGCCCTTCCCCTGCTTTTTTCGGATGATCTGCCAAACGATCACGCCGACGACGAACAACGCCGCAAAAATAACGATCAAAATTTCATACCATTGCATCAGTTATCCCTCCGTTCGGCGCTGTTTGTAGTTATAAAGCGCCGTCGTTAATTGTTTTCGTCCTTTCCGACCGCCGCTTCCAAAGTAAGTTCTTCTGCGACGGCGCCGTGCTTCTTCACGGGGTGTTTTCTATTCCAAAGCACGATGCCCGTGATCGCACCCGCGGCAACTGCCAGGACGATGAACACCGTCCACCACCAGCTTCCGATCAGGTAAACCGCCGTGGAAACGATATAAGAGGTGCAGACCCAAAAGAGAAGCGTCCATTTGAATTTCCCTTTGGGAAGCTCCGCCTTCGCCGTAGCGCAAGCCGCGAAGCAGGGAATCGTGAGCATATTGAACGCAATAAAGGAGATGAGTGCGGGAATGGTGATGCCCGTGCCCGCGATCATCGCGGCGACCTCGGTAACGCCCTCCTCCGTGGCGATCGCACTGCCCGTGAATACCGCCGCGAGCGCTCCGAAGGTGGCAATAACGTTTTCCTTCGCGACAAGCCCCGTGATTGCGGCGACTGCGAATACCCACCCGCTTGCGCCGAGCTGGGAACCGAACCCGAGCGGCGTAAACAGCGGCTGAATGAGCATTCCGATCGACCCGAGAATACTCTCGGACATTCTGAGGTTTTCCCCTTCCTCGTTGATGAGGAACTGCCAGCTCCAATTAAAGGAGGATAGGAACCAAACGATGATCGTGGAAGCGAAAATAATGGTGAACGCTTTCTTGACGAAGTGCTTGGTCTTATCCCACAAGTGGATCATCAAGCCCTTGAAACGGGGCGCGTGATAGGTGGGAAGCTCCATGATAAAGGGAGGAACGTCGCCGCGCATCGTCGTGGAGCGCATGAGGATCACGCAACCGATTGCCGTTACGATCCCCAAAAGATACATACCGTAGGTAATAAGATCCGCGTTTCCGACGCCGAACGAAGATACGATCGCCCCCGCGACCGCCGTCAAAATGGGCAGCTTCGCGCCGCAGGAGAAGAACGGAATGACGCGCACCGTCGCCGTGCGCTCGTTTTCGTCGGCAAGCGTACGGGTGTTGATCATGGCGGGAAGCGAACAGCCGAAGCCCATGATCATGGGCATGAACGCCCTGCCCGAAAGTCCGAATTTGCGGAAAATGCGGTCGAGAATGAACGCGACGCGCGCCATGTATCCGCTGTCCTCCAAAACGGAGAAGAAGAGGAAAAGCACGAGAATCTGCGGCAGGAAGCCGAGCACGGCGGAAAGACCGCCCCAAATACCGTCTACGATAAAGCTCCCTACCCAAGGCGCCGCGTTTTCGCAACACAGCGCGAGCAACTCTTCTACCAAGCCCAAAACCCATTCCCAAATCTGCGTTATAATCACGCCCGGCGAATGGACTGCGCCGTCGTAGAAACAGGCAAGCAGAGTGACGCCGTGATTTTCCATGTCCATGCCGAGATCTTTCAGCGTAGGAAGCCCGTTCCCGAGCGACGCCCATGCGCCGACGTACAGGAAGTCTTCCGAGAAGGTCAAATGGAAGATGGCAAACAAGACGACTAAAAAAATGGGAATCCCCCAAATACGGTGCGTGAGCACACGGTCGGCTCTATCCGATTTCGTGAGCTGTTCCCCGCCCCTTTGCTTTTTGGTGTAAACCGAGGAATAGTTCGCCGAAATATACTTATAGCGCGCATCGGCAACGATTGCCTCGAAGTCTGTGCCGAACGTTTCGTCGGAAAACGTCTTTTTAAAGGCGTCCACCATGGGAATGAGCTCCGCGTGCATCTCCGCCTCGATCTCGTCCATCTCCGACAGCTTCACGGCATGAAAGAGCGGGTTTTCCACCTTCTGCCCTTCGAGCGCAATGGAAACGTCGCGGACGAGGTGCGCGATGGGAGAATCTTTGAGAACGGTTTCCCCCTTTCTGCCCGCTTTGGCAACGGCGACCGCGCGGTCCATAAGCTGTTTGATGCCGTTTCCGCGAAGCGCGGAAATCGCCACGACGGGAAGCCCGATCTTCTTTTCGAGCGCAGAGGCGTCGAGCTGATCCCCGTTCTTCTCCACCGCGTCCATCATGTTGAGCGCGATGATGACGGGAACGTCGATTTCCATGAGTTGGGTGGTCAGATAGAGGTTGCGCTCCATATTAGTCGCGTCGATAATATTGATAACGCAGTCGGGCTTTTCCTCCAAAATGAATTTGCGGGAAATAACCTCCTCAGGCGTATAGGGCGACAGGGAGTAAATGCCGGGCAAATCGACGATCTGCACGGGCTCCTCTCCGCGCTTGTAAGTCCCCTCGCGCTTATCTACGGTAACGCCGGGCCAGTTTCCGACATATGCCGTAGACCCCGTTAAGAGGTTGAAAAGCGTCGTCTTTCCGCAGTTGGGATTGCCCGCCAAGGCGAATTTTTTCATGCGTCCACCTCCGTAACAACGCAAGCCGCTTCCGAACTGCGAAGCGTGAGTTCATAGCCGCGCAGGGTGACTTCGAGCGGGTCGCCGAGCGGCGCTTTTTTGCGCAACAGAACGCTCGCGCCGGGCGTGACGCCCATATCGAACAGTCTGCGCCGAATTTTCCCTTCTCCGGATACGGACTTGATAATGCCCTTCTCCCCTATGGAAAATTCATTGAGCTTCTTTTCCATTTCTATGTATACCTCCGAAATTTATGTTCACTATTTTTTGTTCCGCAAAAAATTCGTGAGAGCATAATTTTTTTTCTTTCTATGATTCCCGGCACATTGTACTTGACGCCGCCAAGCCGATTGCCCCCTTCACGCAACAAAAATGCCCGCAGCAACCGTCCTATCGAGCGCAAGCCGCCCGTCTTTTACCATGCACACCGCGCTGCCCCCCGCAGAAGAAAGGACAGTGATTTTCGCCTGTGCGATGATCCCGATATCGGCGAGGTGCTTTTTGGTCTTTTCGTCCGCTACAATTTTTACGATTTTCATTTCCCGCCCCGTAGGCGCAAACACAAGCGGCATAACGCTCCTTTTTTTAGTTCGCCATTGCGAACTATAATTTCGAAAAATTAGTTCGCCTTTGCGAACTTCACGGCTATTTTAGCACTTCTCTCCCCCGCTGTCAAGCGTTTAAACGGCTTTTTTCCAAAAAAAGTTCGCAACGGCGAACTTTTTTTGGAAAAAGATCCGCCTCATGAAAGAAGGCGGATCGAATACTTAGTTTTCAAACACAATGTTTATGCTGCCGCACCCCGTGCGCACGTTAAGAATGCGCAAGCCCGTTTCCGTATTGCTGAGATTACAGCTTCCGAGCCCCGCGGAGGCGGTGATTTGATAGTCGTCCCTCACTCCCAAAAGCGAACCGCTGACCGACCCGTTTCCCGACTTTAAGCGGATATCCTGCCCTATCACGCGATAAACGTCCACCGTGCCGTTGTCGGTGTTCGCGTCGATGAGGTCGGAGTTCACGCTCTTCAAAGAAACAAACCCGTTGTCCGTTTCCGCCGTTACGCTTTTAGCGGTAACGCCGTCGAGGGACACATAGCCGTTGTTGGTCTTTACGCCGACCGTCGTAAACGCGCCGTCCTTCACGGACACGTAGCCGTTGCTCGAAGTAAGGCTGAGGCTCTCCAAAGAGATGCCCTCCATGCTTAACCCGCCGTTGCTCATACTCACCGTAAGCGCGCCCGTATAGCTTTCGGGCAAATACAGCACGGCACGGTTGGTTTCGCTCATGACTGCCGGAAAGAGCACGCCGTGGCTCCAAGTCTGCTTGACGTTCGCCCAAAAATTATGCGTCCATTCCCCCGAGCTCAATTGAATTTTCCCCTCTTCGAAGGAATAACTCTTAGGGATCTCCGTGCAGTCGGTGTACACGAGCTTCGCTTCGCCGTCCGTGCGTACCACGCTCAAAGTCAAGTTGTCGGAATCGACGGAAAGCGCGTTCAGCCCGTCAAGCAGAAGCTCCTCCGAGTGTTCCTGCACGTCGCCCACAACGGCGAGATTGCGCCAGTTCCAATCCAATTTTCCCATGCCGAGCGCGCCGACGCCGCAACCGACGAGCACGAACACAAACCCGAACGCGGCGGTCGTGATCGTCTTTCCCGTCGAATGCACGCGCACGTGCTCGACACGGCGGAATCCGCGGAGCACCCAGCCCGTAAAGGAGGCAAACCCGCGCGCCGTAGGCCCTACCGACATGCCGGCAAGTACGGAAAGCCCGATCAGAGCTACGCCCGCGCCGATTTGCACGGTGGCAATGGAACCGTTGGCGGAGATGACGCCGAAGGACATGACGATGAGGTAAACGCCTCCGACCGAGAAAGCGAGCGTCAGTGCGGCAAAGGCAATGACGAACGCAATCCCGACGAGGAACGCCGCAAGCGCGATCATGAAAGCAACGAGGACGAGCGGCAGCCAAAGCGGGAACAGCAACACGAACAAGAGCAATTTTCCGCCGCTCATGCCCTTTCTTTGTCTGCGCGGCTCGTGCCTGCGCGGAGCCCGTCTGCGGGGCGGTTCGTAATCATAGTCGTCGTAATCGTCGTAATCGGGACGGGTGCGGCGAACGGGACGCTTGCGGGGCGGATCGTCGAAACCGATTTCCCCCTCGTTGGCGTTAAAATAGTCCGCCGCGACCTGCGCGGGCGATTCAAGCTCGGCAAAGATTTCTCTATCCGTCTTTCCGCGCTCCCGCGATTCGTCGATCAACTCGTCGTAATATTCGATCAATTTTTCCTTTTCCCGATTGGGAACTCCCTTCAACGCTTTTCTCAAACGTTTTAAATAGGTACGCTTTGTCATTCGCTTCCTCCTTGAATAAAGGCGTTTATCTTTTTCAGTTCTTTCCACTCTCTCGAAAATTCTTCCACGCGTTTCAGCCCCAACCGCGTAATACGGTAATACCTTCGGAGCCGTCCTCCGTGCTCGCGGGTGTAGGTAACGAGAAGCCCCCCGCTGTCCAACCGTTTTAAAATCGGATAGAGGGTGGATTCGGATACTTCGATCACGGCGGAAAGCTCGGATACGATTTGATAGCCGTACGAATCGCCCCGTTTTAACAAGGCGAGTACGCAAACGTCGAGCAATCCTTTTTTCATTTGAATATCCATTGAATACCCCTCTTCGCATAATACTATACATTACATAGTATGATTTGTCAAGTGTTTTTACCAAAATTTTTTCGGGAAATTTTCCCTTTTTTCAATCATGCTGCGGACGCAAAAAAAGTCGAACCGTTACAGCCCGACTTTTTTCCGTTCAGTTTTTATTTCTTTAAATTCTCCCGCGCGGTTGCGAGCATGAGTTTGATGCGATTCTCCTGATTGACGCGGGTTGCCGAAGGGTCGTAATCGACGGGAACGATATTCTCGTTTTCATACAGCTTCTTTAAAACGCGTACCGCGCCCTTGCCCGCAATGTGGTTTGGCAGACACCCGAAAGGTTGGGCGCAGACAATGTTATCCGTGCCCGTTTCGGCAAGCGCCGCCATTTCGGCGGGGATCAGCCACCCCTCGCCCATCTTTACGCCTTGATTGATGACCTTATCGGCGCACCGCCGTAAGTGCTCGAAGTCATGAACGGGCTCGTACACGCCGTGCTTCTTCGTCAGCGCGATCATCTTCTTTTGTTTGCCGTACAGCCATTTATAGACAAGGCGGAAGATCAGACTGCTCTTTTTGCCGATTCCGTAAAACTTATAGTCGTTCACGTTATTGATAACGCAGTACAAAATAAAATCCATGAGCGCAGGCACGACGGGCTCGCACCCCTCGGAGAGCAAAAATTCTTCAAGGTGGGAATTGCCGAGCGGAGAATACTTCACGTAAATCTCCCCAACGATACCGACCTTGACCTTCTCCTCTCTTTTAACGGGCACGGAGGCAAAGCTTTTGAGGATATAGTACACGTTGCGCTTGAATTTTTTATAACTCTTTTTATCGTAGCTGTCCTTGATATAAGCAACGCACTTTTCACGCGCCGCAGCACAATCCCCTTCGCTAAGCTCATAGGGCTTGGTCTGATTGTACACGCTCATGATGAGGTCGCCGTAATAGATGCCGTATGCGAGCTTGATAAGAAAGCCCAAACCCGCTTGCAGGGAACTATCCTTTTCAAGCCCCGCGAAATTAAGCGATAGGACGGGGACGTTCGGAAACTCCGCCCTAAGCGCGCGGCGTATGAGCGGAATATAGTTGCTCGCGCGGCATCCGCCGCCCGATTGCGTGATGAGCACCGCCGTTTTGTTCACGTCGTACTTCCCGCTTTTGAGCGCGTCGAGATACTGTCCGATTACGCAGAGCGCGGGGAAACAGGTATCGTTGTGGACGTGCTTTAAGCCCTCGTCGATGACGGCGCGCCCCTCGTTGCGCAGGAGCTCCACCTTGTAGCCCTCGGCGCGCATGATATGGAGTAGCACGTCGAAGTGCCACGGGAGCATATCGGGCACCAAGATCGTGTACTCGCTCTTCATCTCCTGTGTGAAACGGGGGTATTCTTCTCTATAATCGATTGTCTGATCCATTCTGATTCCTTCGTTAAACGGACTAGTCTTTCCGCTCCTGTTCCTCGATCGCCGCAAGTAGGGAACGCAGGCGGATTTTCACTACGCCTAAATTGTTGATTTCGTCGATTTTGATTTGCGTATAAAGCTTGCCCTTGCGCTCTAAAATCGAACGCACCTGATCGGTGGTAATGGCGTCGATACCGCAACCAAACGAAACGAGCTGAACGAGATTGCAATTCGCATGATCGGTCACGAATTCCGCCGCGCGGTAGAGCCGTGCGTGGTACGTCCATTGGTTGAGCACGTTCACGAGAACTTTGTTGCCCTCCTCGAAAACGGCGTCCTCCGACACGACCGCAAGCCCGAGCGAATTGAGCAATTTGCTGATTCCGTGATTGATCTCGGGGTCTGCGTGGTAGGGTCGCCCTGCAAGCACGATCACCCGTTTGCCCGTACGCTCCGCCTCCATCAGAATCTTTCTTCCCTCCGCCACGATCTGTTCGTGGAAAATCTCCATGCGTTTCATTCCCTCGCGCAGTCCGTTCTTGACGAGGGAAAGCGGCAGACGGTATTTTGCAAGCGAGCGCTTCAACGTGCGCGCAGTCTTCCTGAGGTTGTTGGGGTCTATGTAGGGCATCACGAAATTGCTATCGTTAAGCCGCTCGTTATTCGCCTTCAACAGCTCGGGATAATACGCCACTACGGGGCAGTTGTAATGATTGACGGAATCGTGCTCGTCCAAATTATAGCTTTCGCAGGGATAGAAGATAAAGTCTACCCCCTTATCGAGCAGCGATTCGATATGCCCGTGCATGAGCTTTGCGGGATAGCAGACGGTGTCGCTCGCCACGGTGTGCTGTCCCTTGAAATACAGCTCGCGCGAGCTCTTGTCGCTGAGGACGACCTCGAAACCGCACTTTTCGAAGAAGCCCGTCCAGAGAGGGAGTTGTTCGTACATAACGAGCTGTAACGGCAATCCTACCTTGCCGCGAATCCCCGCTTTTACGGTAGGCTGTTGTAGCAATTTTTCATACTTAAACGCGTACAAATCGGGGCGCTCCGCAGGCACACGCATTCCCGCGCCCCGCTCGCACTTATTGCCCGAAATAAATTTTCGTCCATCCCCGAACGTTAATACGTTCACATTACATTTAGAGGTACAGCCCTTACAGCATACCGATTGCGAGGTATAGGTAAAGTTTTTCAGCTCCGCTTCGGTAACGAGGGAACTCACAAGCTTGTCCGCGCGGGCATTCTCTTTGGCATAAAGCGCCGCGCCGAACGCGCCCATCAAGCCCGCAATCGCAGGACGCACCACATTTTTGCCCGTTTCCTTTTCGAAAGAACGGAGCACGGCGTCGTTGAGGAATGTTCCGCCCTGCACGACGATATGGTTTCCGAGCTCGTCGGGCGTGCGCGCGCGGATGACTTTGTAAATAGCGTTCTTTACAATGGACGAAGAGAGCCCTGCGGAAATGTCCTCTACGCTCGCTCCCTCCTTCTGCGCCTGCTTCACGGAACTGTTCATGAACACCGTACAGCGGGAGCCGAGCTCCACGGGGTGGGGCGCAAAAAGTCCCAGCCGCGAGAACTCCTCGATTTCCATTCCCATCGCCTTTGCGAAAGTTTGAATGAATGAGCCGCAACCGGAAGAACAAGCCTCGTTGAGCATAATGGAATCGATCGCGCGGTTTTTCACCTTGAAGCATTTAATGTCCTGACCGCCGATATCGATGATGAAATCCACTTCGGGATTGAAATGCAACGCCGCTTTAAAGTGCGCCATCGTTTCCACGATGCCGAAATCGATTTTCAAAGCCGCCTTCATCATATCCTCGCCGTAGCCCGTGACGCACGCGCCGCGAATAATTATCCTGCTTCCGATGAGAGAATAAATCTCGCGGATCTTGTTCACAACGATGTCGAGAGGCTGTCCGTTGTTGGACTGATAGTGAGAATACAATATTTTACTGTCGGGCGTAACGAGAATGAGCTTGGTCGTCGTAGATCCCGAATCGATCCCGAGATAAGCGTCCCCCTCATAAGCGTAAACGTTTTCGAATTGCAAATCGCTCCGCATATGGCGTGCAACGAATTCGTCGTACTCCGCACGCGAGGCAAACAGGGGATCCCCCACGGTGATCTCGCCCGTTTCCGACGCCTTTTTCAGACGCGCGATTATCACGTCGAGTTCCTCCGCGTCGGATGCTTTCGCGGCGAGCGCCGCCCCGATCGACATGAAACAGGGCGCGTTTTCGGGGAATATCGCGTGTTCGTCGTCAAGCCCGAGCGTCGTTTGGAACGCCTTGCGCAGTCCCTTTAAAAAGTGCAGAGGTCCGCCGAGGAAGAGTACCTTCCCCTTGATCCGCCGCCCCTGCGCCAAACCTGAAACGGTTTGGTCTACGACCGCTTGAAAAATGGAAGCCGCAATGTCCGCTTTGCTCGCCCCCTGATTGAGCAGAGGCTGCACGTCGGATTTCGCGAACACGCCGCAACGGGAAGCAATGGGATAGACCCGCTCAGCGGTCAGCGCGAGCTTATCCATCTCGTCCGCCGTCATGTTGAGCAGAGTCGCCATTTGGTCGATAAACGCGCCCGTTCCGCCCGCGCAGCTTCCGTTCATACGCTGTTCCGTTCCGCCCGTGAGGAAAATAATTTTCGCATCCTCGCCGCCAAGCTCCACTGCCGCGTCGGCATCGGGATAATGTTTTTTGATCGCCCCGAACGCCGCCTGCACCTCCTGCACGAAGGGGAGCCCCCCGCGCTGCGCAAGCCCCAGTCCCGCAGAACCCGTCACGCACGGTTTAAACCGTGCGCCAAAAGGACGAATCTTTTCCAATTCGCCCAATACGCATTCCTTTACGCGGGAAAAATGCCGTTCGTAAGAGGAGTAGAGCACTTCGCCCTCCCCGCTCATTACGCACACCTTCACCGTCGTGGAACCGACGTCGATTCCCAAATATTTCTCTTCCGTCATCTTTTTTGTCCGTTTTGCCGTAAATAGTACAATGAGTTAGATTATTTCCGATTGTATATTATATCATATAAACGGCAAATTGACAAGGGACGAAAAGAAATATTCGAAAGAAATTATTTCCTTGTCAGTTGTTTTTTTCTAAACGCCGACCGGCATATTTGCGTTTGGTCGCATCTCCGCCGCGCAAATGGCGCTCTCTGAGATTGACGCTGAGCACCTTTTTCACCTGTTCCCACAGTTCGGGATCGACCTCTCTGAGCCGCTCCGTCACGTCTTTATGTACGGTAGATTTGCTTGTCCCGAAGCGTTCCGCGCAGGCGCGCACCGTGCAGCCCGTTTTTACGATATGCTCACCGCACGCAATCACACGCTTTTCGATATTCTCCCACACAAAAAATCCCCCTTTTTTCGACAAAAGATACTATATTTCTATGTCGAAAATAGAAGGATTATGAAAATATCAATTAAAAACACTATGAGGATTAAAAAGCATCCGCTCGATTATTCTTAACACTAATATGTCAAAATTTTGTTCCCATCAAGATATCCCCAAAAATAGTCAAGAATGTAATCCGTATAAACTTCTTCGGGGACATAAAATACACAATCAACTAATCCATCTAAAATATCAGAAGAAGGATGAAACGTATTGGGATCAAGCGACGTAATGTATATACCCCGCAAATTTGCACATCCATCAAAAGCAGCCTTATTTACAGACGAAATATTACAACCGAAAATCAATTTACTCACGTTCGAATCTTTAAAACACCCATCTGCGATCGTTGTAACAGGCAATCCCATAAGCTCGTCCGGCAAAGTCAATTCCGTCAAAGACGCACCAAATTCAGTAAGCCCTGTAATAATCCATTCACCTTTGTAAATAACTTCACCTGCTTCTACTGTAATATCTACGCCGCTTAAATTAAAAATTTTTGCCGCTTCTTCAAGCTCTTTTGAAAGTGTTCCGCTTGCCCCTCCTTCATCCGGCTCTTGGGGCGCCGAAGGTATATCTGTCTTTATAGAGGTATAATCGCCTAATTTTGATTTGATTTCCTGCGCAAGCTGCAAAGTGTAATAAATCGCGCCGCTATCATTTAAATGAAAATTACTATCGTAAAACCACTGACAATAGAGATGTCCTCTTTTGCGTGCTTGGGTTTAAAATAAGCATTTAAATGCAATGTTTCGAAATTCGCGCAACCTTTAAAAGCGCTGTCGGTAATATTCATAAGATTATCCGACATATACACTTCTTTCAGATTCGTACAGTTCAAGAAAGCATTATCTTCTATTGTTTCCACCGTGTCGGGTATGTAGTAAGTTTTCGCAAGGCAATCTTTAAAAGCATTTTCTCCAATCGCCGTAACCTTTTCCCCATTCACCCGATTCGGAATAACCACGGCTCCGTCATCGTCCGGCATTCCCGAAAAACCGGTCAATATGCCGTTATTCATAGTGAAATCTTTTTCCGAAGCATATTCTTTCCAAACGGGATATAAAATTACCTCTTTATCCGCAGTTGCTACGCGACTGCCTAACCCGACGTATTCGCCGTCTACGGTGTTCCAACCGACTAAAAACCTGCTATCGCAATCTATACCTTTTGCGCGCATATCTACGGCGGTATATGTATTCGCCCTATAATGGTGTTCGATCTGAACAGAACAATCCTGTTCTATTTCTACCCCGTTTTTAATTTATATACCAACGTGTTTTTCGTATTAGTAATATCTTTAAAATTGGCGTATAATTTTCCGACAGTAGCAAAATCGATATTACCCAAAACCGCGTCATACCCATAAAAACTGCCGCCGGAAGCGATATAGTTATCCGTGCTCCAACAAACAAATCTATGTCCGCTTTGGGGAACTGCGACCAAATCGATTATATCACAGTCATAATATAAATCTTTACTTGCCGAGCCAAGTAAAGATGTTAATTCGATATCGCCCATGTTCTCATCGCAAACGACCTCAAAATCCACAACCGGAATCTCTTCGGTTTCAATCTGCGCTGTCATGTTATAACAAACATTTGAAAACGTAACAGTCTGCGCAAACGAAAGGTTATCGGATATAACGCAATCGTCCCCAAAAAAAGAAACGGCTCTATACCCTCTTTCAATATTTATTTCAAATACAATCGTTTCTCCCTTTTCCGCGATCTGCTTATTATTCCCAATAACCGAATAGTGTTCGCCGTTCAACAAAACAACTGCAATTTCCTTTAAAGGGGATCGTGAATTTTCTTCATGACAAGCCGAAAAAAAACTTAAAAAAAATGAAAGGAACTATAAATAATAATTTCAAAAATTTCTTTATGGTTAAAATAAATATACACCTTTCGTAAAATTAAATCAACTAAATAGCTCTGACAATATTTGCCGTAGAATTTAGCGAAATATCTTACGTGTTAACAGTGCCAAAGCATTTATCTTTCTCGCTCATTACAATCGGCGTACCGTCTTTCAAGGTGTATCCGGAAGGATCGGCTTTCCCTTGGTACTTTCCTACGACCTCAGGCCATTCTATCCCGATATCAGGGTCGTTCCAGGCAATTCCCCCTTCGTCGTTCGGGTGGTAAAAGTCAGTTACTTTATAGCAAAATTCCGCCGTTTCGCTCAACACCAAAAAACCGTGGGCAAAGCCTTCTGGAACATAAAACTGCTTCTTGTTCTCCTCCGTCAGCTCCACGCCAAACCATTTGCCGTACGTTTTACTGCCGTTACGGACGTCCACCGCAACGTCGAAAACGCGCCCCTTGATAACGCGAACAAGCTTCCCCTGCGGAAATTGCTTTTGGAAATGAAGTCCGCGCAACACACCTTTCGTACTCATCGACTGATTGTCTTGTACGAAATGCATTCTGAGCCCCGCCTCCTCCATGTCGCGTTGATTATAAGTTTCCATAAAATAACCGCGCGAATCGCCGTGTACCGCAGGCTCGATGATACAAAGCCCCTCGATACCGCCTACGTTTTTTTCCACTTTAATCTGCATGGTATTCTCCTAACTCCTCTAAATATCTTTCAAGTGCGTTCTGCCAAGTCGGTAACGGCTCAAAGCCGTTTTCAATCAGTTTGGTCTTATCGAGGCGGGAATTAAACGGTCTTGCTGCCTTGGAAAGTCCGTATTCTTCTGTGGTCACGGGGATCACTTCAGTAGGATATCCCGCTTGCCTGAAAATTTCTCCGGCAAATTCACACCAACTAATATATCCCCCTTCATTGGTCGCATGATAGTATCCGTAATGTTCCGTTTCGATCATGTCTGCCAAAAGACGGGCAAGGTCGTAAGTGTAAGTCGGCGTGCCGATTTGATCGTTCACAACGCGGATCGAATGATACTTCTTGCCCAACGCAAGCATCGTTTTGATAAAATTATTTCCGTTCTTGCCGAACACCCACGCAATACGGACAATAAAAAATTTATCGAGCAAAGACGCAACTGCCAGCTCACCCTCTAACTTCGACTTACCGTAAACATTGAGGGGGCGGTATGCTTTGCATTCAGGTTTCCACGGAGTATCGCCTTTTCCGTCGAATACATAATCGGTGGAAATATACATCAGCTTACAGCCAAGACTCTTACATTCCTCCGCAAGATACTTTGTCCCCAGCGAATTGATTGCATGAACTTTCGCTCTGTTTTCCACGTCCTCCGCGGCATCCACCGCCGTCCATGCGGCACAATGGATCACCGAATTCGGTTTCACGCTTTGTAAAACTTCATGAACCCGAATTTTGTCGGTTATATCCATTTCGTCGATATCTACGCCAACAGCTTCGTGTCCGCGTTTCTTCAATTCGTTTACAACGTCATTCCCGAGCTGACCTTTAACGCCCGTTACCAAAACTTTCATGCCCGATTCCCATACATTTTTTGATAGTAATTCTGATATTCGCCTGAAATAATCGTTTCCCACCACTCGCGGTTATCGAGATACCATTGAATCGTCTTTTTGATCCCGTCGGCAAACTTCGTTTCGGGAAGCCAGCCGAGCTCGCTATGGATCTTTGTCGGATCGATCGCATACCGCAAATCGTGCCCTTTTCGATCGGCAACGTAGGTAATCAGGCTTTCGGGTTTACCAAGCTCCTTACAAATAAGTTTTACAATATCGATGTTGGTCATCTCGTTGTGCCCGCCGACGTTGTATACTTCCCCGACTCTGCCCTTATGGATAATCAAATCGATTGCTTTGCAATGATCCTCCACGTACAGCCAATCGCGCACGTTTTCGCCCTTGCCGTAAACGGGAAGCGGTTTATTGTTCAACGCGTTGGCAATCATCAAAGGAATGAGTTTTTCGGGGAAATGATAGGGCCCGTAGTTGTTGGAACAACGGCTGATAGAAACGGGTAAACCGAACGTGCGGTAATACGCCAACACCAACAAATCCGCCGACGCTTTGCTGGACGAATACGGGCTGCTCGTGTGAATGGGCGTCTGCTCGGTAAAAAATAAGTCGGGTCTGTCAAGCGGTAAATCGCCGTAAACCTCATCGGTCGATACTTGATGATAACGTTTAATCCCGTACTTGCGGCAAGCGTCCATGAGCGTTGCCGTTCCCATAATATTCGTCTGCAAGAAAACACCCGGATCTTCGATGCTCCGATCGACATGACTCTCCGCCGCAAAGTTGACGACGACGTCGGGCTTTTCTTCCTCAAATAGACGATATACCGCCGCACGATCGCAAATATCAGCTTTTACAAACCGAAAATTCGGCTTGTCCAGCACGCTTTTCAGGGTGGATAAGTTCCCCGCGTAGGTCAGCTTGTCCAAACATACGATCCTGTACGTCGGATACTTTTTCAGCATATGGAAGATGAAGTTACTTCCGATAAATCCGGCGCCGCCGGTCACAATAATCGTCATTTATTTTCCCTCCGTAATTTTACTGCCTGCAACTTTTTTCAAGTGCTCGCCATAAGGCGACTTCCCGTACCCGTCGGCAACCGCGAGCAACTGCTCTTGGCTGATCCAACCGTTGCGGAACGCTATTTCTTCCGGTGCGGAAATCGTTACGTCTTGACGCTGAGAAAGCACCCGAACGAATTCCGCAGCTTCGAACAAGCTATCCATCGTACCCGTGTCGAGCCAAGCAAACCCTCTGTCGAGAAGCTGAACCGTCAAATCTCCCGCCTGCAAATACTTTGCGTTCAAATCGGTAATTTCCAACTCGCCGCGCTTGGACGGTTTAATCGCTTTCGCGTATTCAACTGCTCGGTTATCGTAAAAGTACAACCCCGTAATGCAGTAATTGGATTTCGGCTTCTGCGGTTTTTCTTCCACGGACAGCACGTTGCCGTCCGCGTCGAATTCCACGATACCGAAGCGTTCGGGGTCCTTCACGCCGTAACCGAAAATCGTCGCCTTGCCTTGCTCTGCATTTTTCTTGGCGTCTTTGAGCATTTTACCGAATCCGTGCCCGTAAAAGATATTATCGCCGAGGATCATCGCCACGTTGTCTTGTCCGATAAATTTTTCTCCGATAATAAACGCCTGAGCAAGCCCGTCGGGGGAAGGTTGGACGGCATAAGACAAATTGATTCCGAACGAGTGCCCGTTTCCAAGCAATTCCTCAAACCTCGGCGTGTCCTGCGGCGTAGAGATGATGAGAATATCTTTGATCCCCGCCGTCATTAAAACCGATAACGGATAGTATATCATCGGCTTATCGTACACCGGCAACAACTGTTTGCTCGTGACCCTTGTCAAGGGATACAATCTCGTACCCGACCCCCCTGCTAAAATAATTCCTTTCATTCTTCCTTATTCTCCTCTATTTGCCGATCGGCGCTTTCCGCCTGATCTTGCGCATCGATGCTTTCCTCGACTTGTCCGCTTACCTCTTCTGCCGTATTCGTATCAACCGTTTTTCGTTTGCGAAATATCCGATTGGTTATGCTTTTAGCCAGGTGCATCACCGATTTGTAATTGAGTCCGGCATAAACGGCAAATACGCCGAAATATGCCAAGCATCCCCACCAACGAGGCAACAGCGTCGCACATAAAATGAACCCCACCGTAATGAATGCTTCAACAATGTATTCTTTGACCAAGTTGACGCCGATCAATTTTGAAACAACGATTTCCGACAAAACCGAATTGAGCATGATCACGAATACAACCGAACACAACAGCGCGGTTAAATGATCGAACAAATAAGCACAAAGTACAAACAGCACTATTCCGACCGCAATTGAAATTACGTTAACCAACAGCATACTCTGTTCTTTTCGGTATACTTTCAAGTAGTTATTGGTCAACAAGCTTACTTTGGAAGAATAAATGATAATCGGCAATAAAATTCCAAGATAAGGCAAGCTTTCGCTGTATTTCGGCAACCATAAATTGAGAAGCCAACACCCGGGGAAATAAAACAGCATGATAAAAAACAGCAAGGGGGAAATTAGCCCGCGAATGCTTTTGTACATCTGCGGTAATTTATCCCGATCGATTCGCTGTAAAGACGGAAATAAAACAACGCTTACCGCCGTCACAAATACCAAAAACACGTTTGATGCGCTAAAAGCGAACGCAACTTTTCCGAATACCAACTCATCCCAATGCCATTGAATGATCATTTTGGCGCTGCCGACCATGAGCATTGCCGACCAATTTGCCATCATCAAAAGAATTCCGGATGAAATATTGCTTTTTAACTCTTTCCATGTTTCGGAAACTTTTAAGGTTTTCCCCAAATATAGTCCGCGATTAAACAATATCCCTATTAATATAGCCACGGCATCACCGCATAGATCGGCAATACAATACCAACGGTAATCGTTTATGCGGAGAGCTAAAAGCACTCCGATTATACCGCCGTATACCAAACGCTGACATATAATTAAAACGACGTACTTGTTGATCCTATTTGTAATCTGCAACATATAGGATCCATACGTTACGAAATTTCTTGTGACAATACCGATAGCGACGAAAAGAAAGACAAATTTGTTAATTCCCGTAAAAGTAAATAACGCCACTATCGCCATAATTCCGGCAATAAGGCTGGTAAATATCAATAATACTGCGAACTGCGAACGAAGCCTCGCTTTATCAAGCTCCTCATAGTCGTATTTGGAATAGCGAAGCACCAATCCGTCGAGCAACCCAAAATGCAACACCCCTACGTAACCGACGTATAGCATATACGTCTGCCAATAGGAATATTGAAATTCATCGATAAACTTCGGAACAATCAGTGTCGTAACAAAACTAATTGCCAAAGATATGATTTGCGCAATCATGGAAAAAACAACATTCTTGGCAAATTTTTTCGTCGTAATGTTTTGCGCCATAAATTCCTAACGTATGTTTTGTTTCATATACGCAATCAGTTTCTTGTAACACTTTATAAGAGAAGTTTGCGGAATCCAGCCAAGTTGCTTCAATTTATCCGTTGACAAATTCATTTTTAGCGTTTTGGCATAACCAAGCTTTTCAATATCGCTGTTTGCTTCAATTTGCACTTTTACTTTCCCTTCTCCAAACTCCTTGGCTACCATTTGTGCCATTTCATATATCGAACAATACGTATCTTCGTTCGCAACGTTGTATGCCTCCCCCTCAGCTCCTTTTAAAAGTACCGTAAATATCGCTTCAACCGCATCGCCAACATCAATATAGTTTCGTTTTGTTTCACCTTTTGTTTTTAATACAATATCTCGTCCCTCTATCGCACATCTTGCAAATTCGGCAAACACTCTCGCGTCGTTGTATTCTACACCTTCACCGAAAGTTTGAGTAAGCCTTACAACTTTTACGGGAACTTTGTATTCAGAAGCGTAAGCCGCGCAAAGGCTTTCACACAGTCGTTTGCTTTCCGGATAGCTGGAACGCGCGCTCATGGTATCGATGTTCGACGGATGGAACTCGTATATTTTTTCGTCGGTTTCGGGCGTACCGTACACTTCCATTGTGGAAAGATAAACAACTCCCTTAACGGGATTTACGCGAGAAAATTCCAACAAGTTTTTTGTTCCGTAAACGGAATTAAAAATAACTTCAACCGGCTCGGTTACAAATTCTTTGCTTGCGGTTTTGCTTGCCGCATGAATGACATAATTAATGCCTAAATCTTGGGGCATTAAGCTGCATACGTCGCATACTAAATAATGCAGATGTTCCTGCGGAAGATCGGAAAAAGCAACACGGGCTTTGTTTTCATTCCGCACCAAAGCATATACGTCTATATGATTTTCCCCGTTATGCAAAACTAACTTTTTAACAAGAGCTTTCCCGATTAAACCGCTCGCTCCGGTAATGAGTACTTTACTGCCCTCTAATTCAGACAAATCAATCAATTCGTTTCTTCTCCGTAACCATAAATTTGAGCATTTTCCTTTGCGTCGAGAATTGCACGCATCGTATAAAAGTCGTCAGGGGTCGTAATTTTAATATTTTCGTACGGACCGTCAAGCATAAACAAAGGATAACCGTACTGTTGCATTAACGAACAGGAATCTATTGAATTCGTAATTCCCGATTTCATCGCCTGTCTATGAACGCCCAGTATATCGCTCAACCAAAAGCTTTGAGGCGCTTTTGCGACGCGAGATTTCTCTCTGGACGGCACCTGCTCCACTTGTCCGTTTGCATCCACGACGACAATTGTTTCTTTAACGATCCCTGCGGTAATTGCCGAACCCTTCTCCATGACGCAACGGATATTTTCAGAGAGCAATTTGGAACTTATTAAAGGACGAACGCCGTCATGAATTAAAACGATTGCTTTTTGCCCCGCGGAAACTTCCTCTGCGGCACATAAACCGTTATAAATGGAAAGCTGTCCGCTCTCTCCCCCACCGACTATTTTTTTGACTTTTTCTATACGGTATTGATATAGTAGCTTTTCCAAATGCGGAATCCAATCGGAAATACAAGCTATCACAACGGCATCTATTTGAGGATTCTTTTCAAAGTGTTCCAAAGTGTGAATGATAATCGGCTTATCGTGAACCTTTAAGAATTGTTTGGGCGTTTCTTTGCTATGCATTCTGCTACCGACACCGCCCGCAAAAATCACGCCTATATTCATAATCTCATTCTTTTGCATTTTGAACTCCATTCATGTTAGGAATTTTTCTTTTTATGACAACCGCCCTTTTTTTGCTGATTGCAAAATAATAAATAACCGCTAACCAAAACAATTCGTATACAAACCCCAAACTAAACCGTCCGAATAATTGTTCCGCAATCGGGAAAAACAGTACGGGATAAATCAGCATACTGTATAAAACCCAAGCAAATCCATATTTGCTCTTTTGGGCAAACATATAAAGCCATTGATAAATCGCGCCGATAATAAAAGGAAAAAGAATAACCCCAAAGTATCCAAAATCTTCCGTAAAAGGTTTTAGTGCAGAATAAATATTGGAACTGTAAATGTATCCGTTGCCGGATTGGAATTCGATGAATTTATCAAAGCGGCTTAACGTTTGATAATCAAGATTTATGCCTACATAACCCAATATTGTTTTAAATGAATTTAAAAAGGTATTAAACGTTGCCGCACCGTATCGTAAAGCTTCTTCATTTTCACTCAACCAAAGATTATAATTATAAAGCCCCGAACCGCCGTAAATGCTTATCATACGAGTTAAGTTTGATGAATATTGCTTCATTTTTCCCAATAAGAAGAATATAATCAAAGCGACGATTCCCAACACTAATACTTTTTTGATGATTTTTAAATTGACGTCTTTGCCCTTGCAGTTCTGTCTGAAAAACAAGACATATAGGCAAATAAAATAGAACGCATACCTCAAGAAAATATTTCTATCGGAAGTCACCAAAGCCGTCACAATAAACAAAACTATCGGTAAAATCAAAACAACCGCATTTGTACGATCTTTACGGGAAAACAGCTTTATCATCAAGCGGTAAGTATTTACGTAGGCAATCGCCGTTATCACTTCGCGCATCTGATTAAAGATAAAACCGGGAGAATAATTATTATAAACGATGTTGTTATAAATTTGACGTAATTTTTCCCCCAATGAGCCCGCACCGGATACGTCAGACAACAGCTTATAAATATAAATAATTGCCAAGCCAAAAGAAACAGCCAACAACGTATATGCCGGATACCGTTTGTTCAACTTGGCATCGTCCACATAAAGCCGTACAGTTGAATTGGATTGAATTGCAGACAAAGTAGAAGTTGAACTAAAACTTTTAACGAGCGCTCCGCCTAACCCAAAAGAAACGATTGCGGTACATACGTATATAACAAATAGATGGTTGATTTTAACTTCCCAGTTCGCATAATTAAACAACACGATAGCAAAGGTAGCAAAAAGCATTAGGCACAACAAAAACCAGGGAGAAAGCAAATCTCTTTTCCCCGAATAATACGCTATAAATAAGAATACAGCTAAGAGCAAAAACATTAAAAAAGCCATAATGTATCCGTTAAGTCCTAATTATTATACTCTAACACTAAAACAAACCAAATATTACTTTAATGAAAAAACCAAATCGGATTTCGTTGGTATATTTCCTTAATTCTCTGCCGTTTTTTAAAATTTTAATTTTTCCTTTAAAGGATTTCTCCCGTGAGCATATTTTAATCAGCGGATAGCTTTCCGCTTCTTGGGGAAATCTTTCCACGATCTCTTGGGCAAGCAAACTGCGTCCGTTCCTGTATTCGGCATGACGAAGCTTTTTAAATCTTGATTTTATTTTTTTAGAAAAACTGCTGGATGCTCCCACAACATTGTTTTCGTGCTGTCTATATTTAATAAACGACCTTTTATCATAAATAATTCCATTGAACAAAGACGCAACCATTGCTATCCAAACGTCGTGTATTCTATTTCTCAATAGCATAGGCGAAGGTCTATTCGCTTCGTTTGTAAGAATACGGAAAAAATCGTTCGACAACACCATCGTACAACCCGCAATCATATTGCATTCAAGTATACTTACAGGCGTTAAATGTATAAAGGCGTCCTCTTGATATCTTAAACCGATCGAGTTTCCATATTTATCAACGCATTCTTGATTAGAAGCGTATAAGAGTTTACCGTCAAGCCGATTCACGGCTTCAATCAGCTTATTCTCCTCCCAAATATCGTCTTGATCGGCAAGCGCGTAGAAATCGAAACTATCCGGAACGGAATAAAGCAAATTCATAAAACTGTTGCCGACGCCTACGTTGGTTGCAAAGTCAATATGAACATTTACAAATTTATTACCGTACTCACTCAATATATTTTTTGTACCGTCTGACGAGCCGTCATCCCGAACAAAAAGCTCGACTTGTACTTCTTTTTGAAACAAAATACTATCTAATTGTTCTTTCAGGTACTTCTCTCCGTTGTAAGTACTCATCAAGACTGCAACACTAATCATTGATTATCTTCGACTTCCTTATAATACGCCTTAAAAGTGTGATGGGAAATTCTCTTCTCTTCGGGAGGTAATTCCATGTAATTGCCGTAAATACTCGATAAGTATTTGTCATATTGCGCGATTGCTTTAAAATGAAACTCCTCGAAGGGCAATTCTACATAATCGGTGAACACGTCTTGCGGTAAAATTTCTCTCTCTCGATAAGATCCGCCGACGGCTGCCGCAAAGTTCACGCTGTTAAAATCGATTTTCGTATATTTCTTCTGAATTTTAGCGAATAATTTACTTTTGTTCACAAACCTGCTTAATATAAAAAAGGTAAAGCGAAAAGGCTCGTAGTACCACGCGTGCGTTTTTGACCTGAAAAACTTATTCCAATGCGCGGCAATCAGCAAATTTCGTTTAAAGGAGGTCGATTTAAATGCTTTTACTGCTTTTTTGTAAGTATTCCCCAAACCGTCAATGGGGAATACGTCTATATTGACTCCGATCTTATTGCCGTCGATAATATTTTCATCTTCCAAAACAGTATTCGGTTCGTAAATTTTAGCCGATAAATCAACGTAAGATTTATCGGTTTCCCACGACCGAATTTTGAACGGAACGTCATGTGAAAGACAATAAGAGATTAACGCATCGTAATCGGGACGGGGCATCATAATATCGATATCGTCATCCCAAGGGATAAATCCCTGATGACGAACCGCTCCCAAGAGAGTTCCGCCGCCCAAAGAATATCTCAAATTTTCTTTTTCGCAGATTTCATGGACGGCAAGTAATAATTGCAATTCGATTTTTTTCAGTTGATCTAAATTTATCTCGCGAATCATTCTTCTGCGCCTATATTCTTTTTCTGTTTAGCGGTCGATTTTTTATGAATTAAATGAAAAAAGACAAACTTACGCATCCACCTCGGCATTATGCAAACCCAAAACTGAATTCTATTCGTTTTTCTATATTCTTTGGAAGTAATAAAACCGGTGTCTAAAATTTGTTTTCTAGCACGTTTATATTTTTTATAATACTTCAATCCGCCGCGGCGTGCAATCATGCTTCTATTCGTACGCACATGACACAAGTATGCGTCAATATTCATGCACTGGGCGCCCGCGAGGATCATGTCGACCCACAGCATATCGTCTTCCATAAGCGGACAATCTTTGTAGTTGCCCGCTTCAAGCACTTTGCTTTTCTTGAACATGACCGTCACATGATTGAACGCACTGCGTTTCTTTTGGTACTGCACGATTTGATCGTGAGTTAAAGGAACTCGCCTCTCCGCAACGGGATGATCTTCGTCGGTTTCGAATTCGATAATGTGCCCTCCGCAAATATCCAATTCGGGATTTTTTTCAAATTCTGCAAGTTGTAATTCAAACCGGTCAGGAACAGCAATATCATCCGTATCCATTCTTGCAATCAATTCATGACTGCACTCAGGAACACCGACCGACAATGCTATCCCCAACCCCTTATTTTCTTCTAAGGATATTTCTTTGATGTTTACATCTTCAAAATTTTTGTATTTATCAATTATATCTTGCAGTTCTTGCGGAATCGGTCCGTCTTTAACGATTACCCACTCATCAGATTTCACTGTTTGATTATTGATGCTTTCTAATGCTTTATCAAAAAATTCCGGTTTTTCTTTGTGATATACTGAAATTAAAACTGAAAAATTTTGTTTCTCTCCCATAAATTACCTCTTAAGTACTGCAAATACCGTCTTAAACATTGTTCCTATATCGCGCCAAAAACCCTGTTTTTTTAACGACTGCAAATTATATTCCATTTTTTTCGGAAGCACAACCTCTACATATGCTTCGTCAACGTTTTCAACGTCTTTTAAAAGTTCGTCTTCATCTTTGAATTTAATACTCGCTTCGCTCGTAACGCCGGCGGGCAGCAACAAAGTCGCCATCATCTCTTCCGAATACCTTTCAACGTACTTCGGAACTTCGGGACGCGTCCCAACGAACGACATTTTGCCGCGCCAAACGTCGATCAACTGGCTGACCTCGTCAAGACGACATTTACGGATAAACTTACCGACTTTTGTTATGCGCATATCGTTACTAACAGTAACTTGCGAACCCATTTTGTCGGCATTGTTTACCATCGTCCGAAATTTAAATATTCTAAACCTTTTGCCGTACTGCGTTACCCGCTCCTGCCTGAAAAACACAGGACCGCGGCTATCGATTTTAATGGCGATGGCAAGGATAATAAAAATCGGCGAAAGAATTATCAGCATTAACGAAGAAACGAAAAAATCAAAAAGTCTTTTCCAAAACAAGCTGAAATTTTTCTTTCTCAATTTTTCGTAATATGGACGCACCGCTTCGTTCTGCATTTCGGGCGGTAACTTTTTCCACTTTTTTACTATCATTGAATATATTCCTTAACGATTTCGGAATAGTTTTTAATTACGTACTCCGCCTCCTCATCGGTAAGACAAGTATGAAGCGGAAGCGTTATTTCGTTAGCAAAATTCGCATACGCATTCGGATAGTTTTTGACTTGAAAGCCCAAATTTTTATAAGCCGTGTGCAACGGTAAGGGCTTGTAGTGAACGTTACAAGCAATTCCCCGCTCCGCCATTTTGATAATTATATCGTTGCGCTCCTCGGTCGTTATATTGGGCACGCGGGTAATGTACAAATGCCCCGACGACTTGTACTCATCGGTATAATGCCGTAACGTTTTAATGCCGAGCGGTTTGAAAGCATCGTCGTACTTCTTGATGATTTCCCGTCTGCGTTCCAACATCGCGGGATATCTCTTCATCTGCGCAAGCCCGATCGCGGCGGCAACGTCCGTCATATTGCACTTGTACCAAGTACCGATAATGTCGTATTCCCATGCGCCGAGCTGGGTTTTGGCAAGCGCGTCTTTTGACTGACCGTGCAAAGAAAGCAACTGCATTTGACGGTATATTTCTTCGTTGTCAACCGCTTCGATATCGCGCCAGGTCAACGCACCGCCCTCCGCTGTCGTAAAATTCTTCACGGCGTGGAATGAGAACGAGGAAAAGTCGGCAATGCTTCCGACCTTTTTCCCGTGCCACTCCGCCCCGAACGCATGGGCGGTATCCGCCAAAACGGCAATCCTTCCGATCGCTTTTTGAATTTTATTTGACGGTTTAAAAAGATTTTTCTTCTTGTTTACAATTTCGAAAATACGCTCGTAATCGCAGGGAATGCCGGCTAAATCAATGGGAATGACCGCCTTCGTCTTTTTAGTTATCGCTCTTTCCAAAGCGTCATAGTCCATTTCAAGGCAGTCTTTCTGCGTGTCCACAAGAACGATCTTTGCCCCGACGTGATCGATTACCGACGCGGTTGCCGTATAGGTATAAGCGGAAGTAATGACTTCATCGCCTTTTCCTATCCCGAGCACGCGCAAAGCCAACTCTGCACAAGCCGTTTGTGAGTTAAGGCATACCGCGCGGTTTACTCCGCAAAACTCAGCAACCTGCCGTTCGAGTTCTTTGGTTTTAGGTCCTGTTGTGATCCAACCCGATTTCAAAGCTTCCGCTACTTCTTCGATTTCAGCCTCCGATATATCGGGTGGAGAAAATTTTATATTCATTCGTTAAACACTCCTTGTAATCAAATCGGCATAATTCGCCATAATTACAGCTATCATTATACTACAACGAGTCAAGAAAATCAATAGAATTATGTAATATTTTCCAGTTACAATCAATTAAGTTTACTGTACATTACAGTGCAGATATGATTCTCCCCCTCCGTATTTTGTTCGTTTCGGAGAAATTTATAAGTCGCCGACGTAAGAGAGTCCGCCAATCACAATAGAGCAAACAAAAAACCGACGGATTGCGAAAAGCAAAACCGTCGGCGGGAGCGCTGAAATCGATTAAATTATTTTCTGCTGCAAGCTTTCCCCTGCGGATAGAGAGGAAGCTCGAAAAAGCCCGTGCATACTTCGTGCGAATACTCCTGTGCGGGAGGAATTGCGCAATAGCCGTAGCTGGGCACAAGCAACTCTACCTGCATAGACACCTTTAAAATACAGGTGACGCAAGCGCTGATGACAAAGGTGCCGTTCGTTTCGTTGAACGTTCCCTCGGGAGAAACGCAGGACGCAACCGCAGTAACCGTAAAGGGCATAACGGATGCAGGCGGTACGAACATGAGAACGTCTTCGTTGAGCGTGATCGAGCTCGTCGCCTTTCCCTCCACTCCCGCGGCGTCCACGTAGACGACCTCCATGGGAATGGTAACGCCGACCTGCACCCTTGCGTTGCAGCCGTCGGGCTGACGCTCCACCGTAGGATCGGTGACAGTCACCTGCCCCGAGATAGAACGCGCACTGATAAACGTGAGCGGATATGTAGGACTTGCGGGCACGGGGTTGTCAAGAGCGATCGTATAATTTTCGAGTCTTGTTTGAATGATACCCGCATCGAAGATTTTTTCCGCCTGAATACACACCTTTTCGCAAAGACCGTTTAACGGATTTCCCGTGATCGTGCCGGGACAGCGGTCCGATGAGAAATTGGAAAAAAATGACATTTGTTACCTCCGTGTAAAGAACCTTGTCGGTTCCTACCCCATACTATGCACTGCCCGTGAAATTTGTTTCCCCTGTCGCGCGCTTTACAAAAAAATAAGCTGTTCGGGATAAAGACAGACAGTGCCGTTTTTGCGCTCGAAGGCTTCGGGCGAACCGCAGAGCTGTGTTTTACTCTCGCCTCCGCGGACGCGGTACAAATTGCAATTTTTGACAGGAATGCGCAACACCTGCCCCGCGCGGGGCTCCTCGCTCAGGGCGTTCTCTACGGCAAGCAGACGGGGGGGAATTCCGTACGCGTCGGCAATCCCCAAAAGCGTTTGCCCGGGCTTGACGCGGTAGAATTCGGGACGGGGAAGATTTAAACAAGGTTTCACCCTTTATCCTATTCGCACGCACATAAAAAGGTGCATGTCCCGAATAAAATATTCCATGCAAAATCTCTATAAGACGGCCGCGGTCGTCACCGTATTCTCCGCATTCGAGCACTGCCTCGGATTCCTTTACCGCATCATTCTATCCCGCGTACTCGGAAGCGAAGGGCTGGGCGTTTACCAAGTGGCTCTCTCCGTATTCGCGGTATTCATCACCGTTTCTTCGAGCGGACTCCCCATCACGCTATCCCGCACCATTTCCAAGCACCGCGCGCGGGGCAACAAAGAGGGCGCGCATAAAGCGACGACGGCAGCCATGCTCCTCTCGCTCGCGTTCAGCGTGCCCATTACCCTTCTGCTCTTCCTGTTGCGCGCACCCTTCTCGAAAATCTTCTCCGATCCGCGCTGTGCCGATCTCTTCTACATTCTGCTTTTTTCCCTGTCCTTTACTTCCCTGTACGCCATTATCCGCGGAAGCTTTTGGGGAAACAAGCGGTTTTTCGCCTATTCGCTCATAGAGCTCGTCGAGGAGATCGTTATGATCGCAATGGGCGTGTTTTTACTGCTCTGCTTTTCTTCGGGCATACCGGATACCAACAAGGCAGCGATTGCCGTGCTCATCTCCTATCTGTGCTCCTTCGCGATCGCGCTCGTATACTTCATCATTAAGGGAGGAAAGCTCCGTTCCCCGAAGGGAGAGATCAAGCCCATGCTCAAATCCTCCCTCCCCGTGACCGCTATGCGCACCTCCTCCTCGCTCATGAACTCCTTTATCTCCGTGCTCTTCCCCATGCGCTTAATGGCGGCGGGATACTCCTCTTCCGCGGCGCTGAGCGAGTACGGCGTCGTGTACGGTATGGTAATGCCCGTGCTCATGATCCCGAGCACCCTCATCAGCTCCATCGCGCTCGTGCTCGTGCCCGAGCTCTCCGAAAGCTATTACAAAAAGCAAAAGGCGGAAGTGGCGCGGCTTGCGGAACGCGCGCTCAACTCTACCCTGCTCATTGCGGCGATGCTGATCCCCTTCTTTATCGTGTGCGGGGAGGGCGTGGGGATCATGCTCTATTCAAGCGCACAGAGCGGACAGCTTCTTCAAAATTGCGCGCTCATTCTCCTGCCCATGAGCATCACCATGATTTCGACAAGCCTATTAAATTCCATGAACTGCGAACGCCAGACGCTCGTGTTCTTCCTGATCGGTTCGGCGGCGATGCTCGCGTGCGTGTACTTCCTCCCCCGCTATTTGGGAAGCGGAGCGCTCTGCTTAGGCATGGCGTGCGATTTTGCCATTACGGCGGTCTGCTCGCTCGTACTGCTCCGAAAAAAGGCGGGGAAACTGCAATCGGGCAAATACTTTTTCAAGCTTGTTCTCGCCATGCTGCCCGTGCTTGCGACGGGGATATTACTGCGCAACCTGCTCATGCAATGCGTTAGCTACATCATCGCGTTGGGCGTGACCATGCTCGTTATGCTGATTGCCGAAGTCCTCCTGCTTTCCGTTTTCAAGCTAATGGATTTTCGCGCGCTCCTCGCAAGATTTTTTACGAAAAAAAACAAAAAAGCCCTTGCGCGTTCTTGACTTTCGCGCGGAAGAGTACTAAAATAAGATTCAGAAATCAATTCGGAGGCAACCATGCAACTCAACGACAAGGCGCGCGAAAGCTTGCGCGTAACAGTAGACTACACCAACATGACCGACCGCTATCTCGGCAAGAAGGGAATATCCGCAAAGACGCTGAAAAAGCACGAAAAAATCGCCGAAAAAGCACACGCATACGTTTCCCAAAACCGCGGCAAAGACGAGCTGTTTATGGGTTGGACGGAGCTTCCCTATAACCAAGACGAGATCGTGGCGGACATTTTGAAGACTGCCGAGGAGATCCGCGCAAAGTTCGATAACTTCGTCGTGCTCGGCATCGGCGGTTCGGCGCTCGGCCCTACGATGGCGTTCAACGCGCTCTGCCATTTGCATTACAACGACCTGCCCAAGGGAAAGCGCGGCGGCCCCCGCTTCTTCGTGGAGGACAACGTAGACCCCGTCCGCATGAAGGATCTGCTCGACGTCATCGACGTAACCAAGACCTGCTTCAACGTGATCAGCAAATCCGGCGCGACAAGCGAAACCATGACGCAGTATCTGATCATTGCCGACCTCTTGAAAAAGGCGGGCGCGGACGTTAAAGAGCACGTTATTTTCACGACGGACGCAAACCGCGGAAACCTCGTGAAAATTTCCAAGGAACTCGGCGGTGTAAAATCCTACGTTCTTCCCGACGGCGTGGGCGGAAGATTTTCCGAGCTTTGCCCCGTGGGACTTCTCCCTGCCGCAGTGCTCGGCATCGACATCGAGGGGCTTTTGCAAGGCGCGGCGTACATGGACGAACGCTGCAAGACGAACAAGCTGAACGAAAACCCCGCCCTTCTCTCCGCAACGCTGCAATATATTGCGATGAACGACGGAAAGAACATCGGCGTGCTCATTCCCTACTCCGATAATCTGCGTTACGTTTCCGATTGGTACGCACAGCTTTGGGCGGAATCGCTCGGCAAGAACGTCACCCTCGACGGCAAGCCCTGCAACGTGGGGCAGACGCCCGTGAAAGCGCTCGGCGTGACCGATCAACATTCGCAGGTTCAGCTCTATACCGAAGGACCTTTCGACAAGGTTGTCACCTTCCTCTCCGTGGGAAGTTACAAGGAGAAATTCCCCATTCCCCACGGCTGCGAGGACATTCCCGACGTTTCCTTCCTCGGCGGACACACGATGGAAGAGCTCATTCAAGCGGAAAACAAAGCGACCGCTTACGCGCTCACCAAGGCGGGACGGCTCAACTACACGATCAACATGCCCGAAGTAAACGCGTATACGCTCGGTCAGCTCCTGTACTTCTTCGAACTTCAAACAGCGTACGCGGGCGCGATGTTCAACGTGGACACCTTCAACCAGCCCGGCGTGGAAGCCGGCAAGAAAGCGACCTTCGCCCTGCTCGGCAAGCCCGGATACGCGGAACAGAAAAAAGAGCTCGACAACGCGGCGAGCAATCCCGACTATATCGTATAAAAATCAGATACAAGAGCCCTTCCGTTTCTTCGGAAGGGCTCTTGTTTTTTGAAACAGCAAGCGAAAAGCTTGCGAAATCAAAGCCGTACGATTTTAGGAACGACTTTTTCGCCTTGGACGACGAGATAGCAATAGCTCGGGTCTGAGTAGGCGCCTGCGGAGCCGGGGTTGATACACGTAACGCCGTCTATCTCCTCGATCGCCGCGCGGTGGGTGTGCCCGTAGAGCGCGACGGCGCAACCGAGCGATTTTGCGTGCGCGACAAGTCGGCTTAAATCGGTCTTTACGCCGTACGCGTGCCCGTGGCAGAGGAGAAAGCGCACTCCTTCCGCCTCCAAAACGAGTTCGTTTATTCCGCGCGAAAAGTCGCAATTCCCCTTTACCGCATAAACCTTTTCGGGATACTGCTCCGTTACCTCGCGCATATCGGACGCGCCGTCCCCCAAATGTACGATGTAATCGTTCTCCGCAAAGAGGGGGGAAAGTTTTTCGATCACCCGCCTCCTGCCGTGGGAATCGGACAATACCATCATCGTCTTCATACCGTTTCCCTCAACTTTTCGGCAAGGCAAGAGAGGGCGCGCCCGCGATGGGAAACGCCGTTTTTCTCGTCCTCCCCCGCTTCGCCGAAGCTCTTTTTTAAATCGTCGCTGAAAAACAGGCTGTCGTATCCGAACCCGTTTTTCCCTCTCTCCTCCGCTAAAATGCTTCCGTGCGTTCTCCCCTCCGCCGTGACCGTTCTGCCGTCGGGGAACACGAGCGCGACGGCGCAGGAAAAGTAAGCCTCGCGCGACGCCGAGCCTTGCAGATTTTTCAAAAGAAGCTTTCTGTTTTCGGTGTCGCCGCCCCCCGAATAGCGCGCGCTGAATACCCCCGGCGCACCGCCGAGCGCGGGCACGCACAGCCCGCTGTCGTCCGCAAGCGCGGGAAGCGCTAACGCCCCGCATACCGCGCGCGCTTTCAAAAGCGCGTTTTCCATAAACGTCGAGCCCGTTTCCTCCACTTCTCCGAAAAAGCCCGCCTCCGCCTGCGAAAGAATATTCCACCCGCGCAAAATCGCGCGGATCTCCTTTAATTTATGCGCGTTTCCCGTTGCCGCTACGATTGTATTTGACATATTCTTCACCCTATTTGATTTCCGTATCCGTAAAAGCAAAAGTTTCCACGTCGAATAGTCCCCGATCGGTCAAGCGCAATTTGGGAATGACCGCAAGGGAGAGAAACGCGAGCGTCATGAAAGGCTCGTAACCTTCTTTTATCCCCTGCGCCTTGGCGAGCTCGCCGATCTCCGCCGTCCGCGCAATCACCTCTTCCGAAGAGGCGCTGCTCATGAGCCCCGCGATATCGAGCGGAAACACCTCCTCGCGCCCGTCGGTGACGACCGCCATGCCGCCGCCCGCCTCTTTTAAAAGTTCGGTAACGCGCGCCATTTTACCGTTGTCGTCCCCCATAATAACCAAATTGTGGCTGTCGTGCGCGACGGAGATACCGATCGCGGCGTTTTTCAAGCCGTAACCCTTTACGAGCGCAAGCCCGATATTCCCCGTGGCAAAGTGCCTTTCGACAACGGCGAGCTTGGTAAGGTCGGTATTTGCCAAAACCACGTCCCCGTTCTCCGTTTTTACGGGAACGCAGACCTCCTCCGTAACAAGCGAATCGGGCACGACGTACAATGCGCGCGCCCTTCCGCTTGCAACGTTCATGCGGAAGCTGTCAGGCGTAACGTCCTTGATGCGCACGGTGCTCCCAACCTCTTTGGGCAAATAGCGCAGATTGCATTGAAAGAGCGGTTTTTTGTGCTCCGCAACGAGCTTGCCCTGTTTGAATACGGCGATCGGATCGAAATCGGTCAAGTTGTTCACGAGCACGATATCCGCCGAATATGCAGGCGCGATCGCGCCCTTATCCTTTAATCCGTAACACTCCGCCGTGTTGAGAGTGGCGCAACAAATCGCCCAAGCGGCGGGCACGCCGTAGCGGACGAGCTTTCTGAGCGCGTCGTCCATATGACCGTTCCGCGCGAGATCGGGGGCGTTTTTATCGTCCGAGCAAAGAATAAAACGGCGAAAATTAAAGGCGTTCATCGCCTTGTAGTTGACGTCGATATTGTGCGCGGAAGAACCGTTGCGAAGCTGGATATACATTCCGCGCGCGAGCTTTTGCATACATTCCTCCGCGCTAATGCACTCGTGATCCGTGCGAATCCCCGCCGCCAAATAGCCGTTGAGATCCTCTCCCGTAAGCGCGGGCGCGTGCCCGTCGATAACCTTGTCCAGCTCCTTCGCGGCAGTCAGCTTTCGAAGGACGTCCGCGTCCGCCCCGACGACAGCGGGATAATTCATCATCTCCCCGAGCCCGAAAAACAAATCCCGCCCGAGCTCGCGTTCCGTTTCCCTCCCGTCGATGACCGCGCCGCTCGTTTCGAAGGGGGTGGCGGGCACGCAGGACGGGAGCTGTAAATAGACGTCGAGCGGATTGATCCCGTCCAAGAACAGACGGGAAAAGGCTTCCCGCACGTATTCCGCACCCGCAATCCCGCACACGTTTACAAGCTCGTGCGGGTCGGCTACGATGCCCGTCGTGCCGTGCGGAACGGCGAGGGAAGCGAACGCTTCGGGGGAGAGAAGCGAGCTCTCCACGTGAATATGCGCGTCGATAAGTCCGGGGATCGCCGCCGCGCCCTTCGCGTCGTATTCCCGTTCTCCTTCGTACCCTTTGCCGATCGCGACGACAACGCCGTCGGCAACGGCGATATCACCCTCTTCCGTTTCCCCCGTGAACACGCTGAACACGAGGGCGTTCTTGATTACAAGGTCGCATTTTTCCCTCTTTGCCGCGCAATCGATGCGCCGTTTTAAATTCTGCATACCCATCTCCTATTCTTTTGCATTATACCATAGACCGAACAAAGAAACGAGGAACCGTTTCCGACGAATTACTTAATCCTTCTTCTCATGCGCATGGAATTGAGCACGGCGAGGAGCATGACGCCCGTATCCCCCAACACCGCCGCCCAAAGCGGAACGAACCCGAACAGCGACAGCGCCATGAGCGCAACCTTTACGGCTATCGAAAACACGATATTTTCGGCGACGATCTTCCGCGTTTTCTTCGCGCCCCGCACCGCCTTGGGAAGCGCGGACAGGTTGTCCGTCGCAAGTACGAAATCACTCGCCTCGATCGCGGCGTCGCTCCCAAGCCCGCCCATCGAAACGGCAACGTCGCTCGCCGCCATGACGGGAGTATCGTTGATTCCGTCGCCCACGTATAGAAGTTTTCCGTACGTTTTCAGCGCCTCCGCCCTTTGCGGTTTTTGCTCGGGGAGAAGCTCCGAGCAAATCTCGTCTGCGGGCAGACCCGCAAGCGTTTCTTCCGCCCGTGCGCGGGTATCCCCCGTGAGCACGGCGATCCGCTCGACTCCCGCCCTTTTCAGCCCTGAGAGCGCCTCCTTGGCTTCGGGACGGAGCTTGTCCTCGATCTCCACGCTTCCGACGAGCACGCCCTCCTCGGCGACGTACACAACAAGCGCGTTCCCGCCGATTTCCTCGGCTGAAACGCCGTTTTCGCGCATGAGGCGAAGGCTTCCGACAAGCGCTTTTTTCCCGTTCACCGTGCCCTTCAAGCCCATGCCCGCGCATTCCTCGCAGTCCTCGGCTTCGTCGCATTCCGTATCGGAAAACGCCTGCGCCAAGGGATGAGAGGAATTGCGTTCGAGAGAGGCGGCAAGCTGTAACGCGCGCTCCCCGCCGTTTACCCGCGCTACCATAAACCTCCCCTCGGTGAGCGTGCCCGTCTTATCGAACGCGGCAACCTTCACGCCTGCGAGCGCATCTAAATACACCGCGCCCTTGGCGAGCACGCCCAAACGCGCCAAACTCCCGACGCCCGAAAAGTAGGTGAGCGGTACGGAGATAATGAGCGCGCACGGACAGGAAATAACGAGAAAGTTAAGCGCGGGGATCAGCCACTCGCGGAAGCGATACCCCTGAAAAAGGGGCGGCACGAGCGCGATGACAAGCGCTAAAATCACTACGACGGGGGTATAGATGCGCGCGAATTTGGTTATGAATTTTTCGGGCTTCGCCTTGCGGGAAGCGGCGTTTTCCACAAGCTCCAAAATCTTTGCCGCCGCGCTCTCGTCGGCACGCCTCACCACCCGCGCGCGAACGGCGTCGCCCGCGTTTACGTAGCCCGAGAGTAATTCTTCCCCGCAAGAAATTTCCTTAAAATACGCCTCGCCCGTTATCGACTTGGCGTCCACGCAAGCCGTTTGGGAAAGCAAAACGCAGTCTGCGGGGATCTTATCCCCTTTCCTAAGCAAAATTTCGTCGCCGATTTCGAGCTCTTCGGGAGAAACTTCCTCCTGCCCCGCGGAAGCGATGCGAATCGCGCTATCGCTCTTTAATTCCATAAGGCGGGTAATCGCCCCGCGCGAAGAACCGACGGCGATCGATTGCAACAGCTCGCCGATTTGGTAGAGCAACATGACGATCGCCCCTTCCATACTCTCCCGAATCGCGAACGCGCCGACCGCGGCGACAGTCATCAGTAAATTTTCATCGAGCAGAAGTCCGCCGTGAAAACCGCCCCGAAATGCTTTGGGAAAATTTTTACAGACCGACCACAGCACCGACCAACCTGCCGCCGCAAAGGAGGCGAGAAAGAGCCCGAACACAACCCATTCGTTCCGCCCCAAAAGCTGCAATACGAGTGCGGGGACAAAAAAAGCCGAAGAGATTGCGATCGAAAGCCACTCTTTGAGCCTCCGCTCCCGTTTTACGGGCGCGTTGCCGTCAACGATTTCCACCTTCTCGAAATGGGAAACGGTATCGATCGCCCGTTCCAAACTCTCCGCATTCTCGTAGGAAAGGCTCACGCGCTGTCCGACGAAATCGACGGACACTTCGCTCAGCCCCTCTATCTCCTGCAATTCCTCC
>CAMUFJ010000012.1 GCA_947088135.1 uncultured Clostridia bacterium
AGCGCACGCTTCACATGCGTGAGGTCACAGGTTCGAGCCCTGTTGTCCCCACCAAAATAAAAGAAACAAGCCTTGTGCTTGTTTCTTTTATTTTGAAGAAGAAAGCGGGATCGGCTTGCCGTCCCCCTCCCTCTACTTCGCGCCGCCCTCGGCTTCCCCCCAAGGGGAAGCTAAGAAGCACATTTTATAACCTCATTAGCACCCGAGAGGAATGGGGAGGCAAGGAAACGCAATTAAGCGGCATCTCCTCGTTTGTAAGCAGATCGCGCGCCGTGCCGCCGCCCAGATTGAGCGTAACGGGCGCGTCGGCAATATTGAAAGCGGCAATGACCCGCTCCCCGTCTTTGCATCGCTCGAAAGCGCAATTTGTATTTGCAAGCGCAACTTTATTATAACTGCCGTAGCACAGTGCGCGGCTGTTTTTTCTAATTTGCGCAAACGCGCGAACGTGTGCAGAAATTTCGGGGCGCGCGGTTTTGTCGATCTCGTCGATACAAGGGCGCAGGCGGTAATCGTTGTCCGATTTATCCCCTTCCGCGCCGAATTCCGAACCGTAATACACGCATGGTATCCCCGGGATCGTAAATAACAACGTATAGAGCGGGAGCAAATTCCGTTTGTCTTGAAGCGCGGTGAATACGCGCAGAACGTCGTGGTTATCCAAAAAGTTCAATAACCTTTTGCCCGTGTAGAGCGCCCAAGGCTGTGACGAAAACAAACGGGTGAGCGAGTGTTCGATTTCGAATAAATTGTTCGAATTGAACGCGGAAACCATGCCCTTATAGCATTCGTAATTGGTCACGGAATCCAGCCGTTCGGGACACAAATTTTGCGCGAAATTACCGCAGTGGATCACTTCCCCCACCAAAAAGAAATCCTGCCGTTTCTCGCGGACGGTGGCGCGAAGCATCTCCATAAACCAAGGCGGGAGCGAATAGCAAACGTCAAGCCGCAAGCCGTCTATCCCGAATTCGTCGATCCAAAACCGCACCGCGTCCATTAAATAGCGTTGCAAATCGCAGTTTTCGAGCCGCAATTTAACGAGCTCGGCGTGCCCCTCCCAATTATCGTAAGCAAACCCGTCGTGATAGGGAGAATCGCCTGCAAAGTTGATTTGGAACCAAAAGCGGTAATCCGTCCCCTCGCGCTTCTCGCGCACCTCTTTAAAGGGCATAAACTCCCGCCCCGTATGGTGAAAAACGCCGTCGAGCACGACGCGGATTCCCTCCGCATGAAATTTCTCCACGAGCGATTTGAACTCCTCGTTTGTGCCGAGCCGTCTATCCACCCGAAAGAAATCCACCGTGTCGTAACCGTGCCGTTCGCTCTCGAAAAGCGGGTTGAGAATGACAGCCGTAACGCCGAGTTCTTTCAATCGCGGAATTTCCGCTTCGATTTTTCCCAAACGGTGGGAAATCCCCCCAAAATCGTTTACCCGCTCGGCTCCGCAGAAGCCAAGCGGGTAAATTTGATAAAAAACACCTTCGTCGAACCACATAAAATACTCCTCAGCGAAGCGCCGCTTTCATTTTCTCCGCCGCTTGCGTACGCCCCGAACAACCCAACTTTTCGTATATCGTGGAAATGTAGTTGCGCGCCGTGCCGTCGGTGAGTTTGAGCGCGGTCGCCACCTGTTTGTTGGTGAACCCCTCGTAAATCATGAGCGCGATCTCCGTTTCGCGGTCGGAAAATCCGAACGCGCGCTTTAATTTGATTTCGCGGTCGTTGCTCACGAGCCGAGCCGCGTCGGCAATGCGCTTTGCGATTTTCGCAGGCAAAATGGTGTCGCCCGCGTACGCGTTTTTCACCGCGTCGATGAGCGCGGCGGAAGAAGTGTCTTTTAAAAGGTATCCGCTCGCGCCGTTGTTGATCGCGTTCAATATATATTCGCTGTCGTCGAACGTGGTAAGAATGACCACCTTGATATCGGGGTGGCGGCGTTTGATTTCCTGCGTGGCGATCACGCCGTTCATGTTGGGCATACGGATATCCATCAGCACCACGTCGGGATGAGCGGACTCCACCAATTCGAGCGCGGAAAAACCGTCCTGCGCGATTCCCACGACCTCGATCTCCCCGCTCGAAGAGAGCAACCCCGCAATGCCGTCCGCCAAAATAGATTGATCGTCCGCAAGCAACACCTTGATTTTCATGACCCCCGTTCTCCTTACCGTTTATCCTTATTTTCCGACAAATCCGCAGGAAGCGTGATATGCACCTCGAACCCTTCGTCCGCGTCGCCGTCGAATTTCACCTTTCCGCCCATCATTTCCGCGCGTTTGCGCATTCCCGCAAGCCCGAAGCCCTCTCGAAAACTCTTTTTATCGAACCCCGAACCGTTGTCGGAAAGCAAAAAATTCACCTTTCTCCCCTGCTGACGCAACTCGAACCAAAACGCCGTAGCCCCGCCGTGACGCAAGCCGTTGGATATCCCCTCTTTAAGCGCGTTGGTGAAAAACCGCCGTTTCGCCTCGCAAAGAGATACGTCCTCGATTTCGTAACGAACGGTGATGTCCGTCCCGTCCGTAGAATCGTGTATAACGCCCAAGAGCATATCACGTACCGAACCCGCTTCGAGGGTGCCCGAAAGCAGATGTACGCTCTCGCGCAGTTCCTCCAAGGCGTTTTTTGCCTGTAAGTTCGCCGCGGTGATCCGCCGCTTCGCCTCTATGGGATCGGACTCGAACATGACCCGCGCGGCTTCCGTCTGCATGATGACGGTGGTAATGGAATGCCCCGCAGTGTCGTGAATGTCCTTTGCGATACGCTGGCGTTCTTCGAGCGCGGTGATCTCCTGCAACTCGTTATACGCTTCTTTTAGTTTTGCGTTGCTTTCGTTTACGTCGTCAAACGCCTTGGTTATTTCCCTGTTTTTCAAATAGATTTGTACGGTAAAGTTAAAAATCAGGAAATGAAACGCCATTAAAATCAAGTCGTTCACGCCCTTGGAGATGATATTGCCGATGTTTACCGTTTCCCCGCGCAGAGCATTGGTGACGGCAAACGCAGCAATGAAAAGCGCCGCGCTCGCGACCCCCATCGCAATATTGACCGCCATGTTCTTGGCGTTCAAGTAGAATTCCGACAAAACGACGATATACAGTGTGGAAGTGAGCTGTCCGTCCGTGAACACGGTGAGCAGGATCAAGAGTACCGAATCCACCACGTAGCAGGGAATTTTAGCGGTGAACGACTTCGCGACCCAAATTTTTAAGACGTTTTCCACCGTAAGCACCGCCACGGCGGGCAATGCAACGTACCAGGAATAGATTCCCCACGGCGTTACGCGCGAAGTCCAATTCGTAACCAAAATCATGATTTCCACGAACAGAAGCAAACAAAAAATGATCACTTTCCCGAAGCGGAAAATGCGGGGGGTGTCAGCCTGTTGTTTTTCGCTCATGAGCCTCTCGTACCCCCTAACAGTTTATTCATGTTGTAATTTCTGCGGATATCCTCCATCTTCCCCGCGCGGAAATAGCTGTACACGCCGTCCGTGCCCACGATCAGATGGTCGTAAAATTTAACGTTGTTCATCGAGCACATTACCATGAGCTGTGCCGTGAACCGCTCGTCTTCCGCCGAAGGACGGCAAACGCCGTCGGGATGATTGTGCGCGACTACGATCCCGCTTGGGGAAACGGCAGCCATATAGCGGTTGAATTCCTCCGCGCGCACCTGTACCGAGCTTACGCTATCCGAAGTAAAACGCCTGCTGCACTTAACCCGTTCGCTCCCGTCCAAGCAAAAAATTTCGATCACTTCCTGTCTGAGCGGACGAAAGCTCTTGGAAACGTATTCGGAAAAGGACTGCAAATTGAACCTGATGGGATAGGCGTCATTCTCCTTGTCGGCGCGGGCGTAAAGAAGCCCCACGCAACGCAGATACGCCGCCACTTCGGGCCCCACTCCCGACACGCTTTTGAGTTGCTGAGCGGTAGCCTGCAATACTCCCCGAAGAGAGCCGAACGTATCGATGAGCGCGTGCGCGATACCGTTTGTGTTTTTGCGCGGAATGGCGTTAAATAACAGGATTTCCATGAGTTCATGGTCCTGCAAAGTTTGCTCTCCGCCCTCCAATCGTTGCAATATCCGCTGTCTATGCCCCTCGTGCATGATGATCCCTATCCGTTTCTCCTACCCGTAGCTTACCCCTTCCCTTTCGGGAAGCAGTCTTTTCGTTATTATAACATATTTTACAAAACTTTGCACGGTTTTCGGATAAATTTTCAACGAATTTTCAAATTCGGCATACAAAAAAAATCGGAGTACTGCAAAAAATGCAATACCCCGAAAAAATCAAACTGTTTCTGCGTTAAATAAATCCGAGTACGATACCGACAATGAACAGCACGATCGCGATCACGAAAATGATGAACCAAGCCGATTTCTTACCCTTGCTCGCCGCGAAGCCGTAAGCCGCAAGACCGACGCCGATGAGGAACGCGATCCGTTCGATCGTCGCCAAAACCGTAAAGAGCCGACCGCTTACTTCGACGCCGCAAACGGGAAGCAGATTGTTGATGAATACGAACAAGGCCCCAATGACGAGCGCGATGTAGCAGCAGATCTTGATTACGTCGTAACGCGTAACGCCGCCGTTGTTCCTTTTCCGATTGTTATTTGCCATAAAAAACACCTTCCTTTTTTATTTTCGCAAGCATTATAGCACGAATTATTGCACTCGTCAAGAAATATAACAAAAAAACAAAAAAATTTCGAATCAGTTCTTATACGATTCCGTCTTATCCAAGACGTCGAGAACGCGCCTGAAATAGTCGGGGATCGGCGCGAAAAATTCCATTCTCTCCCCCGTCCGCGGATGCGTGAGCTCCAAACGGTAGGCGTGCAAGAGCTGTCCGTCCAACTGAAAACGCTGTTTTTTGTAGCCGTAAGTCAAATCGCCCGTCACGGGATGACCGAGATGTTTTGCATGGACGCGGATTTGGTGCGTGCGCCCCGTCTGCAACGAAAAGCGCACGAGCGTATGATTTTGAAAGCGTTTTTCCACCGCAAAATCGGTTACGGCGCGCCGCCCCGTGCCCGCAGGCACGACCGCCATGCGCAGACGGTCCTTAGGGTCGCGACCGATATCGGTCGCGACTTGTCCCTTTTCTTGCGACAGCACCCCTTCGAGCAGGGCGAGATATTCCCGCTTGCAGGTCTTTTCGGCAATTTGCTTCGAAAGGGAAAGATGCGCCGTATCGTTTTTGGCGACGACCAAGAGCCCCGAAGTATCCTTATCGATGCGGTGTACGATGCCGGGGCGAAGCTCGCCGTTGATTCCGCTTAAACTGTCGAGGCGGTATAAAAGCGCGTTGACGAGCGTCCCCTCGTAGTTGCCCGCACCCGCGTGAACGGTCATGCCCTGCGGTTTGTTGATAACGGCAAGATCGCCGTCCTCGTACACGATATCGAGCGGGATATCTTCCGCCTTGGCGGCAATGGGAACGGGATCGGGAACGGTGAGCTCGACCTCCTCTCCCGCGCGAAGCGTCTGCCCCGCCCGCGCGGGCTTCCCCGCTACGGTTACGAAGCCCTTTTCGCAGAGCTTTTTGATATTCGAACGGGTCAGCCCCGCCCGCTCGCTCAAAAATAAATCGACGCGGCAGGGCGAATCCGCAACATAGCGAGAGGAAGTCATTTCTTCGCTTTTTTCGCCTTTTTTTCTCGGCGAAGTTCCTCTTCCAGTTTGGATTCTTCCCGCCATTTCTTGGTGAGCGGGAACGCCGCCTCTTTGCCGATAAACAAAATAATGAAGATGAGCGCGATCGCGCCGAGCACGATGCACATATCCGCAAAGTTGCAGGTGTAATGCGGTAACAGGAAATCGATCTCGATAAAGTCGCGCACTGCCCCGAAACAAACTCTGTCGATAAAGTTTCCGATCGCGCCCGCCTCGATCGCAGCAAGGGCAATGCGGGCGGGCGTATTGTGCTTGAAATATGTAAAAAACAGCACGACGATCCCCACCGCCATAAACGCCGTTAAAATGGTGATCGCCAACATGGCGGGCGGATTCTCCCCGAACGTGCCCCAGGCAATGCCCGAATTCATCACGCAATCCAGACGGACGATGCCGAGAAACATATCCGGCTGATGTACGTTAACGGCAAACGCAACCGCCTTCGACGCAAGATCGAGAAAGAGCAGTATAAGGGCGACCAGTCCGCCGACGAGCGCTATCATCATTCTTCATCCTCCATGAGTCCCAATTCTTTGCAAAGCTTTCCCAAATCGAGCGGTTCTTTGGGGGCGAGCACGTCGTCCATATTAAATCCGCTCTCCTCCTCCGTTTCCTCCCCGAGGGACAAGTGCAACTCGTCTACAAAGGAAGCAAACGCCGCGACGTCCTCGCCGTCGGGGTATTTTTTTAACAGCCTGTCGGAAAGCAGACGGCACTTTTCGGCAAGAAGCACGAGCTCCCTGCGCTCGTTTTCCGCCGCCGCCGCGCTCTCCCGCTTGATGCGCTCCCCTTCCGCGACCGCCTTCACGATCGCCTCGGAAACGCTCCCGCGCTCGTTTTCAAGCTCCAACACCCGCGCGCGCAATACCCGGTTTTGTTCCTTTAACTCTTCCGTAGTATTTTTTTGAGTGGCGAGCACGTCGTCGTATTCCTCCCTGAGCCTGCTCACAAGCCTTTTTACGTCTTTTTCGGTATATAAACCAAACACCGCTATACTCCCTTTCCGACTATCAGTTCCCGTTTCAGGGACAACAGCTCGGCAGATAAATCTACCTTATAGATATGCGGCACGTCCTGCCGCTTATACTCTTCCCAAAAGCGTCCGCTCTCCTCCTTGAAGTACGCCGCGATTTGCGGGAGCGAAGGCGAAGGCGCAACCCGCTTCCCCTCTTCGAGGAAGGGAACCAACAGCTTGCGCGCGCGGAAGTTTTCCACCGTCATGCGCTTTCTGCTCTCCACGGGGTGAACGAGCTCCAACGGCTTGCTCTCGTCCACAATTTCGCCCGCCCGCACGATATAGTCGGCGATTGCCTTGTCCGTGGCCCTGTCGTAAATCCTATATACTTCCTTCAAGCAAGGATTGGTGATTTTTTCTTCGGTGTCGGAAAGCTTGATTTTGGGGATCTCCCGCCCGTTCTCGTAGAGCGCGGCGAGCTTGTAAACCCCGCCGAGCGCGGGCAAATCTGCGCTCGTGATGAGCTTTGTCCCTACCCCCCAAATATCGATTTTCGCCCCCTGCGATTTCAGGGAACGGATGGAATTTTCGTCCAGATCGCCCGAGGCGCAAATGAGCGCGTCCTCGAAGCCCGCCCCGTCGAGCATCTTTCTCGCTTCCTTAGACAGGTATGCAAGATCGCCCGAATCGAGCCTGATCCCCTTAGGGGTATGCCCTTGCTCCCGCAGTTCCCGAAATACGGTAACGGCGTTGGGCACGCCGCTTTTGAGCGTATCGTAGGTATCTACCAAAAGCAGACAGTTGTCGGGAAAGCTCCTCGCGTAGGCACGGAAAGCCTCGATTTCGCTTTCAAAGCTCATGATCCAGCTATGCGCCATCGTACCCGATACGGGAATGCCGAACTCTTTTGCGGCGTACACGTTGGAAGTGCCCACGCACCCGCCGATGATCGCCGCCCGCGCGCCGTAGATACCCGCGTCCGCGCCCTGCGCGCGCCGGAGCCCGAACTCCATGACTCCCCCTCCCGCCGCCGCGCAAATTTTTGCCGATTTGGTTGCAATGAGCGTTTGGTGGTTGATGAAGGTGAGAAGTGCGGTTTCCGCAAGCTGCGCTTGCAACATGGGCGCTTTTACCGTAAAGATCGGCTCGTAGGGAAACACCACTTCCCCCTCCCGCACCGCGAATACGTCGCCCGTGAAGCGGAGGGAGGCAAGACATTGCAAATAGTCCTCGGTAAAAATGCCAAGCGAGCGAAGATAAGAAATATCCTCTCCGCCGAAATGAAAGTTTTCGAGATATTCGGCGGCTTGCTCCATGCCCGCCGCAACGGAATAAGTGATGAGCTTATTGGGGCGGAAGAACACGTCGAACACCGCAGTCTGCGTATGCTTCCCCTCGGTGAAATAGCCTTGCCCCATCGTCAGTTGGTATAAATCCGTCAAGAGCGTTAAATTTCTCATATTCCCTGCTTTCAGCCGAACTCACTCGTCCGCTTTTTCCTCTTCGGGCGCTGACGGTTCCGCAGGCGGTTTCTCGGCCGATTCGGGCGCTTCGCCGTCCTCCGCAACCACCGCAGTTTCCCCGTTCTCCTCCGCCTGCTTGCCTTTTTTCTCTTTGGGAGGGCGGGGCGGATAGTTTGCGCCCAAGATATTGATCTTGGAATAGTACGGTTTTTCCTCTTTGTCTGCCGCTAAAAACTGCGTGATCGCGCACGGATCGCCCGTTTTACTGCCGAAAACAGAACCTTCCTTGCGGTAATTCAAATAGAGCAACGCGGCGATCCCGCCGAAGCCGAAAACGATCATGAGAATGGAGAAAACCAACGACCACGGCACGCCGCCGCCCGAAAGAATGTAGCTGGGATCGCGCAAGGGCTCCATGACCGAACGGACGATCCCGTACCAGGCGAAATACCCGAACGTGCCCAAGCCGTTTGGTTTTTTATAGAATTTCCACATCAGAGCAAAGAGCCCCGCCCACCCGATGAGGTTGAAGAGCATTTCATAGAAAAAGAACGCGTAGTGCCAAACGGAATTGGGATCGGAAAAAGAACCGATACCGTAGGTGAAGCGGTCGGGACTGATGGGCACGGCAAAGGGAAACCACTGTTGGGAAGGATTCGAAACTACGTTTCCGTAAACCTCTTTATTGAAGAAATTCCCCCACCTTCCAAGCACCTGCGCAATGAGAATATTGACGACAACGCAATCTGCCGCCCGCAGGAAATCCACCTTTTTTACCTTACAAACGGCAAATCCCGCGCCGACCCCGCCGATAACGCCGCCGATGACGGACAGTCCGCCGTTTCGTATACTCTCCCAGCTAAACCACTCGCGAATGGGCATACCGTCGGTAATGCAGTAGAAAAGGCGGGTACAAATGAGCGCGGAAGGAATACATACGATAAAGAGCGTGAACACGAAGTCCGACGACATATTTCTGCGCCTCATTAAGAGCCCCGACAAAAAGGTAGCGAGAAGCATACCCGTTATAATGCACAGCGCATAATACATGATTTGAAACTCGCCGAAGTAAATTCCCCTCTCGTCCGCGCCGATGAATGCAAGCAAATTCGAAGTCATATCCGCTTCCTTTTGTAAATCAGCCGTAAAGTCGGCTTTATTCGGCTTTTATTATACGCTTCCCTATAAAAAAAGTCAACCGCCAGCGGTTGACCGAAAAAAAATTTTCATACAAATATAACATTTCAAAGAAAGAAAGGGAAAAATGCGACTAATTCAGACAAAATCCGAGCTTCTTGATCGAGCATAGCAAAGGAAGCGCAAGGAAGAGCAACGCGTAATTGAATACGCTGTTCCAGATCTGTCCCAAGATAAAGAAGCGAATTAAAATATAAATGCCGTAGGAAAACTCTCCGCCGAAGAATTCCGCAATCGCGTCCTTCACGCTCTTCGGAAAATAGAGATTCAGCCCGATATAGTACATTCCCGTCGTGTTGATGCCCACCGAGCACACGGCAAAGGTCAAAAGGCAGATGAGCGCAAGCTTTATGTACAGTCCTTTTTTGCCCCGTCCGATGCGCACGTTGACGATCACGCCCGAAATAAGCGCCATCGTTGCGCAGGAAAGCGCCACCCACCAATAGTACGGAAACCCCGCGCTGTTGACCAAGTACCCCAGCCCGTCGCCGAGGAACACGGCGGCAAACCCGAGCAAAGGCCCCGCAAACATTCCCGCAAACACAGAGGAAAATATCGTGAACGAGAACTGCACGGTGGCGAATTTGAACTCAAACATATTCGTTGCAATGCAGAGCGCGGCAACCAAGCCCGTATAGGCGATCTTTCCCGAAAGGGACTTGGAAGCAAGCAGGTCGGAAAAAAGAATTTTTCCCCAAAGCCGAAACGACCTTTGTGCGGATTTAGACATAAAAAAAACCTCCCCAAGAGAGGTCCGCGAAAAAATGCGCTTTGCGCGCTCAGGAGCGGACGCGCCGCGGCACCGCAGGGAATTCCCTTTCGTTTGCGAACAACGTCCCGTTTCGCAACACTTAACGCGCCTTGGCTACTCTTCTGCGTTATTATACAATATTTCAGCCCGAAAGGCAACTGTTTTAAGGTGAAATTTTACATATTTTTCCGACTGCGTGCGATACTGCTTTTATGTTACTCGTTACAATCCGTACGGCAATTATTTTTATCGTGCTTCTCGTCATCATGCGCCTGATGGGGAAACGGCAAATCGGTGAAATGCAACCTTTCGAGCTGGTGATCACCCTGCTTATCGCCGAGCTTGCCTGCATTCCCATGGCGGACGTGTCCATTCCCCTTTTATACGGCATTATCGCCGTGGTCACGATTTTCGTCCTGCACGAAATTATGACGTTGCTCGATTTAAAAATCAAACCGCTCAAAGCCTTTATCAGCGGGAAGCCGAGCGTCGTCATCAACAAGAACGGGATCGACGACTATCAGCTCAAACGGAACAACTTGGACGTTTCCGATCTCATCGAATCTCTTCGCTCTGCGGGATATTTTTCCCTCGACAGCATCGACTATGCGCTTTACGAAGCGAACGGCACTTTCTCCGCCCTGCCCAAGCAAGACTACGAGCAAATGCAGACTTCCCTTCCCATCGTGATCATCGACAACGGGAGTTACGACACAAAAAATTTGGAGGTCTTGGGGCTCCCCCGCGAGTTTTTCGACGACATTCTCAAACGCGAGGGCGTGAAAAGCGAAAAGCGGGTTTTGGTGCTCACCGCCGACGGCACGGGAAAACTGTACCTGCAAATAAAGAATGAGAAATTCCGCACGCTCAACGTGGAATATCCGGGGGGCAAGCTATGGTAAAATCGCTTGTCAGCATTGCCCTAACGCTCGCTCTGCTTGCGGGGCTCGCGCTCTTCGAGGGGCTGTTCGTGAAAAACCAATTCGAAAGCTTTGAAGAGGAACTGCAAACCCTCGTCGTAAAGGTCGAGGAAGAAACGGCTAACGCGGAGGACGCAAAAGCCATTCAGACCTCTTGGGAGCACCGCAAGGAAAACCTTCACATTTGGATCCCGCACAACGACATCACGCGTATCGACGACTATATGTCGGAAATGGTACGGCTCATCGGAGAAAAGGAATATTCCCTTGCCCGAGCGAAGCTCGAAGTGCTCACCCACCTTACGGAGTGTCTGCCCGATACTTTCCGCGCCAAGCTTGAAAACATTCTATGAAAAAAGCGCCCTTCGGCGCTTTTTGTTTTTCGACGTTATTTTAAGAATTTCCCGTAAACCTCCGAAACGGGGGTAAAATAGGCGAAAGTGCCCGTGTAAGGGCGAATGATGCGTTGAAACTCGGCAATATGCCGTTTGCGGATAATGCAGATGAGCACGCTCTTCCCCTCCCGCGTATACATTCCCTCCGCGGAAATTTTCGTAACGCCGTGGTGGAGCTTGGTCATAATCTCTTCCGCAATAACGTCGGGCTCGTTGGTTACGATTTCGAATTTGTACGCCGTTTTAAAGCCCTGCACGATTCCGTCGCAAGTCTTGCTCGTAACAAACAGCGAAACGAGCGCCAAAAGCACGGGATCGAGCTTTTCCGTAAAGCCCGCGCCTTGATTGTATACAAAGAAAGACGCAAACACCACGCAGGCGTCGAACGCGGACGTAAGCATCCCCACGCTCAGATTGCGGTATTTTTTATTGACGAGAGAGGCGAGGATCGTCGTCCCGCCCGAAGTTCCGCAGCTCCTCAGCATTACGGCAAGAGCAATGCCGAGAATGATCCCGCCCGCGATCGCGGCAAGCAAGCCGTAGGAAGGTATGTACTGAATTTTTTCGATGCCGGGAATGATCCTCGGATCGAGCAAAATAAGAATGCCCGAGCTCAAAAGCATGGAGGCGGTAGCGATGATCGCCTCCCGCTTCCCGAGGCAGAAAAACGCCACGAAAAAGAGCGGCACGTTGAGCATGAGCAAGAACCAGCCCGAGTTCCAACCCGTGCCGTATTCGAGCAGAACGGCGATACCGTTCGATCCGCCCGGCGCGAAGCGATTGGGCGTGACGAACATATAGATCCCGAATGCGCGCACGATACCCGATACGAGCACGGGAAGCAAATCGTTGCGCATACACGCGCCGAGTTTTTTCCAAAAATCTTTTATCGATTGTTTCATTGGTTTCATGGTGTTAAATAATACCCCTATCGCGTTGTATCGGTACGGCAAACACGCCCGTTACATATTTTGGGTGCCCCGCTTCCCTTTTTTTAATTTCCTCACCGAAGTGCGATGCTCCTCTCCCGCAAACAGCCGCACCAAATTTTTACGGTGTGCAAACCAAGTGAGAAAGTTGAGCGTAAGAAGCAACATAAAGGTTGCGATGACCCAGCCGTTTGCGAGCATATTTTCGTAACGCACAAAAAAGAGCACGCCCTGCCAAAGGGAGAAGCCCGTAACGCCCAACAGCGAGCCCATAGAGCCCCACTCCGTAACGGCAATGTATCCTAAAATAAGCAGGAAAACGCCAAGCCCTATCAGCGCGAACCAGCCGTTCTCCGCAGAGAGCGAAAACCAAAACAGCCCGAGCGTGGAGGCGATACCCTTCCCCCCGCGAAACTTCATGGTAACGGGGTAAATATGACCGATGATGACGAACACGCCGCAAAAATAACGGGTGAAATCGGAAACCACGAACGACGTGCCCGTAAAACAGTAATTGCGGAAGAGAAAAAAGCTGATGAGCGCGGGAACTCCGCCCTTGCAAACGTCGAGAATAAAGTTGAGAAAGCCCACCTTCAAGCCGAATTCCCTGCTCATGTTCATCGTGCCCGGGTTTCCGCTCCCGAGCTTGTGAACGTCTTTATGATGCAGTTTTGCAATTAAAACCGCAAAATTGAAACAGCCCGCAAAATAGCAGATAACCGCCATCACGGGAAGATAGTACCAAAAGTCCGAAAAAGCAAGCTCTCTCATTGCTCCTCCTTGTTCGTGCGGACTTCGATGCGAATGGGCGTGCCGGAAAAATCGTAAGCGCCGCGGATCACGTTTTCCAAATACCGCTTGTAGGAAAAATGCAAAAGCGTTTCGTCGTTGACGCGCAACACGAAGAAAGGCGGGCATTTTGAAACCTGCGCCGCAAAATACAGTTTCAGCCGTTTGCCGTTGTAGGAAGGCGGTTCGGAAACGCGCATGGCGTCCGAAAGCAAGTCGTTCAGCGCGCCCGTAGGCACGCGGAACTGCGCGTGCGCGTACACCTCCTCGGCAAGCCCCAAAAGCTTTTCGGTACGCTGTCCCGTCTTTGCCGAAATATAGACGGACTTGAAATAATCCATAAATTTCAAATCCTCTCTCAATTTCGCTTCGAACGTTTGCACCGTGTAGGTGTCCTTTTCAATGGTATCCCATTTATTCATGACCACGACGATCGGCTTGCCCTGCTCGTGAACGTAGCCCGCAAGGCGGACGTCCTGCTCGGTAAGCCCCTCGCCCGCGTCCACCACCAAAAACACCACTTGGGCGCGGCGCACCGCGTCGAACGCGCGCAGGACGGAATAATATTCCACGTCGTCCTCCACGGAACGTTTACGGCGAATGCCCGCCGTATCGATGATCGTATATTGTTTTTCCCCGACGGTGAAAGTCGTGTCCACCGCGTCGCGCGTCGTGCCCGCCACGGGAGTAACGATCGTGCGTTCCTGCCCCAAAAGGCGGTTGACGAGAGAGCTCTTCCCCGCGTTGGGCTTGCCTACGACGGCAATGGAAAGCGACTCGATCGCTTCCGCCTCCAAACGGGGGAAATTCTCTACCGCTTGATCCAGAACGTCGCCGATCCCGCGCGAATGCTCGGAGGAAACGGCATACGGTTCCCCGAGCCCCAAGGAGTAAAATTCAAAGAGCTTGTCGGGAGAATAGTCGTCCACTTTGTTCACGACGAGCACGACGGGCTTTCCGCACTTGCGGAGCAGTTCCGCCACGTCGTAATCGGAGGAGGTGAGCCCCTCCCGCGCGTCGGTAAAAAACAAAATGACGTCGGCGGTGTCGATGGCGAGCTGCGCTTGCAGTGCGATCTGCCGCCACATGACGTCCTCGCTTTTGAGCTCGATCCCGCCCGTATCGATGAGCGTAAACGGCTTGCCCCGCCACTCCGAATCGGCAGTAATGCGATCCCGCGTGACGCCGGGGCGGTTTTCCGTTATGGATATTTTGCGCCCCACTACTTTATTAAAAAACGTACTCTTTCCTACGTTGGGACGCCCCACGATTGCAATAACGGGATTTGACATACTTTCTCCTTCCTGTATATTATATCGGCTTTCCGCGCTTTTGTAAAGGAAAAAACGGAATTTCATAAAAATTATTCTTATCTCCGCGCTCGTTCCCCCTCGTTAGAAAACCCCCCGTGCAAATGCACGGGGGGTTCTGTTTTTCATTGGAATCGATTATTCCGCCACAGGCGTAACAACGATGTTTCTGATTTTCGCGTTCGAAGAACCGGAACCATAATACGTATAGATACGATAACGGATATAGAGCGTTTCACCCGCTCGCAACGAAACCGTTTTGCTTGCCCAGTTAGAATACCAACCGCTTGCAATGTAGTCGGAGCTATTGTAGTTGTTGCTTCCGACATAAGCATATAAGCGATCGCTTGAACTATTTCCATTTGGCAAATATTCAAAGCTTACCGTAACGGCGGTAGTGGCTTGGATATAGATATATCCGTCGTCGCGCGAAGAATTATTGTTGGTAGGCGTAATAGTATAAACGCCGTCCTCTTCCGTCACGTAGTTGCTCGTGATGATCTGATACGTAGTCCACTTCGCATAGAAAGTCGTCGCCGATTTGCTGTAATACGGGAAAGAAACTTCTTTGGTGCAAGCGCTGTCGGTGTACCAGCCCGCGAAGTAATACCCTTCGCGCGTAGGCTCCTCGAGGCCGTTTTTGTGAAGCTCGTAAGAAGGTTTGTCGGACGTTCCCTTATTCGAAGGCGTAACCGCAGACGTAATTTCGCCGCTGCTGAAAGATCCGCCGTTCGCATTCAGCGTGTATTCGTCGGTATCCGTGCCGTAAGTCCAAGTAACCGCCGTGAGGTCATACGAATTTTCATCGTAATACCAGTGAGGACCGTAGGAGGTCGGCGTGTTCGCGCTGTAATAATACACGGTTGCGTAGTCGTAAGCAGAAGGAAGAATGACCTCTTCCCAAGCCGAAGCGTTGCCGAGGAAGTACACGGCGGGATTGCTGTTAGCGCCAAGCGCGCCTTCCGCGATTCCGACTGCGTTTGCGGGAATGATGTACGCGCCGTAGCCGTTCGTGCGTTCGAGCACCCATTTCCGATAGGTGCGGACGGTGGTTTCGTCGGGCGTCGTGCCCAAGTTCGTGTACGCAAAGGCGTTCGTGCCGATCGAAGCGACTTCCGAGCCGAAGGTAACGTCGGTAAGTTCATCGCACCCGCTGAACATATTCGAAGGAATACGGAAAGTTCCTTCGATTTCGTCGCCGTTGTCGTCGTAATTGCCGGTAGGCGTAGCAATCAAATGCACTTTTCTGAGCGAGCCGTACACATAGAAATTGCTACTGGTGGAACTGCTGTTGTTGAACAGTCTGCCGAGGTAATAGCTGGTCATGCTCTCGGGCATCATGAGCGTGATCTCTTTCAGCTTGGAAGAATTCGTCTGACTGGAACCGTAATTGTTGGAGGTGTAATCCATATTGTAGAATACGCCGTACGTGCCGGACAAAGTGTTGTTGGTGTTGATCCAAACGGGAATCTCCACCGTTTCAAGCTGCCAGCAATTCGTAAATACGTTAGTGCCGAACGTTACTTTTTCATCGGGCGTATCGGTGGTGACTCTCTTCAATCCGTAGCAACCCGAGAACGCACTGCTGTTGATCCCGTATTCGCTCGAATACTCTTCGGCGAAATTCACCTTCACCTCTTCGACTTTTTCCATACGGCTGAGCGCAGAGTTGCCCAACACGATCACTCCGTTGAGCGTGACCGTCTTTAACGTTGCAGGCACGTTATTGGGATACTTCTCTTGGAAATCGTAGAAGTTTTCGTTAACCCCGCGCTCCGCGCCGAACAAGTTGGAAACAGAGCCGAGGCTCGTATTGCTGTTATAGGAGTACTGCTCTACCGTAAGCGAAGTAATGCCGTAGCAGTTGTGGAAAACGTTGTTTTGAAGTCCGTTGCCCGTAGAATAGTAGTTGTTCCAAACGGAAGCGGGAACGGTAACGTTGCGGAATGCGGCGCATCCGTCGAACGCTTTGCTGTAAATCGTTTCGACTTTGTTAAAGGCGGTAAGCACGCTGTCGGGCAAGGAAGCGCATCCGCTGAATGCTTCTGAGCCGATGCTCTTTACCTTATCGCCGTTCGTTACGGTGAACTCAGCGAGTTCGGAGCAATTTTTGAACGCATAACCGTTGATCATCGCCGTTCTGCTTTCCCCGTAGTACTGCCCGTCGGAAACGGATTCCACAAACCCAAGGGAAACGTCCGTTAAAGACGTCATGTTCTGTGCGAAATTGGAAGGAACCTGACAAATTTTTTCCACCGTCAATTGGGTAAGCGTTTTGGGAACCCAAACGGAGGAGTTTCCGTCCGAACGCAGGTAGAACGGGAAACTGCTCGTGATATCCGACGTATCGTAATCGGTACTGCCCGAAAACAGTTTATTGAAAGAACCGACGGTTTGATATACCATCTGCGTCATGCCGTCGTACTGTTGCGCCGCGTAACCGTCGTACTTATCGACGGTGAGCGATTGAAGCTTGGCGCAGTCGGCAAGCATATAGTCCCCGTAAGCATCGCGCTGATTGTATTTGAGCGCAAACGAGGTAAGCCCGCTGTTTGCAAACGCACGCGTTCCGATGCTCTTCACGCCGTCGGGAATGCTGACGGAGGAAAGCGCCTTACAGCCGTAGAAAGCGTTGCTCCCGATCGATTTCACCGTGTCGGGAATGTTGTAGCCGGCGAGCGCCTTACAGCCGTAGAAAGCATAGTCGCCGATCGATTTGATGTTGGGAATGCTGACGGAAGCAAGTTTTTCGCAGCCCCTGAAAGCGCCCGCGGGAATCGCCTCCACTCTGGGAAGAGAAACCGAAGTAAGCGAACTGCAACCGTAGAACGCCCCTTCTCCCATGGTATTGGAAACGGTAACGGTTTCCGTGGTATAAGTTTCGCCGTCTGCGTGATAGACTTTATATTTCCCGTCGCGAATGAAGGAAACCTCAATGCTCTTCACGTCGTCGCAGTTTGCAAACGCCTGATCGGGAATGGTTTTTGCTCCCGTTACGACAACGGAAACCGAGCGTTTATTTACGGTGATCTCCTCTCCGTTCTCTTCGTCATCGTCGGGATCTTCGGGCATGACCGTCTTAGCGGGCATACCGTAACGGTCTGCAAACGAAGCATCGTGCGCGACGTCCGACCCGATGAAAGGAACGGTGACGGAGGTAAGGTTCGCACAGTCGAAGAAAGCTCTGTTGCCGATATAGGTTACGCTGTCGGGAACGTTGAGCGTCGTGATCTTCGTATTTTCGAACGCGCTCGCGCCGATGTAGCGGAGCTCCTCTACCGTTTCGAAGGGTACGGAACGGATCGCCGTCGATTTGAACGCGCTGTTTTCGATGGACTTCACGCCCGCGGGGAGAGCGACGTCTTGCAAGCTCTCGCACCCGCTGAACAATCTTGCCGAAATCGAGGTGAGCTTCGTAGGCAAAGTCACGCTCGTAAGCGTAACGCAGTTTTCAAACGCGCCCGATCCGAACACCGTGAACTTCTCGCCGAGCGCGACCTCTTTCAAGGAAATATTGTTATAGAACGCGCTCTGACCGACCTTGTTGTACTCAACGTAAACTTTATCGGGGAAAGTGACCGAAGAAAGCTTAGTGCAGTTATAGAACGCACCGTCGCCGATTTCGAAGGAGAGCGCAGAATTCTGCTTGCTCAAATCGACCGTTTCGAGCGTGGCGCAATTCGCAAACGCCTCGTCCGCGATTTCGGAAACGGATACGGGCGCGTTGTTCACCTTTACTTTCTTCTCGATCTCCGTCAGGGAAAGCGCCGTAAGATCGCCCGAATAGCCCGTGACCTTCATCTGCGTCCTGTCCTTTCCCGAAAGCGTTATGTACGACGCGTTCCCCGCAAGATACTTCACGTCGATCTGCTTATCGGTGTACTTGACCTGATACCCCGTTTCCCGGTCGGTTTCCGTAAACTCGACGTCTTTCTCGTCCACGATCACGTCGCCCGGCTTATAGTTGATATCGTTATCAACGTTCGGGGTTTCCGCTTGGGAATCGCCGTCGTCTTTGTCCCGACAACCCGTTACCATTCCCGCCAGTGCGCAAACGGTGAGCGAGCCCAAAAGCAAAGCAACCAACTTCTTTTTCTTCATTCTCCTCTCTCCTTTTCAGAGCATCTAAACGCCTACCTCCGCAAGCGTTTGGAACACTCCTTTTTTAATTGAATAAATTATAACACTTTTGTCTTGAAAAGGCAAGGATTTGACGGAAAAATTTGTTAGAAACTTTACGAAATTTTTCGCAAAAACTCCGCGTCCTTTGAGGCAAGCAAAAAGCGCCTCGACAATAGCCGAGGCGCTTACGTTTTTAAAATTAACCGATCGTGGAATAGCTGTTCATGAACATCGCCATATTCTGATTTTCTCCGCTGTGCCCCATGCAGGAGACGGTAAAGCCCGATTGGTTGCGGTTTCCAAGCCAGGCAGGACGAACCACGCCGTAGTACACCGTTTCTCCGCTGTCGTAAGAACCCGAGCCTTTGAGCGTTTCGGCAAAGGTAAATTTGATATAACCCTTCCCGTACATGACCCATTCGCCGATCACTGCGCCCGCGCGGGAAATTTTCCCGTCCTCTCCGAGCGTCACCTCGAAAGAAACGTTATTGATTGCCTTACTGCTCTTCGACCAATCCGAAGAATTGGTGAGCACGACCATTTCGAATTTTCCGTCCTGCGTGTAATGCAGGAGCTCCTCCTTACTCACGCTGCGATCCACTTCGCCGCCGTAACGGTTGGGATTGATGCAGATATCCCCCATACTGTTGAGATAGTATTGGTGAACTTGGACGGGGTGCTCCTCCGTCGTATAGTCGAAGGTTCGGGTGATATACGCCGCATAGTGCGCACCGCTGTTCGAAGTATAGAGGTCGTTGTGTCCGGGCAGAACGATGTCGATCTCCTTGCAATCCGCCGATTTCGACTCGTCGCGCCACTTGAAACCGCCCATATACTTGTTACCCTGATTCCTGCTGTCGCCTACGTTCACGTTGTACACGATCCCGCCGCCTACGGAGGTGTAAAGCCCCCAAACGCTCTCGCTTCTTCCGCCCCACATCTGGTAGTTGTCGGAAAGTCCGTTATAGGAGTGCATGGAATAATAATAGGTTTTTGCGTCTACGCCGACGGGCTCGCCGTCCTGTCCGTAGGTCGCCGTTTCGTCGGCGATCTTCACGTTATCGTGACGGGCGATAATGGGAGCTTCCATTGCGCCGAGGGAAATCATCTTGCCGTAATAATCGTGCTCGAATTTACCCTCTTCGGTGAATTTGGCGTAAACGTGCGTTTTGGTAAGATCGGTTGAGCCGATACTGTCCGCCGAACCCGACACGACGGTGTTGCGCTGATCGCGGATCCATTCCCAATCGTGGAATTCGTTGTCGCCGTCCTTTCTGAGTCCCGTTTCGGGATCGAGCTCGATCATCCAATTCCCCGTGCCGAAAGAGCCGTACGCCATATACATTTTGCCGTCGGGCTCGTAGATGATCTGCGGGTCGATGCCGTTAATGTCGACTGCACCCGTGCCGTTCTGCGGAATGGCGGACTGCATGAGCACGCCCTTGTATTCGAGCATTCCGCCCTGCCCGATCAAATTTAAATCGGAAACGTGATACATGACGATGCAGGCGCGGGAATATTTCACGTTGCCGGGCGTTGCCGCCGATGTGGGATTCAAGATCGGCATTTTGTTATCCGCCATAACAAGACAGGTATAAAGCCAATAACCGCCGCCTTTCGCTTCCACGATATCGGGAGCCCACCACTGAATGTCGCCCGAATTGTTCGAGGAATTCATCCAATCGGTCAGAGCTTTCGGGAAAATGTCGCCGTTCGAATAGTCGGTTGCGATCGTCGTCTTGCCGGGATATTCCCAAGTGAGCATATTGTCGTAGGAAACGTGTACGTCGTTCCCGACTCCCCAACCCGTGGAGAAGAGATAGTACACCGATCTGCCGTGCGTCTGCACTTCGAGGAAGGAAGGATCGTGCGTGTGCCCGAGATATGCCGCACCGTCGGTGAGCGAGGTGTCTTTATTCTTGATTCCCGTATATTGGTTGCCGGGGTCGGTCGTATAAGCCGGCAGAACCTCCAACTTTCCCTCTCCGTCCTTTGCCTGATACACGATCGTGCCCGCCGACTTTGCCGTAAAGACGCCGTCCTGATAGGTCGCGATCTTGCTGTAATCGCTTACGGCATTTCCGCCCAAGTCGTAACCCTTGATTTTGGTCGCGCCCTTTACCGTCACCTTGGTGTCCGCTTCGTTTACGTACCCGTCGCCGAGGTTATCGAAACAGATACGCTTAGTGACCGCGTTGTCCGCCGCCGCAGGATCTTCATTCTCCTTTTCCCCGCAAGCGACGAATGCGGTAAGCGCCAAAACAGACCCGAGCGCCAACGCCAAAAGTTTATGATACTTCTTCATACATCCCCCCTAAGAATATATTTGTTTCATTTTACCATAAAATGGTTTAGTTCGCAATAGAATTCACGAAAATTTCAAAAAAAATTTCGCACCGCCCTCGCCTCCGCCGTTCCCGTTTCCTGCATATTGTGAAGAGCGTCGTTCTCGTACTGACCGTACCCCGGTTGCACGGTGTCTTGACGCATCCATTCCGCCTCCGGCTTCTCCTCCCCGATCTCGCCCGCGGCAAACTTCATATAGATGCCGTAACGCTGGGTATATTGACGGAAATGATAGGAATAGGTGAGCGTTTCGCTTCCGCATTCGAGGGTAAATTTGCCGTTATCCCCCAACTGCAAGTGTTTATCGATTTCCGACATAAAGCTATCGAGATCCTGCGTACCGACCGAATAGGTTTTGTTCCCCGCGGCGCGGGCGGGAACGGAAACGTTGACGCCCGTCGTAGAAGTCGTCATGCCGTCCGTGCCGAGCTCCGCGGAGAGCACGAAAGGACCGTACGTCAGCGCGTAAACGCCCGTTCCGTCGGGAAGCCCGTAGGCGCGCGCCTTCTTTTTCAGCGTTACGTTCACCGCGTCCCCTTTTTTCACGTCAACGGAAACGAAGTCCTCCCCGCCCATCACGTTAACCGACGTTCCGTTGACGGTAACGGTAAAGAGCTCCGACCAATCAGGACGGCGCAGACGAAGCGTTGTCGCCCCCTCCGTCACGGCGATCCTCACGCTGTCGGAGCGTTCCAGATCGGCTTCCTGTCTGAGAGTCACTCCCTCCCCCTTATATTCGGAGGAGAGATAGAGCGAAACGTAAGTCGCGTTGCCCGCGTCGTAATAGACGCTGTCGCCGAGCTTGCTGAAACTCTCCATTCCGCTGCCCGTACAACACCAGAAATGATTCTCCTCGCTCGAATATACTTTAAAATAACCCGTCGCCATGGGCTGGAAGTAAGTCGTCATGCCCGTTTCGGGATTTTGCGACGACCAAATCGCATTGTAATAGGTATTCTCGTAATAGTCGAGATATTTCTTGTTTTTGGTGATTGTGAACAGCGTGCGCGACAGCTTTAACATATTATAGGTGTTGCACGTTTCGCAGTTGGCGTTGGTGCGCTCCTTGTCGAGCACGTCGTCCATGCCGAAGTGCTCCCATTCGGAGTTCCCGCCCGTTACGTAGGTGTGGTGGTCGATCACGTACTGCCAAAAATTCTCCGCGACGGCGAGATAATCGCTCGCGTCAACAACCTCACCCGCAATTTCCTTGCCGTTGCAGGCAACGTAGCGGTTGAGCGCTCCGATAATCTTAGGGATCGTCGTGTTCGCGTGCAAACCGTTGAGATAGTTCTTGGGCGCTTCCGTTACTTTATCGAACAAAGTATCCTCGTCGAACCGATGCGCGGCGACGGCGTATTTATCCTCCCCCGTGAGCGCAAAGAGAGCGTACATGCAGTCGTTCATTCCGCCGTATTCGATGCCGAGTACCGTGCGGCGGGTCGCCTGACTCCACTTGCCGACGCGCTCGCACACCCAATCGCCGAGCGCAGTCACCACCGCTTTCGCCGTTGCCGACACCGTGCCCGCCGCGCCTTCGGTGTACACGGTCACGTCGATGAGCCCCGCAATAATTTTGTGCATGGTGTACCAAGGAACCCAAGCCTCGGTCGTAATATTCGACTTACCCTTTTCCACGAAATCAAACTGCGCTTCGGGATTATTGCGGTCGGCGATCGCAGGGGAAGCTCCCCAAACAAATCCCGCTTTCGCACCCGCGTTTACGGCGTTGTTTTGGCAGTCCTGCAATGCGCTTACGATCATGCTCATTTTCGCAAGGAGCGCCGTTTTGTTTTCCGCAGAGGTGTTGGCGTTCGCATAGCTTTGGGCAAGCGCGGTAAGATAATGCCCGAGCGTATGTCCGCCGATGAGCGCGCCCTCCCAACCGCCTTTATACGAGGAATCCGCAAAGGGGTCGAGCTTCGCGTTTTTGTAAAAATAATAGAGAAGCTTATCCGCGTCGAGCTTCAAAAGATACTCTACTTCCTTTTCCATGCCGTTTACGGCGTAAGGATCGTCGATCCTCACCTCGCTGAGCCCCGTAAAGGAAACCGCCTTTGCGTCCCCGATTAGCGACTGTTGTCCGTCGAATGTGCCGTTGTTCACCTGATCCCCTCCGTTGTCGGTATTTTCTCCGCACCCCGTAAACGCACCGAACAAGGTGCAAGCGCAAAGCGCCGTGCATAGTACAAAAAGTAACCGTTTCTTCGTCCTTTTCCCTTTCATTTTCTTCCCCCGTTTGCACTTTTTGTTTCAGACTTGCATTTTTTGTCCGAATATGCTACAATTATTATAATACAAGGAATAAATAAAGCAATCTCATTCCGAAATACGGGAGTATCAAAAGGTAAGAAATGTTGCATTTCAATTTGGAAAAACCTGTGGAAACGCTTTGGTTCGGGAAATTCATCTCCCCCGACAAGGAGTGGAAGCATCTCACCCGCGTTTTATACGATTACGAGCTCATGATCATCACCGAAGGCACGCTTTGGATCGCGGACGAGCGGGAGGAGTATGAGATTCACGCGGGAGAGTATCTCGTGATGTCCCCCACCCGATTTCAGCACGGCACGCGGGAATGCAAGTGCCGTTTTTATTGGTTGCACTTTCGCGCGGAAACCGAAAACCCAACGCTGAAAATGCCCGCGCACGGAAAGTATGCGGACAGGGAAGCGATCTCCTCGCTTGCGGAAGCGCTTTTTCGGGGAGAGGAGCGCGACCGTAGAGGGGCTTTTTCCCGCTATGTCGCAACGGCGATCCTCTTAGAGCTCGCCTCGGCGAAAACGGCACAGGAAGAGCTCGGGCGGAACACGGTTTCGGACAAGGTTAAAAACTTCGTGCTTTGGCACCGCTTTTCCGACGTACGGGTAGGCACGCTCGCCAAAGAGCTCGGCTATCACGAGAAATATCTTTCCGCGGCATTCCGCAAAGAGGCGGGGCTTCCGTTGAAGCGATACCTAACGCAAGAGCGTGTAAAAGAAGCAAAACGCTTGCTCACCGATACGGATTATACGGTAACGGAAGTCGCCTACTATCTCAATTTCGAAAACCCGCATAACTTTTCCCGCTTTTTCAAAAAAGAATGCGGCGTGACTCCCCTCGCTTTTCGGGAAAGCCTGAATGCGAAAAGATGACGCTCCCTTGCCTCCTTCCCGTACGCTATCCGCCGACGCCGCGCAGAAGGAACTCCCGAATGCGGGCAAATAGAAAAGGCACTGCAAAATGCAATGCCTTTGTATTTTTTAACCGTTACCGCCCGATCCGATATTGCCTGAGGGCAATAAAAGCGTCGCGTTTCCGTCGTTTACGACTACGTTCGGGAGTTTTCCGTCCCAAGTCTGCAAATACTCCACGTATTTGAGATAGTCGGAAATGAGCTTGATCTCCTCTGCGGTTTTTCCCGTAAAGTCGATTTTCATCTCCACGCCGCCGCCCTCTTTCTCCGTTTCGGTAATCGTAAAACCGAGCGCACGCGCGATCTCGATGGATTTCGCCTGAATGGCGTTCGCCTCCGCCTGCGCCACCAGCAACCGTGCTTCCGCGTCGCCCCGAGCCTCCTCGATGCGCGCTTCCGCCTTTTTTTTGGCAACCTCCAACTCTTGTTCGGCCTTGATGATCGCCGTTTCCTTTTCGTACTCCGCTTTGAGCTTCTCCTGCTCCGCGATCATTTTATCCTCTACCGTCTGCTCGAAGGCATCGGAGAAATCGATATTCGTGAGCACGACCTTCTCGATCGTCACGTAAAAAGATTCGTCCACCGCGTCTTTAATTACCGTTTCCACCTTGGGGGAAATGGCAGAACGGCTCTCGATGATCTCCATTGCCGAATAGGCGGAAAGCGTCGCCTTCGTCTTTTCGATCGCGACCGATTCCAATCTTCCCGTGAGCGCGGCGATACTGCCGTAACGCTCCGCGATCTCGATGCCCCTTTCCGACTTGATTTGGAACTGCACCGTCATGGCGATGTCCATGGTCTGCGCATCCTTAGAATAGGTATTCGCGGTAATGGCAAGGTTTTGCACCTTGGCGTCGTACCTGTCGTACTGGTCGGTGATCCAAAAGTCGAAATAAGTTCCCGACGTTCGCACGTCCGTCGCTTTGCCCAAATGCTTTACCACCGCGATTTCACCGGGATTTACCGTGTGAAAGCTGAACGGGATAAACAGGAACAACACCGCAAACGCCGCGCTCACGCCGACGCCCACCCATTTATAAGTTTTGTTTCTTTTTCGGTGGGCAAGGATCGCCACGGCGATGCCGCCGCCCGCCAACGCCAAAAAAACAAAGCCGACGATCAAACCGATCATCATTGTAAAAACTCCTTCGGCAGTCCTTTCTGCCTACCCGCAACAAACGCAACGCATGATAAGTCAAAAGATATTTGCTTGGAGTTCGCTACGGAAAAGCGGTTGTATATTTTATGCTTCTGCAATGCCGCTTACAAAATTTATATACCACCTTTCCGACCCTTTTAAACAAAAACCGCCCCGAAGAGCGTATCCACGCCTACGATGCCGATTCTTCGATCAACTCCAAAAATTCTCTGTAATTGCGGACGGAAACGCCGTCATAGCCTTCGGGCGCGCCGTGCGGTGCGAAGAGCACGCCGTCGATGCCCGCAGCGCGGGCGCAAGCGATGTCGGAAGTGAGGCTGTCCCCCAGCCATACGGCGCGGTTTCGTTCGTACCCCTCGATATGCGCCTCCGCATACCGCGCAAAGCGCACGTCGGGCTTGTCGAAACCGATTTCGTTGGAAATGAACATTCCGCTCAAATAGGGCGCAAAGCCCGCGTCGGCAACGTGGCGGTACTGAATTTCAGCCGCCCCGTTGGTGACGATATAGACCCTGCCCCGCTCGGCAAGGGTTTTCAAGAACGCGAGCGAGCCCTCGAACGGGTGGCATATATTTTGGAAATTTTGAAAATAAAATGCGGAAACCTCCCGCGCCCGCTCCTCCGTACAGGGAACGCCGAGCTCCCGAAACAGCATTTCGAAGCGTACGGTCTTCAAACGTTCCCGCTCGATCTCCCCCCGTTCGAGCGCCTTCCACAGCCCGTCGTTGATTTTATGAAAGAGCGCAACCGCCCGATCGTCTGCGGGGAAGGAGAATTGTTGAAGCGAGCAGATTAAATTCTCCCGTTCCGTTTTGGAAAAGTCCAACAGCGTTTCGTCCAAATCAAGCAAAAAAATATCTTTCACGGCTCATTCCTCCGCAATCACCGCAAGCGCGCCGAGCGCGCGCGTGTAGGCGATGTATTTCTCGTTATCCGTCATTCCTTTGTCGTACACGGCGACGGTGGAAAACTCCAAGCCCTTGCTCTCGTACACGCTCATCACGTTGATTTTCGTCTTGGAAATTTTCCCGCTTTGCGAAAGCAAACTGCACCCGCGCTTCGTGAACGTCGGGAGAAATTCCTCCTTGGCGATGATCGCTTTCGAGCCCTGTCTGTCGCGGAAAAATCCCGTGATCCCGCGCGGACGGATCTTTTTTACCTCTTCTCCCGCCAAACCGATGGAACGCATATCCGCGTCCAAAACGGTTGCGACGAAATCGACGATTTCGTTGGTGTTGCGGTAGTTTTGGTTGAGGAAATAGACGCTGCAATCGAGCGCGTTCCAATTCCCGACGCCCCGATAAGGCGTGATATTCTGCTTTAAATCTCCGAACACGTTAAACGCCGCGTCCGAATGAATGCGTTTTAAAAGCCGGTATTCCCCTTCCGACACGTCCTGCCCCTCGTCGACAAATACCAACCCGTAGCGGGGCTTCAACTGCCGTCCCGCGCGCGAGAGCACCTCGCACAGGGCGTACCCGTCGGAGGGATACATTCCCTTCATGCCGTACTTGTTCTTGTATTTTTTTACCGTTTCCCGATAGAGCCACCGCGCGATATCCACCGAACTCTTGCATTTGCCGAGCTCCGCACTGTGCCCCGTGAGCCGAACGACTGCAAAGAATTCCCCGAAGAGCTCCAATCCCTCCGACATCTCCCCGACCGAGGCGTCTATGGTCGCGATCTCCCGTTTGAGCTCCTCCCTTCGTTCGATGCGTTCCGCATAGGTAAGTGTTTCCACACCGCCGATCTTACGGCGGTAACGCTTCAAGTCGGCGATTTCCCGCTCCACCGTCCGGATCAGCGCCGCGAGGTCTTGCCGTGTCCCCGCAAGCAGCTTTGCCCCGCTCCCCGCGATCAAGCGGGCGGAGCGGTAAAACTCCACGAATTGGCGGAAGAAATAGTCGTACGTGCGTTCCTTCTCGGTGAGCGCGAAGGTGAGAAAATCCTCCGTCTGCGCAAACGCTCCCATGAGGGTGCGGAAGGGCTTGGTGAAGTAAAAACCGCCCTCCTTACTCTCTTTGAGCTCCCCCATAACGGTGCGTCTGATGCGTACGGACGCGTTCTTGACGCGGAGATAAAGCGTTTCTCTGCGCTTGCAGTCGGAAAGCAGTTTTTCCGCCACCGAACGGCATTCCCGCCCCGCGAACATTCCGTAAAGCGCGTCGTATATCTTAGAGATCCGCTTTCCCACGTCCGCGGGAAACTTGTTCGAATAGAGATAGCTAAGATATTCCTCCGTCTCTCTCTCCCCCGTGAGCTTTTCGGACAGGTCGATCCCCTCGCCCGCGAGGGCTTCGAAAAAGTAGTTTTTCAGCGTGACCGTGCGCACCCGTTGCAACTCTAAAATCTGCGACAGCTCGTCGATAAAGGCGTTAAAGGAGTCGGACGGAGTGATCACGAGCACGTCGCGGGGGCGAAGCTTCTCGTTGTTGTACATGAGATAGCTCAAACGGTGCAACAAAATCATCGTCTTCCCGCTTCCCGCGCAGCCCTGCACGACAAAGCTCTCCCGTTCGGGCTTGGTGATGATGTCGAACTGTTTTTCCTGAATGGTTTCGATGATGTCGCGCACGCGCGCGTCGTTCTTGCGGTTCTTAATGATACTGCGCAAATAAGGATCGAAGAGGATTTCCTCGTCCCTGCCCGCGATTTCCTCGGGCGTAAGATAGTCTTTGACGGTGAGATATTCGTTCTTGAAGCCGAGCAGTTTGCCGTTCTTCACGGACAGCGCCCGACGGAGCACGGTGCGGTATTCGTATTCGTGTATGCCGAAATTGACGCGGCTCTTCTGATAATAACGAACGGCAAGCGGAGCACGCCAATCCACGATCTCCAAATTGACGTCCCCCTTCTTGCCGATATAATAACTGTTATAGCCCTCTTTCTCGTCCGTAACGTCCATGCGGGCAAAATACGGCTCTGAAAAAAAGCACTTGTAAGCGTTGAGTTTTTTGGTTTCCGCCGCGATTTCCGCATTCTTTTCGAGAATGGTACGGTAATCCTCCGCAGAATAATTTTCCCGCGCCTTGATTTCCGCGACTTCCGCTTTGAGCGCGAGAATGCGCCCGCGGATACGGGCGACATAAAACGACTTCAAGCAGGAAAGGACGGCGGACAGATGCTCCTCTTCGTACGCCGTCTGTTTCTCTTCGTCGAGCAAAGCGAGATACCACGCCTTATCCGCATTGATTTTCGGATCGAGTTTCTCCTTCGGCGTCATGCGCCCCCCTGAATTACATACTTATATGTTATAATAACATATTTTGCGAAAAATAGCATTACTTTTTTAAAAATTTTTTGTCGGAACGGAAATTTTTTTCCATGATTCCGCTCCGCGCCATTCCGCCGTGTCCAAGCTTGTCATTCCGAACCACTTTACGGAGTGAAGAATTGTCGTATCCTTTATCCGCCGAAAAACGTCATCAGCCGACAGAAAAATCCCTGTCGACTGATTCTTTACGTGTTATTCTATTTGTACCTCCCGCGCGGCGATGTAAAACCGCTGTCCGTTCGGCAACCGATAATAGTATATCTTCTATTTCTTAAAAACGCAAGCGAATTTTTAACTTTCAGAAGATAATATTTTGTAGAAAAAGGACTTATTTATGGATAATTTGTCGAAACTGTCGGAACAGCTTGCCGAACTCATAGCAGAGGACGGCTATACGCAAACCTCTCTTGCGCAAGCAATAGGCATTCCCAACTCCAATCTTTCCCTCTATTTAGCGGACAAGGCGATGCCGAATTTTAAGGATTTTGTCGCACTCATCGAATTTTTTCATTGCTCCGCCGACTTTTTGATCGGGCGCACGGAGTACCCTATGCGGGAAACGCGTTACAAACCCGTTCAGCCCTTCGGCGCGCGCTTGCGCAATCTTTTGGCGGAACACAACGAAACACAGTACTCTTTTATAAAAAGCACGAAAATCTCTTGGAGCGTTCTTCACGGTTGGCTTACAGGAAAAACGCTTCCCTCGACCGACAGTCTTTTAAAGCTTGCCAAGCATTTCGGGTGCTCCGTAGACTTGCTACTCGGGAGAGAGCTTTCCTCTTAAAACAAAACCCCCTGCGATGCAGGGGGTTTTGTTTTAAGATCCGAACATAATGCGTTCGCTGGAAAGCATTTTGGAGATCGCAAACACCAAAAGCGCCGTGTAAACGAGATTGATCCCCACCGAAACGAAGGTCTGCCAAATCATGATACTGCCCGTCATCACGCTCTGCATACACACCACCGCGTTCAATACGGGAATGGCGACGATCCAATCGCCGATACCGCTCACGAACGCGGACACGATCGAGAGCACCATGGTGAGGATCATGACGACGCTCGTATAAGCGGAAGCCTCCTTCACCGATTTGGCATACGTCGAAACGACGGACACAAGGGACACGATGAGCGGGACGACGCTGAGAATGAGCAGGAACAGCGCGAGATAGCTCAAAAATCCGAAGCTCGTCATAAACCCGCCGATCGACATTCCCATAAGTTTTGGAAGCGAAAGCACCACCCCGAGAAAGCTGGAAGTTGCGCCGATCGCCGACATACAGCTCAACGGAATGACCTTGCCGAGCGCAACGTCCGTGCGCCGTGCGGAGGTGATGAGAATGGTGGCGAGCGTTCCCCGCTCCTTCTCCCCCGCAACCGATTCGAGCGTAACGCTCATGCAGGCGGAGAATATAAAGATGACCACGAGGAAGGGAAGCAATCCGCTCATCATGGAAGTCATCATATCGATATCCGATGAAAAATTGAATTCCGAAACGTCGAATTTATTGCTGATCTGCTGCTCGTACGCGTCGAACAGGGCGGTCGCCAAATTATAAAATGCAAGACTCTCTTCGTTTGCTCCGTCGAAGAAAATGACGACCGTGGGCGCAGGTTCCCCGCTCGCGGGATCGTACGCCGCCATTTTTTCATCGAAGTCCTCGGAGAATACGACGAGCGCGGTTGCATTTCCCTCCTCCACTTCTTTTTTCGCCGCCTCCAAATCTTCGGCGGGCGTCATTTTCCAGTCATCTCCGATCGTTTTCTCCAACCTCGTTTGCAGCTCGGATTCCCCGCTCACGTAAACGTTGAAGGAGTACGCTTTGTCGTCCTCTCCCCAAATGGCGCTGCCCATTATGGAATAAATGCAAAAGATGAGAAGCCCCGGAATCAGCATGGTAACGATCAAACGCGGGTCGTGAAAGAATCGGTGAAATTCTTTTTTCATGAGCGCAAGCAATTTCATATTTCTTCCCCCTTCACGTTTTTATAGATTTCGAAAAATTTGTGTTCGAGCGTATCCCCCGCGCAAATTTCTTCCAAAGTGCCGTCCGCAATCGACTTGCCGTCGATGATGATGCTCACCCTGTCGCAGAGCTTTTCCACAAGCGAAAAGATGTGCGTAGACAAAATAATGCTCTTGCCCATGCTTTTGAGCTCGGACAAAAAGTCGGTGACGACCTTTGCGGTGAGCACGTCCAATCCGTTGGTCGGCTCGTCGAAAATGATCACGTCGGGGTCGTGTACGATCGACACGACGAGGGAAATTTTCTGCTTCATGCCCGTGGACAGATCCTTCACGCGCACTTCGGCGAACTTGTCTATGCCGAAACGGTCGAACAACTCCTTTTTGCGCTTCTCGATAACGTCCGCGCCCACTCCGTGCATCTCTCCGAAAAAGCGGAAGAGATAGTCGGGCGTGAAAAATCCGTCGAGCTTCAACTCGCTTGTCATGAACCCGATTTTATCCCGCACCTTCTGCGGTTCTTTTCGCACCGAACACCCGCACACGAACGCGTCGCCCGAATCGGGGCGAATGAGCGTGGATAAAATGCGGAGCGTGGTCGTCTTGCCCGCGCCGTTCGGCCCGAGCAATCCGTAGATCTGCCCGCGGTAAGCGGAAAAATTCAACCCGTCTACGGCGACCTTGCGCGAAAGCCCCGTCTTTTCGATTTTTTGCTGTTTACGGGAGAGAGTGAACGTCTTTCTCAGCTCCTCCGCCCGTACGATCTCCTCCCCGATCTCGGGAAATATCTCTGTCATACTTTCTCCTTTTTATTCTGACGCTTGCGCGACCACGGTCTTGCAAGAAGCAATACGTACAGTCCGACAAGCAATATTACCGTTACCGTAATAATTAAATAACACGCCCACGCGGGGACTTCGTTCCCGAAAAAGGAAATTACGCAATCGAACCCCTCGCGCGTCTTTCGGGCGTAAATTTCTCCTCCCGCAAGGTCGGCGCAAATTTCGTCGATTGCACCGCCCATGAAATGCTCGTGCATGAGCGCCGTCCCGTAAGTCCCCGGCAGAAGGGAAAGCGCGTCGCCGATCCCGCTCGCGAGCGAGGCAATAGGCATATACGCTCCGCACAAAAAGCCGTAAGCCGCCGACACGATGGTTTCCACCGCAGTGATCCCGCCCTGCGACTTGATAAATTTACAGACGACGGAGGAGAGCGCCGTACCGAATAAAACGAGCACGACGGTATCGAGCACGACGAGCATCACGTCCGCAAAGGTGAGATACCACCCCACGATCGCAAGATAGACAAATCCGACCGCGAGCGCGGTAAAGCAAACTATGAGGGTTACGAGCGCAGTGGCGATGAAATAGCCGAGCGCAAGCTGATAGCTCTTGACGGGCGAAACGCAGAAATCCGCAAACCGATCCGTCACCTTATCCTGCACCATGACGGAATTCGCCGAAAACGCGATTGTCACCGCGCTCACCGCAAGCAGAGAAGACATCAGCCAACCGCCCGTGAACCCTTCCACGAGCCGTTTGGGAATTTCTATCCCTTCAAACACATCCGTCAGACTGTCGCGGTAAACGTCCCCCAAAAAAGCGATAAATAGAAAGAAGAGAATGAGCGGCGCGATGAGCGAGGTAAAGAACGTGCCCTTGTCCTTGAAAAACAGCTTGCAGTTACGCTCAATCAAATTTTTCAGTTTCATACCCGCTCCTCTCCGCCGAATGCGCCGATGGTTTTGCCCGTCACGCGCAAAAACACGTCGTCCATTTTTCCTTTGGTGATCTCATAGTCGCGGAACAGTTCAGGGTGCTTTTGTACGAGCTCGGTCGCCTCCGCAGTGTTTTTCACCTCCAAACGGAAGGCGTCGCCCACCCGTTCCACGCCCGCCCCGAGGGGCGCGAGCTCCTTTTCGGCAACGCCGTAAAAGGTGATATAGTCGCCCGTATAGGTATTTTTCAGTTCCAAAGGCGTGGCGTCGGCAAGAATTTTTCCGCCGTCGAGAATGACGACCCGATCGGCGTCCGCCGCCTCTTCCATGTAATGCGTGGTAAGAAACACCGTCATCTCCCGCTCCTTCCGCAAGCGGTGTACGATGCTCCACACCGTTTTGCGCGTCTGCGGGTCGAGCCCCGTCGTCGGCTCGTCTAAAATGAGAATTTCGGGCTCGTGCACGAGGGCGCGGGCAATATCCACCCTCCGCCTCTGCCCGCCCGACAGCTTCCCGACGGGACGGCGCAGGATTTCCCCGAGTTCGAAGAGCTCGGTGAGCCGATCGAGCCGCGCCCGCCAAGCCTCCCCGCGGATACCGTACAAAGACGCGCGGTATTTAAGGTTATCCGCAACGGACAAGGGCGCGTCGAGCACGCTCGACTGAAACACGACGCCGAGCTTGCGTTTGATTTCGTCCGCATGCCCGCCGAGAGGCATACCGCCGATTTTTACGCTTCCGCCGTCGCAGGGCTGTCGCCCGCAAAGAATGGAAATGGTGGTGCTCTTTCCCGCGCCGTTTACGCCGAGAAAGGCGAAAAATTCACCCTTTCCCACGGCAAAGGAAATATCGTCTACCGCCTTCACCTCGCCGAAATACTTTTTTAAATGTTCGATTTCGATGATATTCATATTTTTATCGAATGCAAATAGTTTCCGTATACTATTATATCACTACCCCCCCCCTTGTCAAGCAAATTTACATTGTAAAAGCCCGCGGGTTCATTTCTCCCGACTCGGTTTCCCGAATGCACGCGTCCCCCGTCGCAGGAGGCAAACGCAAGCCCGCAAGCAAAAACGGCAAAAACAGCGCCCAAAGCCAACATTTTTTTCTTCATGATTCTGCCCCCTGTCTTATTTTTTACGGGAAGAGTATAGCACGATTTTTTCCGCCTGTCAACGATTCGCCGTATCGCTTCCCGAAAACCGACAAAAAGCTCCTGCGCGGGACACGCAAGAGCTTTGCCGATCGGCGTTATTTTTCTTCCTTTTTACTGATGAGGTTGACGTCGAGCTTGTTGTAAGGAATTTCGATGCCGACTTCTGCGAATTTTTTCGTCATTCTTTCGTTCAAGTCGAACGTGACCGTCCAATAATTTTCGTTTTTCGTCCAGCACCTGCAAACGAAATTCAAAGAGCTCTCCGCCTGCTCGCCGAGCCGCACGGTATAACCCTCGTCGTGCAGAACGAGCTCGTGTTCGTCGAGCACGCTTTCGATGGTAAGCTTCACCTTATCGATATCCGAGCCGTAAGCGACGGGGAAAATGAGATCGACGCGGCGCTTCTCCTCCGCCGAATAGTTTATGATGTTCCCGCCCGAAACGGAAGAGTTTGGAACGGAAATAATTTTGTTGTCGGGCGTTTTGATTTTGGTTGCAAACAAAGTGATTTTGATGACCGTTCCGCTCACGCCCGCGATTTCCACGAAATCTCCTTCCTGAAAGGGATGATTGGTGACGAGAATGATCCCGCTTGCAAAGTTGGAAATTACCGACTGAATGGCGAGCGAAATCGCCAAAGTACCCACCGTAAACAGGGCGACGAAGCTCGAAGTATCGATTCCGAGCACGTGCAAAATCGTGATAAGGTAGATAAAAATCAGAATGACTTTTAAAATGGTAACGAGGAAGTCGCCCGCGATTCCTTTGAGCTTGCCTCTCCTTACGATCTTTCTCGTGACTGCTAAAATGATCTTCATGATCAACAGTCCGATCAAGATGACTGCGACGGCGATCACCATTTTTACCCAACCGCGCTCGTCGATAAACCAAACGCAGAGCGAATTCCAAATCCGTTCAAAGAAACCGGGCTCCGCCGCTTCCGTGCCCTCGCCCGAGAGCATCACGGCAGACAGCAACGATAAAATATTCATATCTTCTCCTTCCCTTTTCGGCTTACGCGTTATATCCGTTGGGATTGTTTTTCTGCCAATTCCATTGGTCGCGGCACATCGTTTCGAGGTCGCGCTCCGCTCTCCAGCCGAGCTCGCGCTCCGCCTTTTCGCTCGAAGCGTAGCAGGAGGCAATGTCGCCCGCGCGGCGGGGCATGATCTCGTAGGGAAGCTCCTTCCCGCACGCCTTAGAGAATGCTTTTACCATGTCGAGCACGCTGTATCCGTTGCCCGTGCCGAGATTGTAAATATGCACTCCGCTCTCCTTGATCGATTTGATCGCCGCAACGTGCCCCCTTGCAAGGTCTACCACGTGAATGTAATCGCGCACGCCCGTGCCGTCGTGCGTACCGTAATCGTTGCCGAACACGCCGATCCGCTTCAACTTCCCGCTTGCGACCTGCGCCACGTAGGGCATCAAATTGTTGGGAATACCCTTCGGATCTTCGCCGATCAGCCCGCTCTCATGCGCGCCCACGGGATTGAAGTAGCGCAGAAGCACTATGTTCCAGCTATTGTCGCCCACCCAAACGTCCTTCAAAATCTGCTCCTGCATGGCTTTGGAAGTGCCGTACGGGTTAGTCGTGGGATTGAGCTTGGTCGTTTCCTTCAAGGGAAGCTCGGCGGGATCGCCGTAAACCGTCGCCGAGGAGGAAAATACGAAATTCTTCACTCCGAATTCCCGCATGACCTGCAACAAAACGAGGGTGGAACCGATATTGTTATCGTAGTATTCGAGGGGCTTTTGCACGCTCTCGCCCACCGCTTTGAAGCCTGCAAAGTGAATGACCCAATCGATTTCATGCTTTTTAAAGATTTTTACGAGAGCGTCCCTGTCGCGCACGTCGTTGCGGTAAAAGTTCACCTTTTTTCCCGTGATCTTCTCCACGCGCCGAAGAGATTCTTCTGAGGAGTTGGACAAATCGTCGATGACGACGACGCCGAAGCCCCCGTTTAACAGCTCCACTACCGTATGCGAACCGATAAAGCCCGCTCCGCCCGTTACTAAAACGTTCATACCCTATTCTCCTTTCCGATGATTTTTATTCGTCAAACCCGCAAGCGGACAAAAATCCGAGAAGCGCGTCCGTGCCCGCCCCGTCGCATTTAAATACCGCCGTGTTTCCGAGAATGTTCTTACACGCGCTCTCCACTTCGTCGCGAAGCGCGTCCTTCGCCTGCTCGGGGGAAAGCCTTCCGCCCCGCATGAGCCGCCCGATCGCGGGCACAAAGATCTTCATATCCTCCCCGAGCGCGCCCTCGCGGAACTTGCGCTCGCCCGTGAGATATCCTTCGATCTCGCCGAGCTGACGCTTCAAGCGCGCGGGCAACACGAACAGCCCCATCGCCTCGATGAGCCCGATCGACTCGCTTTTGATATGGTGATACTCCGCGTGCGCGTGGAAGATCCCGCCGGGGTGTTCCTCGCTCGTGCGGTTATTGCGCAAGATGATGTCCAATAGATATCCGTTCTTAGTCTTGCGCGCTATCAGGCTCGCCGTATTGTGTACTTCGTCCGTGCGGGGAAGAATGCCGAGCGCGGCGTTTTCGTAAGTTTCCCAAGCGGTGAATATATCTTGTGCGAGCGCGGCGACTTCCTTGCGGTTTTCGCCCTCCAAACGGATCGCCGTATTGTACCAATCCACCACGCCCGCCTTAACCTTAGGGAAGCGTTTGCTTTTGAGGGGAATACGGATCCCCGCGCGTTGCATGGGCAATACGTATCCGCCGCCCTGATAGTGGTTGTGCATGAGTATAGAACCGCCTACGCGGGGCAAAGGCGCGTTGTTTCCCAAAAAGTAGTGCGGGAATTTTTCCACGAAATCGAAAAGGTGCTCCGCCGTGTTTCCGTCGAGCTTCATAGGCGTATGCGCGCAGGAAATGGCAATGCCGTGCTCGTTGAAATAGGCGTAGGGCGAATACTGCCAAAACCATTCTTCGCCGTTTAATTGCAACGATACCGTACGCATATTCCGCCGAGAAAAACCCGCCCGCTCGAAGCCTTCGTTATCCCTGCAAATAATACATTTGGGATAGTCGGTGCTCACCGTTTTGAGTTGTTTGGCAAGGTCCTTATTGTTCTTTTCGGGCTTTGACAGGTTGATGGTGATTTCCAACCTGCCGTCCTTACTCAACCACTTTAAATTTTTGTCGATCGCGCTCTTCTTTACGTAATCCGACCGTATCGCATACGAATACAGCCACTCCGTTCCCGCGCGGGGAGAATGTTCGCAGTGAACCCAAAACGCGTTTTCCACCTCGCTCGGGCGAAGCATCACCGCGTCCATGAGCCGTTCGCCCAAAACGGCGGGGTCGAATTCAACGCCCTCCCGTTCGAGGCAATCGAAAATATTTTGCAAAATACCGTCGGGAAGCGCGGGCAGTTCCCCTTCCGCTTTCCCCTCGCCGTAGGAGGAGATTCCCAGCGCGCTCAAAATACGGTTGCGCGCATACAGCTCGTCCCGCTTATCAAGTCCCAAATAGCGTTCCGCATAAGTAAGAAGTTCCGCGATCCCGTTATCAAGCGTCATAGTCCTCTCCCTATTTTCTATTGTTTCGCAGGCAGGGAAACCACCGCAAAGCCCCTGTTTTTGAGCCAAGTCAGCGCGAGGTCTACCCAAACCGCAATTTCGGGCAAGATGTAATTTTCGTCGTCCGTGTTTCCCGTTTCGTGGTTGGCAAGAGACAGCCCGTGCCGCCCGTGTTCGAAGATATGAAGCTCGAAGGGCACTCCCGCTTTCCGATAAGCAGAAGCAAGCAGGAGCGAATTTTCCGCCAAAACGCAGTCGTCCGTCTGGGTGTGCCAAATAAACGCGGGAGGCGTGTCTTTCGTCACGCGGCGTTCGAGCGAAAGTTTTTCGCGGAGCGCGGGATCTCCTCCCGAAATAACGTTGTGCGTCCCCTCGTGCAAGATCCCCTCCTGCGAGGAAATCACGGGATAGCTCAAAATCGCCGCGTCGGGACGGAGGGTTTCGGACGGAACGCCCATAAGCTTTGCGCCTTCTTCATAAAGCGTTGCAAGGCTGCACGCCAAATGCCCGCCGGCGGAAAAGCCCATTACCGCGATATGATGCGGATCGACGCCGAAACGCGCGGCGTTTTCACGGATATATTTGATTGCCATGCACGCCTGCAACAGGGGCGCAGGGTGCGGGGTGCGGATTTCGTAATCGAGAACGAACGCCGCATAGCCCGCCGTCATGAAACGGATCGCAAGCGGTTCCGCCTCCCGTTCCGAACAATACTCATACCCGCCGCCCGGACATACGATGACCGCAGGGCGGGTCTTGGGACGAAGCTCCTGCGTGGAATGAGGGACGTAGATATGCAAAAAGCCCTTTTGAAAGCTCCCGCGCGCCCGTCCGTTCACTGCGTATAAATCTACGGTTTCGTAAATCATGCTTCCGCCCTCCCTTCGTCGATAATGCCGTCCGCAACCTCCGCAACGTAGAAGGTAGGCGCATAGCCGATCTTTTCGGTATATTCTTTGCCGACGTTCTCTTGGAATCGCTCCAAGCCCGTCTTGCGCACAAGGCTCACGGTACAGCCGCCGAAACCCGCGCCCGTCATGCGCGAACCCAAGCACTCGGGGGAATTCTGCGCCGCCTCCGCAAGCGCGTCGAGCTCCTTGCCCGTTACCTCGTAATCCTCTTTCAAGGAACGGTGCGATTCGTTCAAGAGCCTGCCGAAGAGCTCCAAATCGCCCGTTTTAAGCGCCTCCGCACTCCTCAGCACCCTGTCGCACTCGCCCACGACGTGGCGCGCGCGGCGGTACAGCAAGGGAGTGAGCACCGAGCGGTTTTCTTCGACCTGATAAGGTTTTACGTCCGCGAGGCAGGAAATGCCCGAAATGCGTTTTTGAAGCAAGGACAAAGCCTTATCCACCTCGCTGCGGCGTTCGTTGTATTTGCTCTCCACGAGGTTGTGCGGTTTATTGCAGTTGGTGAGCACGAGCACGCACTCCTTCAAGTCGAGGGGCAACAGCTCGTAATCCAAAGTCGCGCAGTCTAAAAGGAGAGCGTGTTTTTCCTTGCCGTTCGCCGAGGCAAACTGATCCATGATCCCGCAGTTTACACCGCAGTAATTGTTCTCCGCCTTCTGCGCAAGGACGGCAAGCTCTTTCTTGTCGATTTTGTTTCCGCCCGTTTTGGCAAGCGCGTATGCGGTAACGACTTCGATTGCCGCCGAGGAGGAAAGCCCGGACCCGAACGGCACCGTGCAGTCGTATAATATATCGCAACCTACAAGATTGTAGCCCGCCTTTTTCATCTCGTCGGCAACGCCCGCCTGATAGTTGCCCCATTTGAGCGCTTTATAGTTTTCGAGCGCGTTCAAATCGATTTCGGCACGCGCGGAAATATCCGTCGCGGCGACGCGGAGAAGGTTGGTTCCGTTCTTGCGCACCGCCACGCGACATTTCAGCGAAAGCGCCGCGGGAAGCACCTTGCCGCCGCAATAATCCACGTGCTCACCGATCAAATTCACCCTTCCTGCCGCAGAATAGACCTCCTCCGCAGGCGCGCCGAATATTTCCCGAAACATCGTAACTAATTGCATTGATACCCTCTCTATTTTATCATATTTTGATTAACGTAATTATAACTGATTTTTGGCGACCTGTCAATCCTTTCCGAATAATTTTAATCGGGGCAAGATATTTCCCGCAAGCAACAAAAAAGTATAATTATTTTCATTTCGTACCGTTGCGCCATGTGCGTCATTCTGAGGGATCCCTCTTTCAATAACAGATAAATGCCCCGCGCAATCGTGCGCGGGGCATCTTTCTTTTTAGGTTGATCCGAGCGCGCCGATAAGCCGGGTTCTGTCGTGCGCGGTCATTTATCTAGACCTACCGTTGCCGATAGGTTCGAGCGTTATTCACGGCTCTATTCGGGCGGGCAACCCGTGTGAATAGAGCCCAAACTTGCATCGGACGGGGTTTACATGGCACGGGGCGTTACCGTCCCGTCGGTGAGCTCTTACCTCGCCTTTCCATCCTTACCGCAAAACGCGGCGGTTTATTTCTGTTGCACTTTCCTTAAAGTCGCCTTTACCGGACGTTATCCGGCGTCCTGCCCTGCGATGCCCGGACTTTCCTCATCGTACTTGAAGCACTCCGCGACCGCGTAGCGCACTCGGATCGCAATTATTATACCACAAAATTTTAAAAAAGACTTGTTTTTTACGGCGATTCTTGCTAAAATAATTTCAGAAATTTTTTTGGAGCACAAAACAGCATGAAAAAGACGAAAATCGTTTGCACGCTCGGCCCTTCCACGGAAAGCGAGGACGTGATTTCCCGCATGGCGGACGCGGGAATGAACGTTGCCCGCATCAACTTTTCCCACGGCACGCACGAGGATCACGCGAAAAAAATCGCAATGATAAAAAAGGTGCGGGAGAAAAAGCACATTCCCCTCCCCATCCTCCTCGATACCAAAGGCCCCGAATTCCGCATCAAGACTTTCCGAAACGGGAAAATCAATCTCAACGAGGGCGCTCCTTTCTCCTTTACCACGGAGGACATCGTCGGCGACGAGAAGCGCGTTTCCGTATCTTATACGGGCATCTGCGAAGACCTCTTCCCCGGCGATAAAATTCTGCTCAACAACGGGCTTATGGTATTCGAGGTCACTCAGGTCGAAAAACCCGACGTACACTGCAAAGTGCTCATCGGCGGAGAGCTTTCCAACCGCAAGAGTATGTTCTTCCCCGAAAAGGAGCTGAAACTCGTTTACCTTTCCGAACAGGACAAGGCGGATCTTCTGTTCGGCATCGAGCAAGGCGTCGATTTCGTGGCCTGCTCGTTCGTTTCCAAAGCGCAGGATATTTTGGACGTGAGAAAATTCCTGCACGACAACGGCTCGGACGATATCGACCTCATCGCCAAAATCGAAAACCGCGCGGGCGTCAACAACCTGCAATCCATTTTGGAGGTTTCCGACGGCATTATGATCGGGCGCGGCGACATGGGCGTGGAGATCCCCTACGAGGAACTGCCCGACATTCAAAAGACGATCATTACCGCCTGCCGTATCGCGGGCAAACGCTGTATCACCGCAACGGAGATGCTCGAATCCATGATCAAAAATCCCCGCCCTACCCGTGCGGAAATTTCCGACGTAGCCAACGCCGTTTACGACGGTTCGAGCGCGGTCATGCTCTCGGGCGAAACGGCGGCGGGCGCTTATCCCGTGGAATCCGTCCGCGCAATGGCGCGCATCGCCATGCAGGCGGAAACCAAACAGGCGTTTATTCAAGCCGTGGACGAAAACGAATATCTCATCCGCGGGCTTTCGGACGCGCTCTCCCATTCCGCCTGTCTGCTGGCGCGCGACGTAAAGGCGAAAGCGATCGTCGTATGCACCCGTACGGGCGGGACGGCGAAAATGGTGTCCCGCTTCCGCCCCATGATCGATATCATCGGCATGACGACCGATCCGAGAAGCTACCAAAAGCTTGCGCTCAGCTGGGGCGTGACACCCGCGCTCAGCGAGGAATACCACTCGGTGGACGTGCTCTTCCACTTCGCAAAGCAAGCGGCGAAGGATTCGGGGCTCGTGAAGCGGGGCGACGTGATCGTCATCACGGGCGGAACGCCCAACGGCAAGAGCGGAAACTCCAATCTTATCAATATCGAAACGGTTTAAATCTTCCCCCGCATTTTAATTGTTTTCGCCCTTAGGGTGAAAACACAAAACGAAAATCTAAAATACCAAACACAAAAAAAGAGCGGCGTGCCGTTCTTTTTTTGCATTCCAAACGTCAATAGAATAAGTTCAGATCTCCCAATA
>CAMUFJ010000013.1 GCA_947088135.1 uncultured Clostridia bacterium
GTCCCGTCATGCTCAGCGCGTGGAACGTGAGAATCCCCCTTTGTCACTTCGTGACATCTTCCCCTCGGAGAAGAGGGAACAAGAATACACATACTACTTGCCCTCCCCTTTCCCAAAGGGGAGGGGTAGGGGTGGGGATTCGGTGTCATTCTGAGGGAGGGGAAAGGGTGCGGAACGACGGCAGGATTCGGGAAAGTATAAAAAATTTTAAAATTCCCGCGGATATTTCCTATTTTTTTCCATAAAGGGCTTGAATTTTTTTTATAAATCATGTACAATAACAAATGGCAAATCTCGATATCAAACAGGAGGAGTTAACTATATGGCAAAAAAGTATTGTTACCTTTTTTCGGAAGGTAACGCATCGATGAGAGAGCTCTTGGGGGGCAAGGGGGCAAACCTCGCGGAAATGACCAAGATCGGTCTTCCCGTTCCGCAGGGCTTCACCATCTCCACGGAAGCTTGCACGCAGTACTATGAGGACGGCAGAAAGATCAACGATTCCATTCAAGCCGAAATCATGGAATACATCGACAAAATGGAGCAGATCACCGGCAAACGGTTCGGCGACAAGGAGAATCCCCTGCTTGTTTCCGTTCGTTCGGGTGCGAGAGCTTCCATGCCCGGCATGATGGACACCATCTTAAACCTCGGCTTAAACGAAACGGTCGTCAACACCATCGCGACGAAGTCGAACAATCCCCGCTGGGCTTGGGACTGTTATAGAAGATTCATTCAGATGTTCTCCGACGTCGTTATGGAAGTCGGCAAGAAATATTTCGAGAAGCTCATCGACGAGATGAAGGAAAAGAAGGGCGTTACGCAGGACGTAGAACTTACGGCGGACGATTTGAAAGAACTCGCCAACCAGTTCAAGAAAGAATATAAAAAACAACTCGGCAAAGAGTTCCCCGACGATCCCAAGGTTCAGCTCTTCGAAGCGATCAAAGCGGTGTTCCGTTCGTGGGACAACCCCCGCGCGAACATTTACCGTATGGACCACGACATTCCTTACAGCTGGGGTACGGCGGTCAACGTGCAGATGATGGCGTTCGGCAACATGGGCGACAACTGCGGTACGGGCGTTGCGTTCACCCGCAATCCCGCTACGGGCGAGAAAGGGCTCATGGGCGAATTCCTCACCAACGCGCAGGGCGAGGACGTCGTTGCGGGCGTCCGCACGCCTATGCCCATCGCAAAGATGGCGGAAGTGTTCCCCAAAGTTTACGAGCAATTCCAAGAGGTTTGCAAAACGCTTGAAGACCATTACCGCGATATGCAGGATATGGAGTTCACCGTCGAGAACGAGAAACTCTATATGCTTCAAACCCGTAACGGCAAGCGCACGGCGGCGGCGGCGATCAAGATCGCGTGCGACCTCATCGACGAGGGCATGATCACCGAGCAGGAAGCGCTCATGCAGATCGACGCGAAGTCGCTCGACATGCTCCTTCACCCGCAGTTCGATCCCAAGGCGCTCAAAGAAGCGGACAAGAAGAACGTGGTCGGAAAGGGCATTGCGGCTTCCCCCGGCGCGGCGGCGGGCTCCATCGTATTCACGGCGGAAGACGCGGTCATCGAGGGCAAGAAGGGGAAGAAGGTCGTGCTCGTCCGTTTGGAAACCTCTCCCGAGGACATCGAGGGTATGAAGTACGCGCAGGGCATCTTGACGGTGCGCGGCGGACAGACCTCCCACGCGGCGGTCGTTGCGCGCGGTATGGGTACGTGCTGCGTTTCCGGCTGTGGCGACATTAAAATGGACGAGGAGAACAAGCAGTTCACCCTCGCAGGCAAAGTATATCACGAGGGCGACGGCATTTCCCTCGACGGTTCGACGGGTAATATCTACGATTGCCTGATCCCCACCGTTCCCGCAGATCCCAACAGCGGATATTTCGGACGCATCATGGAGCTTGCGGACAAGTACAAGGCGCTCGGCGTAAGAACGAATGCGGACACCCCTCAGGATGCGAAGCAGGCGGCGGCGTTCGGCGCGCAGGGTATCGGTCTTTGCCGTACCGAGCATATGTTCTTTGGCGAAGGCAGAATCGACAAATTCCGCGAAATGATCTGCGCGGAAACGGTTGAAGAGCGCGAGAAGGCGCTCGACAAGATCGAGCCCATGCAACAGGCGGACTTCGAAGGGCTGTTCGAAGCGCTCGGCGGATATCCCGTAACCATTCGTTTCCTCGATCCTCCCCTTCACGAGTTCGTTCCCACCGACGAAGAGGACATCGCGGCGCTTGCCAAGGCGCAGAAGAAGACGGTTGCGCAGATCAAGCAGATCATTTCCGATCTCCACGAGTTCAACCCCATGATGGGTCACCGTGGATGCCGTTTGACCGTTACCTATCCCGAAATCGCCGTTATGCAGACCAAGGCGGTCATTAAGGCTGCGATCGCGGTCAAGAAAAAGCACAAGGATTGGAACATCGTTCCCGAAATCATGATCCCGCTCACGGGCGAAACCAAGGAGATGAAGTTCGTCAAGGATATCGTCGTTAAGACGGCGGACGAAGTTATCGCCAAGGCGAAATCCGATCTTAAATACGAGGTCGGCACCATGATCGAAATTCCCCGCGCGGCGCTCACTGCCGACGAGATCGCGAAAGAAGCGGAATTCTTCTGCTTCGGCACGAACGACCTCACGCAGATGACCTTCGGGTTCTCCCGCGACGACGCAGGCAAGTTCCTTCCCGCGTACTATGCGAACAAGATCTACGAGAGCGACCCGTTCGCCCGTCTTGATACGATCGGCGTCGGCAAGCTCATGAAGACGGCGGTCGAGCTCGGAAGAGGGACCCGTCCCGGTATGCACTGCGGTATCTGCGGTGAGCACGGCGGCGATCCTTCGTCCATCGAGTTCTGCCACAGCATCGGGCTTTCCTACGTATCCTGCTCGCCTTACCGCGTGCCGATCGCACGCCTCGCCGCGGCACAAGCTAATATTCGCAATCCAAGGTCCAAGTAATAGTGGCTTAACTGTTATCTGACCACAATATAATGTGTTTTAAGGCTTATTCCTACTCGGAGTAAGCCTTATTTATATGTCTATAATAGCTAAAAAATCGTTAAAAAAGTTTATTTCCGCTTATGTTTTACGCTTAACTTGCAGTCGCAGAATTGTTATAATAATGGGGCAAAGGCGGATAGAAATTGTTAATAACAGGGCAATACTTTTATACTATACGAAAGGCAATACGTATATCCAAATCGTAACAATTCTCGTCCTACTGTAGTTTAATTTCTATATTGGCAGTATTTTTGCACACAAAGCGTTGACTTTTCCCACAAAAACCATATAATATAAGGGGAAATGCGTAAAAGGGTGCGTTTATGAGAAATTTTAATTATTCTGCAATTAAGAATATGAAGTGGGACGGAGAGATTCTCGGGTTGATTGCTGCTATATACAAAGAGGCCGGTAAACAAGAGATGTATTTAAAACAACAGCCTGAAAAGCTTGAAAGGTTGGTTGAAATTGCCAAAATTCAAAGTACCGAGGCATCTAATGCAATTGAGGGCATTGTTACTACAAGTACGAGATTAAAACAACTCGCTCTTGAAAAGACAACGCCTAAAAACCGCGATGAGCAGGAAATTGCAGGGTATAGGGATGTTCTCAATACTATCCATGAGAGCTTTGACGTTATTCCCATTACGCAAAACTATATTTTGCAACTTCATAGAATTCTTTACGGGCATATGAATAACCCGTTTGCAGGGCGGACGAAAAATGTTCAGAATTACATTGCGGCAACATATCCGGATGGACATAGCGAAACACTGTTTACGCCGCTTGCGCCCTATGAAACGCCCAAAGCGATTGATATGATATGCGAAGAATACAATAGAGTTATTGGAAACAATGAGGTTGAGCCCTTAATAGCGATACCTGTTTTTATTCACGATTTTCTCTGTATTCACCCGTTTAATGACGGTAACGGTAGAATGAGTAGATTGCTTACAACTTTGCTTTTGTACCGAAGCGGATTCTATGTCGGTAAATATATTTCACTTGAAGCTAAAATAGCTAAAAACAAGGACTTATATTATGATGCGCTCGCAAATGCGCAAATAGGTTGGCACGAAGGCAATGACGATGCAACGTCATTTATTAAATATCTGCTAGGTACGATTCTTGCTGCGTACAAAGATTTTGAGGATAGATTTGCGCTTGTACAAGACAATCTGTCCGCGCTTGAAACAGTAAGAAGAGCAACTATGCAGAAAATCGGAAGATTTACGAAACAGGATATCCGTGAGCTGTGTCCTTCACTCAGTGTCAGCTCGATTGAAACGGCTCTCCATAAACTCGTATCGTTAAAAGAGCTGAATAGAGAAGGCGTTGGCAGAGCAATTAAGTACTATCGGACAAAATAATTAAAACTTAATGAATAAACAGAAGCATCTATGAAAAGCGGGTGACTCCCGATTACACACGGTGGCACAGGCAAATATTAAGAATCCCCGCAAATAATTACGGGAAAATAAAAAACTCCGCTTCGGCGGAGTTTTTTTTGTAAGGCGGGGGGATCAACGAACGGGGAGTTTGATAAAACCCAAGACCGTAACCCTTTTTTTATTTCTTTTGCCGATAATCCTTGATATTTTTGACAAGATGTGGTAAAATAATCTTGCGACTTCAATTTAAGAATATTTATCTCTGCTCTCAATAGGGAGTATTATATTTATTTATTTTGGAAATAAGACGTTATATCGGTAGCTATACCGTTTCCGTCTTATTGCCAACCGGAGATAAGTAAATTGAAGTCGCATTCAAAGGAACGGTATGCTATGATGCCGTTTCCGAAAGGGGGCGGCATCTTTTTTTATGTCAACAGTTGAAAAGACTTGTTCTTGTTTCGGGCATTCTGACGTCGAGATAACGGATGAACTGACAGCAAGAACAAGAATAGAAATCGACAAGGCAATAAAGGACGGCGTAAGAATTTTTCTGTTCGGTGGCAGAAGTGATTTTGATGATTTGTGCTATGACCTTGTAACCGAGAAGAAAAACGCCGAACCGCAACTCAATATCAAAAGAGTTTTTTGCTTTGCACTTGATAAGCAGTTACGAAAGCCGCCGAGTTGGTTTATCCGAAAAGAGTATGAAGCGTTGGAGTGTCCGACAAAGAATTTTGACTATTGGTATACGGCAATTTATTATCGTAATATTGCAATGATAGACCAAAGCGATACAATTTTGTTTTGGGTAGAGCAGAGAGAAAACAGCGGTGCGTACAAGACATATCAGTATGCAGTCAAAAAGCACAAACGCATCGTAAATCTATTTATATAATTTTAGGTATCGAGTCGCACCTTTATAAGAGCTTATAAAATCTACATGAGCAACGCGAATAAGGCACGAAGAAACTCCGATGAAATTCCGAGATAACAGTAAAGGGCAATTTGCGTTTCAGCCATGACTTAAATTATATGGTGCAGACCTGATATAGCAACGCGGCGGATTTCCGTTGCGTTGCTTTTGTTTTTTACGACGCCGCGTCCGCCGTTTTGAATTTGCATATGCAAAATCGGTGACAACAAATTTTGCCCGACGTATTGACTTTATTCCAAAATATGCTAATATATATAAGGAACAGATTGGACACAACGAACGTTTGTAAGGGAGGATAACAATGTTTTCAGTCAAAATTTTCGATCAAACCTATCAATTGGAGGAGCGCACGCCCGCCATTAAGCTGTTGGGCGACGAGGAAAAGCGTTACGTGGCGGTGAAGGTAAACAACCGCCTGAGAGAACTCAATTTCGAGCTGTACTACGACTGCGACCTCGTTCCGCTCGATCTCGATTCGTCCGACGCGGTAAAGGTTTACGAAACAAGTATGCGCTATCTGGTCGCGATGGCGTTCCACAACCTTTACCCGAATTATCAAATCAAGATCAGTTACGCGATTTCCCGTTCGATCATGGTTTCCGTGATCGAGCCCAAGGTCGCGATGGATAAGCGTATGCTGACGGCAGTCAAGGCGGAAATGGAACGGCTGATCGCCGAAGATATCCCCTTTAAAAAGACGGTGCTTTCCAAGGAAGAGGCGTACGATTACTTCATGAACAGCAACCAGACGGACAAGGCGCTGACCTTGCAGTACCGTCCCGAAAAAATCTGCCATTTCTATAAGTGCGGCGACTATCTCAATTATATGTACGGCTACATGACGCCCTCCACGGGCTATTTAAAGCAGTACAAAATTTTCATGTACGACGGGCATTTCATCGTGCAGTATCCGCGTTACGAGTCCAAGGGGCAGATCCCCGCGTTTAAAGACGAGCCGACGCTTGCGAAGGTTTTGAAGCGCGCGCACAAGTGGGCAAAGCTTTGCAACGTGGAGCTGATCGCCAAAATGAACAAGTGCGTGGAGGATAGCAGTGCGGTGGACTTCATCAACATGAACGAAACCCTGCATAACGGTATGCTCCACGAACTGGGCGGAATGATTGCCGACGATATCGAAAATATCCGCCTCATCTGCATTGCGGGGCCGTCCAGCTCGGGCAAAACGACCTTTTCCAACCGTCTGAAAATAGAGCTGATGTCCCGCGGGATCACGCCTTTGCGTATTTCCTTGGATATGTATTACAAGGACAGGAAGGATATCCCCATCGACGAATTCGGCGCGCCCGATTTCGAGGATATCAACGCCTTAGACGTCAAGCTGTTCAACGAGCATATGCAGGCGCTCATCGACGGCGAGGAAGTGGAACTGCCCGATTACCGTTTCGGCGACGGCAGGGCGGAGAAGGGCGTTCCCACGAAGATCTCCGCCGATACGCCCATCATCATCGAGGGAATCCATGCCCTCAACGACGATCTGTCTTTCGGCATTCCCAAGCATCAAAAGTTCAAGATCTATATTGCGCCCTTGTTCCAAATCAATATCGACTATCATAACCCGATCAGCTATACCGACATTCGTCTGCTTCGCAGGATCGTGCGTGATAAAAAGTACCGCGGGGCTTCGGCGGAACGGACGCTCGAAATGTGGCCGAGCGTGCGCAGAGGGGAATTCAAGTGGATATACCCCTATCAGGAGGGCTGTAACTACGTGTACAACTCCGCCCTCACGTACGAGCTGTGCGTGCTCAAAAAGTACGCCCTGCCCGCGCTTTACGAGGTGAAGCCCGAAAGTCCCTATTATATCATGGCAAACAGGCTGATCAAGTTCTTGAAATACTTTAAGGAATTGGACGAAAAGTGGGTGCCTTGCAATTCGCTGTTGCGCGAATTTATCGGCGGGTCGTGCTTTGCCGAGGTCGAGGAATAAAACCGTAAACGAAAAAACTCCGCTTCGGCGGAGTTTTTTACGGCGGGGAGATAAAAGAGTTCCGTCGGCGCAACTATTTTTTCAAAGCGGGGCAAAAACCTTTGACAATCGCGGGAAAAGATGATATTCTTATAAAGACGTAAGCGAGGAATTGCGCTCTCCACGCATCTCTTGGCTTGCGCGAATACTTCCATAGGAGGATAAACGCAAATGGAAAAGAACGAAATCATTGCAAAGTTCGCACAGCACGAAGGGGACACAGGTTCGCCCGAGGTACAGATCGCGCTTTTAACGTACCGCATCAACCACCTCAACGAACACCTCGGTATGCACAAGCAGGACAACCACTCCCGCCGCGGACTGTTGAAGATGGTAGGTAAGCGCCGCGCGCTTCTCGACTATCTCAAAGCAAAGGACATCGAGCGTTACAGAGCCGTTATCGCGGAGCTGAACCTCAGAAAGTAAGGAACCTGAAAGAGCGGTGCTTTTTGCCGCTCTTTTTGTTGTTTGTTTCGCAGAAACGTTGCGGAACACCGCTTTGCTGTCACGGGGCAGCAGGGCAAAGAATTTAGGGAAAGGAGAACAAGAAACACATGAACAGCAAAACATTCAGCTTCCAAGTGGGCGGTAGAGAAGTTACCGTCGAAACGGGGAAATACACGGAGCAGGCGAACGGCGCTTGCGTCGTGCGGTGCGGCGAAACGGCGGTCATGGTCACTGTCTGTATGTCCGCCCAGCCCAGAGAGGGAATGGATTTCTTCCCCCTGCAAGTGGACTATGAAGAGAAAATGTATGCGGTGGGCAAGATCCCCGGCGGATTTAAGCGTCGCGAGGGCAGAGCGAGCGACAAGGCGATCTTAACGGCGCGTCTTATCGACCGTCCCCTGCGCCCCCTCTTCCCCAAGGGACTGTTTAACGACGTCGTCGTTATCGCGACCGCGCTTTCCGTTGAGCCCGACATCGCACCCGAGCCTCTCGCCATGATCGGCTCGTCCGTTGCGCTTGCCGTTTCCGATATTCCTTGGGCAGGGCCTACGGGTTCGGTCGTCGTCGGTTTTGTCGACGGGCAATACGTTATCAACCCCGACAGCGCACAGCGCGAAAAGAGCGCCATTCACCTCAATTTGGCGGGCACGAAGGACGCGATCCTCATGATCGAGGCGGGCGCGGACGAAGTTACCAACGAAGAAATGGTCGGCGCGATCATGTTCGGACACAAGGAAATCAAAAAAATCTGCGAGTTCATCGAAGGAACGATCGTTCCCGCAGTCGGCAAGCCCAAGAAGGAAATCGAGCTCTATCACATTCCCGAGGAGCTTGACAAGGCGGTAAGAGCGTACGGCAGCGAGAAGATCGATTGGTCGATCGACACCTTCGACAGGAGCGAGCGCGAGGCGCGTCAGGCGCAGGCGGAAGCGGAAATTTTGGAGCATTTCGCCGAAATTTATCCCGACAACACGCGGGAGCTCAAAGACAGCATTTACTACCTCACCAAGGAAAAGGTGCGCGCGAAGATCTTCGACAAGGGTATCCGTCCCGACGGCAGAGGACTTAAAGACGTGCGTCCCATTTGGTGCGAGAGGCACATTCTTCCCCGCGTACACGGCTCGGCGATCTTCACGAGAGGGCAGACGCAAACGCTCACCACCTGCACGCTCGACATGCTGGCGGCGGCGCAGAAGCTCGAAGGCTTGGACGACGAAACGCAGAAGCGTTATATGCACCAATACAACTTCCCCGGCTACTGCACGGGCGAGGCGAAGGCGCTCAGAAGTCCCGGCAGACGCGAAATCGGTCACGGCGCGCTTGCGGAGCGCGCGCTCATTCCCGTCCTTCCCGACGAAGCGAGCTTCCCCTATGCCATTCGCGTCGTAAACGACATTCTCTCCTCCAACGGTTCGAGTTCTATGGCTTCCGTCTGCGGTTCTACCATGGCGCTCATGGACGCGGGCGTTCCCATCAAAGCGCCCGTTGCGGGCGTTGCCATGGGTCTTATCAAGAATCAGGAAACGGGCGAATTCCGCGTTCTCACCGATATTCAGGGGCTTGAAGACTTCCTCGGCGACATGGATTTCAAGGTCGCAGGTACGGAAAAGGGCATTACCGCCATTCAGATGGATATCAAGATCAAGGGCATTTCCGAAGAGATCATGCACACCGCGATCGAACAGGCGAACGAGGGCAGACAGTTCATTTTGGGCAAAATGCTCGAATGCGTGCCCGAAGTCGCTCCCGAAATGAGCAAGTACGCGCCCCGCATCATCTCCTTCCGCATCGATCCCGAAAAGATCGGCGACGTGGTCGGCAAGCAGGGCAAGGTCATCAACTCCATTATTGCGGAAACGGGTACGAAAATCGACATCGAGGACGACGGCACGGTCTGCATCGCTTCCTACGGCGATCCCGAAGCGGCACAGCGCGCAAAGGCAATCGTCGAGAGCATCGTGCGCGATCCCGAGGTCGGCGATATGTTTATCGGCAGAGTTGTGAGAATCCTCTCCACCATGGGCGCGTTCGTCGAGTTCGCTCCCGGCAAAGACGGCATGATTCACATCTCCAAAATGGCTGACCGCCGTATCGAGAAGGTGGAGGACGTGCTCTCCGTGGGCGACGTCGTAAAAGTAAAAATCATCAAAATCGGCGAAAAGGGCATCGACTTCAAATTGCTCGAAAAAATTCAGTCCGCCGAAGCGTAAGCAAGAATCATTGAAAAGCGCCTCCGTGTGAAACGGAGGTGTTTTTTGATACCGATTAGATGCCGAGAGGCGGTCTACTAACGGTAGAGGAGGGGCAAAAAAGAGTAGAATCGCCGTTTTTCGGGGTGGAATCGGGCAAAAAAAGAGTAGGAAGAGGGAATAGCGAAGTAGGTTTTCTTTTTTTCGCAAACGGGTTATACTAAGATCAGACGGGAGAACGTGCGTTTGGACCCCGCATGAAACCGAAGAAACCCACCGAAAGGAGGAGCCTATGGAAGCTGTTGCCAAGAAAAAATCGAGAATAAAATCGTTTATGCCCTACTACACCAAAGGAGAAGAAATTTTCAACGCCGTGTCGCACATTGTGGGCGGGGCGTTCGGGCTTGTCGCTTGGATCGTGCTTTGCGTGCTCGCCTATCCGTCCGCGATCGATATGGCGGCGACCTCTGTCTTTTGCCTGAGCGTGATCGTGCTCTATACGATGAGCGCGCTCTACCACTTTTTGCCGAAGGGCGGCGCAAAAGGCGTTTTCAGAATTTTCGACCACTGCACCATTTATTTGCTGATTGCGGGCACTTACACGCCGTACTGCATGATTGCGCTCGGGGGTACGACGCTCGGGCTTGTGACGCTCATTATAGAATGGGTGTGCGCGTTAGCGGGGATCACGATGAACGCGATCGCCATGAACAACAAGACGGTGAAGGGAATTTCAATGGCTTTGTACGTGTGCATGGGCTGGCTTGCCGTGCTCGGGTTCGGCGTGCTTGCGCCCGTCATCAGTTCGGCAAGTCTTTGGCTGCTGCTCGCAGGCGGAATCGCCTACACGGGCGGGATCGGATTCTACGCATTCGGCAAAAAAGTACGCTATTTCCACTCTGTTTGGCACCTCTTCGATCTGCTCGGCACAATCCTGCAATTCGTCAGCATTTTATTACTGATTGTGTAAAAATCGATTTCGCTATCCCGATGCTCAGAGTTTGTCATTCTGAGGAGCTTGTTTGCCTGCCCCTTTGATTCCACGACTACGCTCTGTTCCGCTCGGAATGACGTGAATATAAAAGTCCGTCATTTTCAGCGAAGCGGTAAAACAGCACCCAATGGGTGCTGTTTTGCTTTTATTCGATTTCCAGATCCTCCGAGCGGAAAACGTCGTCGTCCAAAAACTCAATTAAAGAAATATCGAAACCGCGGGCAAGCATCATTACGGTGCTGAGCGTAACGGTTTTATTTTTTCTGCCCATGATGCACGACATACTTCCGTGCTGAATTCCCGATTTCTGTTCGAGCTTGTATTGCGTCATGTGTTTTTCTCTCAACAAGGCAAAAATTCTTTCCGCCACTGCGTCGTTGACCGTCAAAACGCTAATCTCCTTATGTAGGTATGCCTACATAACCATTTTAGCGGATAATCAATTAAAAAATACGCAGGTACACCTGCACAATTGATTGATTTTTTACGAGGAGTTTGTGTATAATATAAGCAGGCGCACCTACATACACGGAGATAATTATGAAAGTTGCATTTGTCGGACACCGTCGAATCGAAGAAACGGAAGAGCTTAAAAACAAGCTGAAAAATACTTTGGAGCGTTTGATAAAAGAAGAGAACGCCGATACGTTCTACTTCGGCAGCAGAAGCGACTTTAACAGTATATGTTATAACGCGATTACCGAGCTGAAAGAGAGGTACCCGCAAATTCGCCGTATTTACGTGCGGGCAGAATATGAATATGCCTATCAATCTTATATCGATTCGCTTTTGTCCCGTTACGAGGAAACCTTTTTTCCGAAGCAAGTACACGGTGCGGGGCAAGCGTCTTACATCAAGCGAAATCAAATAATGGTTGATTTTTGCGACGTATTCGTTACTTATTGCGACAAGAATTATCCTCTCAAAAACGGGAAGAGCGGTACGATGGCGGCGGTCGATTATGCAAAAAAGAAGGGCAAGCGGGTGGTAAATTTATTTGAATCGGGATGAAAATAATTTATCGCAAAAGCCTTGATAAAAGTCGCGATTTATGGTAAGATAGTTGTCGGCGTTTCAAGGCTCGTTTTTTGTCGCGCCGAAAATCAAGAGAAGGATTTGATAACATGGAGAGCATTGTACAAATTCTCGCAAGAGAGCTCGAAAAGAAGGAGGAGCACGTACAGAACGTGGTCACGCTCCTCGACGAGGGGAACACCGTTCCCTTCATAGCGCGGTACCGCAAAGAAATGCACGGCACGATGGACGACCAAACCATTCGCAATCTTGCCGACCGCCTTACATATCTGCGCAATTTGGAAGCGCGCAGACAGGAAGTGAAAAATTCCATTGAAAATCAAGGAAAGCTCACCGAAGAGCTGTCCGCGCAGATCGACGCCGCGGCGACGCTTGCCGAGGTGGAGGACTTATACCGCCCTTACAAGCAAAAACGGCGTACGCGCGCCACGGTGGCGCGGGAGAAGGGGCTCGCCCCGCTTGCCGAGCTGTTGTACGCGCAGGAACAGGACTGCCCCGACCCCTTAGAGGAAGCCCGAAAATATATCGACGAAGAGAAGGGCGTGAACAGCGCGGAGGAGGCTTTGGCGGGGGCGGCGGATATCATCGCCGAGCAGATTTCCGACGACGCGGAAATCCGCAAAGCTCTCCGTGAGCTGTACATGAGCCGCGCGGACGTCACTTCGGTATCGGCGAAAAAAGATCCCGAGGACACCGTTTACCGCAATTATTACGCCTTTTCCTCCCCCGTTTCCAAAGTGCAGGGACATCAGGTGCTCGCCATGAACCGTGGCGAGAGGGAAGAGGTCTTGAAGGTCGCGGTGGAGATGAACCGCGACGTGGCGGTGGAATTCGTGGCGGCGCGCACCGTAAAGGGCAAATGTGCGTCCACGCAGATCGTGCGGACGGCAACGGAAGACGCCTACGACAGACTGATCGCGCCGTCCATCGAGCGGGAAATCCGCGCGACGCTCACCGAACAGGCGAGCGAAGGGGCGATCGGGCAATTTGCGCTCAATCTGCGCCCCCTTCTGATGCAACCCCCCGTCAAGGGCTTCGTGACGATGGGGCTCGACCCCGGTTATCGCATGGGGTGCAAAGTTGCGGTTGTGGACGGCACGGGCAAGGTGCTCGATACGACCGTCGTCTATCCCACCTATGGAGAACGCCAGAAAGCCGAGTGCATTGCAAAGCTTTCCGCGCTCATCAAGAAACATAAAGTTAAGCATATCGCCATCGGGAACGGCACGGCGAGCCGCGAAACCGAGCAGATGACGGTGGAGCTGATCGCTTCCCTCGGAGCGGGTGCGGGCGTTTCTTATATGATCGTAAACGAGGCGGGTGCGTCCGTCTATTCCGCTTCTCCGCTCGCGGCGAAGGAGTTCCCCGAGTTCGACGTCAATCTGCGCTCCGCCGTATCCATTGCAAGACGGCTTCAAGACCCGCTCGCCGAGCTTGTGAAGATCGATCCCAAGTCGATCGGCGTGGGGCAGTATCAGCACGATATGCCCGAAAAACGGCTCTCCGAGGCGCTCGACGGCGTGGTGGAGGACTGCGTGAACGCCGTCGGCGTAGACCTAAACACGGCTTCCGCGCCCCTGTTGGCGCGCGTTTCCGGCCTGAACGCCGGCGTTGCGGCGAACGTCGTCAAATACCGCGAGGAGAACGGTTCTTTCGCCTCCCGCAAGCAGATATTGAAAGTGCCCAAGCTGGGAGCAAAGGCGTACGAACAGTGCGCGGGATTCTTGCGCGTGCCCGAGAGTAAGCAGGTGCTCGATAATACTTCCGTTCACCCCGAGTCGTATGCGGCGGCGGAAAAGCTGATCGCGCTGTGCGGTTACACGATGGACGACGTGCGCGGCGGCAGACTTTACAATCTCATGGAACGGCTCAACAAATACGGCGAAGAGCGCGCGGCGAAGGAGTGCGAGGTGGGGTTGCCCACGCTGTTCGATATCACCACGGAACTCAAAAAACCGGGGCGCGACCCCCGCGACGAGCTTCCGCCTCCCGTGCTCCGCACCGACGTTATGGAGATCAAAGACTTAAAGACGGGCATGGAGCTCAAAGGCACGGTGCGCAACGTCATCGATTTCGGCGCGTTCATCGATATCGGCGTGCATCAGGACGGGCTCGTGCATATTTCGCAAATTTGCGACCATTTTATCCGTCACCCCTCCGAGGTGCTTTCGGTCGGCGACGTCGTTACCGTTTGGGTGAAGGAAGTGGACGAAAAGAAAAAGCGCATTTCTCTCACCATGCGCAAGGATAAATTAAAAGAAGGAAAATAACTTCAAGAAAACAAACCGCCCGCTATTCCCTTTTACGGGATAGCGGGCGGTATTATATTGCGTCAGTTTTAGCCGCGGACTTCTTTTTCCATTTGCGCAATGAAATTTTCCATAAAACGCAGGCGGTTTTCGGCAAGTTTTTTTGCGGTGCGGGTGTACATTTTGTCGGGCAGGAGCTTGAACTTTAACGCATACTCCATTTGGAAGCTGTGCTTGCGGATATCCTTGATTCTTCCGCCTATCTTACCGCCCACTAAATTCTCTTGCGCGTATTCCTCTACCGAGCCGTCGTAATACAGCTGTTCGCCCACCTTTCCTGCGATTGCAAAGGAGCGCGCTATGCCGATCGCGCCCAACGCGTCCAACTTGTCAGCGTCGAAGAGGATCTGCGCCTCCAAGGTTGCGGGAGGATTTTCGGCGCGGTATCTATGCGTGGAGATCATATATTTTACTGTTTCCGCAAATTGCTCGCCGTATCCCGCTTCCCGCAAAATGCCGTACGCCATATCCGCGCCGAGCAGGGCGTGGTCGGTCTTTCCGCTGTCGTCGGCGTCCTCTTTGGCACGCGCAACGTCGTGCAACAGGCTTGCCGCCTGCAACGCGCCGAGGTCGGCTCCCGTTTCGCTTTTAGCAATCAGCATACAGTTGTTGTAAACCCTTATCGTATGGTCGTAGTCGTGCGCGGAGTCCTTTAACAGTTCTTTTACGAGTTTTTGAATTTCATCAAACATATTTTACCTCAAACCTTATCACGCAAACAGACACCGATACGGTGCCTGTCTATTTTGGAGCAGGAAACGGGAGTCGCGCTTTTGGCGTTCTCCGCGACACCAAAGAGCGAGTGTCGCTACGGTCACGCTCGCCCCATGGCTCGCTCAGTTCGCCTTGCGCACACACCCCGCAGGGGTGCTGTGCATAATGCAAGGCTCACCGCCCCGCTTGACGATTATCAATCGTCAAGTTTGCGGAAAACCGATCTGAAAACACGTATTTTCACCGCAAACCGCTCACTCCCGTTCGCGGCTCCACCCTCGACTCCCGTTTCAAGCCGATTTTTTGAAAATAGACAGGTACCATGCAGGTGCCTGTCTAATTTGGAGCAGGAAACGGGAGTCGAACCCGCCGGAATCAGCTTGGGAAGCTGACGCCATACCGCTAGGCGATTCCTGCATATTCAGTTGGTTATGGCGGAAGCTTCCCGAAGCTTCCCGAAGCTAAGCCCCAACCGTGTACCTATTATAACCGATATCGGGCGGGATGTCAAGCGTAAATTTCCAAAATCTATGCAACTCGGAGCAATTTCCTCTATTTCATTTTACTTTTTTACGCAAAAGTGATATACTTTTTTCGTTATGAAGGTATTCGCAATCAGCGATCTGCACCTTTCGGGGCTTGCAAGCAAGCCGATGGACGTGTTCGGCGCGGAGTGGGAAGGGCATTTCGAAAAAATAAAAGCCGATTGGTTGGGAAAGGTCGGGGACGGCGACGTCGTGCTCCTTTGCGGGGACACCTCTTGGGGAATGAAGCCGGAAGAGGGGTATTTCGACCTCCGATCCCTCGCGCCTCTGCCCGGCAAAAAGGTGTTCGTGCGCGGAAACCACGACTATTGGTGGGGCTCTATTTCTCGCGTCCGCGAAGCCGCGCCCGACGACAGCTTTTATTTTCTGCAAAACGACTGCGTCAGATTCGGCAACTTGCTTCTTGCCGGCTCGCGCGGGTGGACGTGTCCCGGCAGCGCCGATTTTACCGAACACGACGAAAAACTGTATTTGCGGGAAGCGGAGCGTTTCCGTCTTGCTTTCCGCGAGGTCAAAGCGCGGAGAGAGGAGGGGGACAGGCTGTTCGTGCTCATGCACTACCCGCCCATGAACTTAAAAAAAGAGCCAACGCTTTTCACCGAGCTCTTCGAGGAGAACGGCGTGGAAAAGGTCGTGTTCGGGCATCTGCACGGCGCGGTGTACTATCCCGTCAAGTGCGAACGCGCGGGAATCGAGTATTTTCTCACCTCGTGCGACAAGATCAAATTTTCCCTTATGGAAATCGCCGATTTCTCTTGACATATTCCGCGCTGCGTGGTACAATAATAAAAATCAAAAAGCGGGCGATTACAAATGCGGCTTAACGAAAAGTTTCACAATAAAAGCTTGGGTCTTGCGGAGAAATACCGCAGGACTTTTATTTTATTTTTCGCCTTTGCGCGGGCAGGGATACCTTATGTTGAAGCATAAAGATTTGACGGGTTTGTACGGTCTTGCCGCCGAGGAGATCGACGGGATCCTTCGGGAGGGCGCCGACATGAAACGGCTCTTGAAGGAGGGCGGGAAGAGCCTTCCTTACCTTCGGGACAGGTCGGCTACCATTCTTTTTTACGAGAACAGTACCCGCACGCGCAGCAGTTTCGAGCTGGCGGCAAAATACATGGGCGCGAAGGTAGTTAACATTTCTTCGTCGTCCTCCTCCGTGCAGAAGGGCGAAACGCTCGTGGATACCGGCAAAACGCTCGACGCGATGAAAAACGACTTCATCATCATGCGCCACCCCATGGGCGGCGCGCCTGCGCTCCTCGGAAAGACGGTGAAGGCGCACGTCGTCAACGCGGGCGACGGCATGAACGAGCACCCCACGCAGGCGCTTCTCGATATGCTTACCATGCGCGAACGGTTCGGCTCTCTCGAAGGCTTGACGGTTGCAATCTTGGGGGATATCCGCCATTCGCGGGTTGCCAAGAGCAATTTATTCGGTTTAAAAAAAATGGGCGCGGACGTGCGCCTGTTCGCTCCCCGCACGCTCATGCCCGCAGGGCTTGATAAAATGGGCGCAACGGTTTGCTCCTCCCGCGAGGAGGCGGTAGAGGGTGCGGACGTCGTTATGGGCTTGCGCATTCAGCTCGAACGCCAGCAGGGGGGGAATTTTCCGTCGCTCGGCGAATACGCGAAATTTTACGGCATCAACGAAGAAGTGATGAAATACGCCAAAAAGGGCGCGCTCGTCATGCACCCAGGCCCCGTCAACCGCGGGGTCGAGCTCACGAGCGGGCTGATCGACGGGGAAACGAGCAGGATCGAAGATCAGGTGCTTTCGGGAGTAGCCGTGCGCATGGCTGTGCTTGCGCTCATGGTGCGCGAAGAAGGCTAACGGGAGGGAAGTATGGCAGTTTTTAAAAACGGAACGGTGCTCGCGGGCGGGAAGTTCGTGAAGGCGGATATCCGCACGGAGCACGGAAAGATTGCGGAGATCGGAAATATCGGGGGGGACGGGATCGACCTCAACGGGCTTACCGTGTTGCCGGGGCTCATCGATATGCACGTTCACCTGCGCGAGCCGGGCTTCGAGCGCAAAGAGGATATCGAAAGCGGGAGCAGAGCGGCGGTCAGGGGCGGATTCACGCAAGTTTGCTGTATGCCCAACACCAAGCCCGCCGTCGACAATAAAGTCGTCGTTTCCTATATCAAAACGCGTGCGCGGGAAGTAGGGCTTTGCAAGATCCACCCCGTCGGCGCAATCACGGAAGGGCAGGAGGGGAAAAACCTTTCCGCCGTCGGGGGTATGAAGTCGGCGGGAATCGTTGCGCTCTCCGAAGACGGAAAGAGCGTCGTAAACACCAAACTCATGGCAAACGCCATGCTGTATGCTTGGGACTTCGGCTTGAAGTGCCTGTGCCATTGCGAGGACGCGTCGCTCGTGGACGGCGGTGTGGTGAACGAGGGCTGTTCCTCCACGCTCGCGGGCTTGAAGGGCAGTATCCGCGCGGCGGAGGATATTATCATCGCGCGCGAGATTTGTCTTTCGGAAAGCTTGGGCGTGCCCGTGCATATCTGCCACGTATCCACTTACAGCGGGGTTCAGCTCATTCGCGAGGCGAAAGCGCGGGGGGTGCAGGTGACGGCGGAAACGTGTCCGCACTACTTCACGCTCACCGACGAAATTATCCGAAGCTTCGACGCGAACACCAAAGTAAATCCCCCGCTCAGGGAGGAGAGGGACAGACTTGCGATCATCGCGGGCTTGAAGGACGGCACGATCGACTGCATCGTGACCGACCACGCCCCCCATCACGAGGACGATAAGCGGGTGGAGTACGACCTTGCCGCTTTCGGGATCAGCGGGCTGGAAACTTCCTTCGCGCTCTCGTACACCGCGCTTGTAAAATCGGGAGAGCTGACCCTTCCCGAGCTCGTGCAAAAGATGAGTAAAGCTCCCGCCGAAATTTTGGGGCTCGACGGAGGAGAGCTCGCCGTGGGCGCGCCGGCCGATTTCACCGCCGTAGATCTCGACGCGCAGTGGACGGTAGATCCCGCGCAGTTTGTTTCCAAGGGCAAGAATACCCCGTTCGCGGGAAGAAAGGTATTCGGCAAAATAAAGCTCACCGTCGTAGACGGCGACATTAAATACGAGGAGAAAACGTTATGATATTCGACCGTTTGATCGAAAAAATTATTTCCACCCAAAATCCCGTCTGCGTCGGGCTCGATACGTCTTTCGACTATCTGCCCGACGAGATGAAGGACGGCGTTACCGACTATGCGGGCGCGGCGGGCGCGATCTTCGAGTTCAATAAAAAGATCATCGATTACGTGTACGATCTGGTGCCCGCGGTCAAGGTGCAGATCGCCTATTACGAGCAGTACGGCGAACCGGGGCTCGCGGCGTTCGGCGCGACCTGCGAGTACGCCTCGCGGAGGGGACTTATCGTCATCACCGACGCAAAGCGCAACGACATCGGCGCGACGGCGGCGCGCTATTCCGCCTCTTTCTTGGGGGAAACGGTGATCAACGGCAACCACAGCACCCCCTATCCTTCCGACTTGCTTACGGTGAACGGATATTTCGGCACGGACGGCATCGCGCCTTTTTTGGAAGATTGCAAGCAGTTCAATAAGGGCGTGTTCGTGCTCGTGAAAACGAGTAATCCCTCTTCGGGCGAATTGCAGAATCTGCGCCTTTCCGACGGGCGCACCGTGTACGAATGCATAGGCGACATGGCGGAAAAATGGGGAGAGGACAGCATCGGAAAATACGGCTATTCCCGCGTCGGCGCGGTGGTGGGGGCTACCCATCCCGAGGAGGCGCGCGTCCTTCGTTCGCGGCTTCCGCACACCTTTTTCCTGATCCCCGGATACGGCGCGCAGGGGGGGAACGCGGACACGGTACGCGCGTGCTTTTCAGAAGGCGGCATGGGCGGGATTGTGAACAACTCCCGCGGGATCATCTGCGCATATCAAAAACGGGGCGGAACTTTCTTTGAAGCGGCGCGGGAAGCGGTGCTGGAAATGAGGGCGGATCTGCGCTCGGTTCTGGGTGAGATATGCGCGAAGTAACCGCCGTTATTTTGGAAAACAAACAAATAGCCGAAGAGGTGTATGAGCTGACCTTTTGCACGGAACAGAGCGTTCCCGTATTGCCGGGGCAGTTCTGTATGATCGGCGTGGGGGGGATGCCGCTCCGCCGTCCCATTGCAGTCTGCAAGGCGGAGGGGGAGCGGATCACCGTTTGCTACCGTTTAAAGGGCGAGGGAACGCACAGGCTCGCTTCCGAGTACAAGGCAGGGGAAACTCTCCGCGTCTTGCTTCCGCTCGGCAACGGATTTTCGCTCGCCAAGGAGCAAAAGCGGATCGCCGTCGTGGGCGGGGGCGTGGGAATTTTCCCGCTGATTTCCGCTATTCGCACCTTTCGGGATAAGGAAATTTACGCCTATATGGGTTTCCGCAATCGGGGCGCGGTGTGCATGGAATACGAAATGTTACGCGCGAAAAAGCTGACGATCGCCACGGACGACGGGAGCGTCGGCTATCACGGGACGGCGGTGCAGGCTTTTCAAGAGGAGATGAGCCGAATAAAACCCCAAGCGGTGCTGGCTTGCGGCCCTACGCCCATGCTGCGCGCGCTCAAACAGGCGGTCGCGGGGAAGGGGATTCCCGTGTACGTATCTTTGGAGGAGCGTATGGGCTGCGGGATCGGCGCGTGCCTCGTGTGTACCTGTCAAAAGACGGACGGCGCGCGGGCACGCGTCTGCAAAGACGGTCCCGTGTTCGAGATAAACGAAGTGGAAATTTAACGGCACGGAAAATACTTTGTACGTCAAAGAAAGTATTTTCATGAACATAGAGGTTTTTTATGTCGAATTTACAAGTAACGCTTTGCGGAAAAACGTTTAAAAATCCCGTGATCCCCGCGTCGGGAACGTTCGGCTTTGGTCGGGAGTACGATGAAATTTACGATATTTCCGTTCTCGGCGGGGTGTGTACCAAAGGGCTCACCTTGGAGCCCCGCGCGGGAAATCCCGTGCCCCGCATTGCCGAAAGCCGCGGGGTGATCCTCAATGCGGTCGGGCTTCAAAATCCCGGCGTGGAGCGGTTTATCGCAGAGGATTTGGAGTGGCTGAAAGGGAAAACCCGCGTGATTGCCAACGTTGCGGGGAGCTCGCTTGACGACTACGCTAAAATCTGCGCCCGTCTCGACGGGCTCGTCGATTTTATCGAGCTCAATATTTCCTGCCCCAACGTCAAGTGCGGGGGCATGGCGTTCGGGATCAAGCCCGAGAGCGTGAGGGAAGTGACGGCGGCGGCGAAGCGGGAATGCAAACGTACCCCCCTCGTCGTGAAGCTTTCCCCCAACGTGGAGAGTATTGCAAACAACGCGCGGGCGGCGGAGGAGGGCGGGGCGGATTGCGTGTCCCTCATCAACACCCTTACGGGAATGGCGATCGACGTCGAACGCAGAAAGCCCGTTATCGCCAACAATACGGGCGGGGTTTCGGGCGCGGGCGTGAAGCCCGTCGCCGTGCGCATGGTGTACGAAGTAAGTCGGGCGGTGAGTATTCCCGTCATCGGCATGGGCGGGATCACCTGCGCGGAGGACGCGGTGGAGTTCCTGCTTGCGGGCGCGACTGCGGTCCAAGTCGGCACGCAGAATTTTACCGACACCCTCGCTTGCCCGAAAATCATCGCAGGGTTGGACGCTTGGTGCGAGAATCACGGCGTGAAGCGCGTGACCGAGCTCACGGGCGGATTGCAATTAAATTAAAAAGGAGAAAACAATGCTTACCTACAAACAACGTTTTATTCGGTTTATGGTGGAAAACGAGGTGCTTCTGTTCGGAGAGTTTACTTTAAAGAGCGGACGCAAAGCGCCCTATTTCATCAATTCGGGCAAATACCGTACGGGCTCGCAGATCGCCGCGCTCGGCGAGTACTACGCCTCGTGCTATTTGGAGAACGGCGTGGAGGCGGACACCCTCGTTGGCCCTGCTTACAAAGGGATCCCGCTTGCCGTTTCCACGGCGGTCGCGCTTTCCTTGAACCACGGCATAGACCTCGGCTTTTGCTTCGATCGGAAGGAAGCGAAGGACCACGGCGAGGGCGGGTTGTTTGTGGGCGAGCTCAAAAAGGGGGATAAAGTCGCCGTGATCGAAGACGTTATGACTTCGGGAAAGGCGCTCCGCGAGATCCTTCCCAAAATCAAGGCGGAGGCGGACGCGGAGGTTTCCGCCATGATCATTTCGGTCGACCGTCAGGAAAAAGGCACGGGCGAAAAGTCCGCCGTGCAGGAGGCGTACGACGAGTTCGGCGTAAAGGTTTATTCCATCGTTACGATGACGGACATCATTTCGGCAATCGAGGACGGCGTGATCGGGGGAAGAGAATATTTGCAAGCAATGAAAGACTACCGCGCGCAATACGGCGCATCGTTGTGATGAAATTGTGAAAAAATCGAAAACGCCCGCATGGAAATGTTTTGCAGGCGTTTTTTGTTGCATAATCTTTTTTACTATGGTATAATATTTTCGTATTATTTCATTTTCGATCATTTGAACGGAGGAAACCATGAAGAAAAAAAGGGCTCTGTTTTTAACGCTTATATTATTCATATCGGGGATTTTTGCGTTCACGCTCACGGGCTGTAACTTATTTTTGCGCGCGCAAGATAGCAATTATCCCTACGACGTCGCCGTAAAGAACGGCTATACGGGTACGGAGGCAAGCTGGATCGCTTCTCAGTACGGCGCGGGCTCGCGGGAGCGCAAGCTTTACGAGGAGGCGAAGGCGGACGGCTATCAAGGCACTTTCGTGGACTTTTTAAAGGAAATCGGCGGGACGCAGAATAGCACCGCTTCCGTCAACGAAGCGCTCGCCTCCGTCGTCAGCATCAAAACGGACACCGCCTGGGGCGCGGGCGTCATTTATTCGCTCGACAAGAATACGGGCGATGCCCTCATCGTCACCAACTACCACGTCGTGTACGGGAAGAACGGAATCAGCACAAAGATCGGCGTATCCCTGTACGGCGAAAATCACAACAATCCCGCAATGTCCGCCACCTACTACGGCGGAGCGGCGGAGTACGATCTGGCGCTCATTCGCATTAAGGGTAGCGAACGGTTGAAGGAAACGGAGAATAACACCGTGTACGCCAAGGAAGCGAGCTTTGCCGATTCCGATTCGATCACCGTCGGCGAGCAGGTGTACGCCATCGGCAATCCCGACGGGCAGGGCATTTCCGCAACGGGCGGGATCGTTTCCGTCGACGCGGAAAAAATTCAAGTGGAGCGCGCGGACGCGGGCGGAAGATATACATACGGCACGACCGTCGAGTTGTGGGAGATCCGCATGGACGCGGCGGTCAACCACGGCAATTCGGGCGGCGGGCTCTTCAACGCCGACGGCGAGCTCGTGGGCATCGTCAACGCGCGGAGCGAGGACGAGGGCATCGTCGGGTTCGGCTACGCCATTCCCGCGAATTTTGCCAAGGCGGTCGTGGAAAACGTTATCGACAACTATTCCGATGCGGACGGTAAGGTGAAGCTTGCGGCGATCGGCTTCGAATTCACCGCGCGCGAGAGCAAGGGCATCTATAACGAGGAGCTGAGCAAGTATTTCAAGGAGGAGAAGATCGTCGTTGACAAGGTGGCGTCCTCCTCGGGCTTTAAGTATAACGATACGCTCATCAAGGCGGTGCGCGTTTCGGCAAACGGCGAGCGGGAGGAGCTGGATATTATCCGCGAGCATATGTTGGATACGTTCGTGCTGGGGATCCGTCAGGGCGATACCGTCGTGTTCACGATTTCCCGTGACGGCGAGCTCATGGATAAAGAAATCGTTTTCGCAAACGCTTCGCAGTTCAGCGCAGTATCGTAATCAAAAACAAAGCGAGAAAGCCGCCCCCCGGCACGGTCGTGCAGCGGGGCGGCTTTCTCATACAAACCGTTTTTGTCCGAGAGTCGGGAAAGACAAGGAGCGCGAGGACGGTGGGGCAAAACCTTACCAATCCTGTTTTTTCAGGCTCTTGTCCTTCACGTCGTCGTAAAATTCGAAATAGCGTTGCTTCCATTCTCGCGGGGAAAGGGGTCTGGCTTCCCCCTCCGCGTAAGCGAGGTATTCTTTCAGCTCGTCGGGCGTAAAGTCCCCCTCGCAAATTTCGCCGTCGTAGGCGGAAAACAGTTTCATGATGTCCAATTGCGACATGGTTCTTCATTCCTCCGCGTGTAAAGTTGTCCACAATCAAAATGTTGATATGTGGATAACCTTTTATATTATGCCATATTATTCGCGAAAATGCAACCGTCCTCCGTGTTTTTAAGAAAATGATACCTTATGCGGTACAAAATTCTTGACGGAAAATGGAGAACGCCTATTGCAATCGGGCAAGAATTGCGGTATAATATGATCGTTCCCCTATCGGGGAAACGGAGAAAGATGATGAAAGACACGGTAAAAATAGAAAGAGGAAAAACGCGCATGATCGCGCACAGGGGCGCGGGGGGCGTGGAGCGCGAAAATACTTTGCAAGCGTTCGTCGCTTCGGGCAACAGAACCTATTACGGGCAGGAGTGCGACGTTCACGTCACCTCGGACGGCAAGCTTTTGGTGTATCACGACGATAACACGGGCAGACTGTGCAATGCCGATTTTATCATGGAGCAGACGCCCTTCGAAAAACTCCGCGCATTAAAAATCAAGGAAACGGATTCGGAGGAGTTTTCCGACACGCTGAAAATGCCCGCGTTCGAGGAGTATTTAACGGTTGCTTCCCGCTACGAAAAGGTTGCGGTGGTGGAGCTGAAAAACAGAATGTCCGCAGAAAAAATCGCCGAAGCGATCGAAACGTGCAAAAAGTATTATTCGCTTGACAAGATCATTTTCATTTCTTTCTTTTTCGAGAATCTCGTAGACGTCAGGCGGTTGCTTCCGAACCAAGCGGTGCAGTTCCTCATCGGCGAATGGCAGGACGACTTGCCCGCGCGCCTGTCGGAACACGGCTTCGGGCTGGATATCGGATATTGGTCGCTCACCGAAGAGCGCGTGGAGGCGTTGCATGCAAAGGGCGTTCTTGTCAACTGTTGGACGTGCAACGAGAAAAAGGACGCGGAACGGCTGGTTCGCTGGGGGGTAGACTTTATCACCACCGATATTTTAGAGTAAAAATTGCGGGAGGAGAATCATGAAGAGCTACGACGTTGCGGTCGTCGGCGGCGGTATCGTCGGCGGGAGCGTCTTGCGCGAGCTGACCAAATACAAGCTTTCGGTGTGCCTCTTGGAGAAGGAGAGCGACGTCGCCATGGGGCAGAGCCGCGCGAACAGCGGCATCGTACACGCGGGGTTCGACGCAGTCCCCGGTACGCTGAAAGCCAAATTCAACGTGGCGGGCAACCGCATGATGCAGGCATATGCGGAGGAGCTCGGCGTAAAATATAAGAATAACGGCTCGCTCGTCGTCGCTTTTTCCGAAGAGGAATTGGAAGCGCTTTCCGCTTTAAAGGCGCGGGGCGAGGCGAACGGCGTTCCCCGCTTGCAGATTTTATCCGTCGGGGAGCTTCGGGAAAAAGAGCCGAATATTTCCGACGAGGCGCTCGGCGCGCTGTACGCGCCCACGGGCGGGATCGTCTGCCCCTACGGACTGACGATCGCTTCGATCGGCAACGCGATGGACAACGGCGCGGAGCTGTATTTGGACTTCGAGGCGGTGAAGATCGAAAAATCGCAGAACGGCTTCACGGTCGGCAGTGCGGACGGCAGGGAAATTTTCTGCAAACTCGTGATCAACTGCGCGGGCTACGGCAGCGGAAAAATCGCGAAGCTCGCGGGGGACGATAGCGTGAAAATCGGCGGGCGGCGGGGCGAGTACGTCCTGCTCGACAGGGAGAGCGGTAACTTCGTATCCCACACCCTGTTTTTCGCTCCCACGAAACTCGGCAAAGGAATTCTCGTGTCGCCTACGGTAGACGGCAATCTGTTGTTGGGGCCCACCGCCGAGGAGGTTTCGGAAAACGACGTTTCCACAAGCGCGGCGGGGATTGCGAGCATTTTGGAAAAGGCGAAAAAGATGTGTCCCGCCGTGCCCGTATATAACGGGATCACCTCGTTTGCGGGCGTGCGCGCATACAGCGACAAACACGATTTTATCATAGAGGAGAGCGCGGCGGTCGAAGGGCTCATTCATTGCGCGGGGGTCGAATCTCCGGGGCTCACGGCTGCCCCCGCGATCGCGGAGTACGTTGTCGGCGAGCTCGTAAAAAGGCGGCTTCCCTTGCAAAAAAACGAAAACTTTTGCGGAACGCGCAAGGCGGAGTTTTATTTCCAAAGCCTTTCCGCCGAAGAAAAAAATAAAATCATCGCCGATCATCCCGCATACGGCAGGATCGTTTGCAGGTGCGAGCAGATCACGGAAGGAGAGATCGTCCGCGCCGTACGGGAGAACCCGCCCGCAAGGAGCGTCGATGCGGTGAAGCGTCGCACCCGCGCGGGCATGGGTCGGTGTCAGGGCGGATTTTGCCAACCGCAGGCGGCGGAAATTTTGGCGCGCGAGCTGAATATCCCCTTCGAACAGGTGCGCAAGAGCGGAGCGGGTTCGGAGCTCGTAACGGGGGCGGTGAAATGAAAGAAAAGTATGATATCGTCGTCATCGGGGGAGGGCCTGCGGGGCTTGCCGCGGCGGTCGCCGCATACGACGGCGGAGTGAAGGATATTCTCGTTTTGGAGCGGGAAGCGCGAACGGGCGGAATACTGAACCAGTGCATTCATAACGGTTTCGGTCTGACGCGGTTTCAAGAGAGCATGACGGGACCCGAGTATGCGGCGCGGTTCGAGCGGGAAGCGGAGGCGCGCGGGATCGAGGTGCTCACGGAAACCACTGCGCTCTCTTTGAACAGGGCGCGTAAGGTCACGGCGATCAGCCCCGTGTACGGCGTGTTTACGGTGCAGGCGGGGGCGGTCGTGCTCGCCATGGGCTGTCGGGAACGCAGTCGGGGCGCGCTCAATATCGCGGGCGCGCGCCCTGCGGGAATATATTCCGCGGGCACGGCGCAAAAATACGTCAACGTCAAGGGGTATCTTCCCGGGAAGGAGGTCGTTATTTTAGGTTCGGGGGACATCGGGCTCATCATGGCGCGCCGCATGACGTTGGAGGGCGCGAAGGTACACGCCGTGTGCGAGATCATGCCCTATTCGGGCGGATTGAAACGCAATATCGTGCAGTGCCTCGACGACTTCGGCATTCCCCTGTATTTAAGTCATACGATCACGAAAATCGAGGGCAAGGAACGGGTGACGGGGGTGGTCGTGTCCGAAGTGGACGCGAACAAACAGCCCGTCAAGGGAACGGAAAAGCATTTCGATTGCGATACCGTGCTCTTCTCCGTGGGGCTGATTCCCGAAAACGAACTCACAAAAAGCGCGGAAATTCCGCTCTCGCCCCAAACGAAGGGCGCAGTCGTCTATCAGAACCGCGAAACGGAAGCGGACGGCGTCTTTGCCTGTGGGAACGTATTGCAGGTACACGATTTAGTGGACTTCGTATCCGAGGAGGCGGAGATCGCGGGCAGAGGGGCGGCGGAGTACGTGCGGTTCGGCGCGCACCCGCGCGACGGCGTGAGCGTGGAAGCGGGACGGGGCGTTTCCTACGTGCTTCCGCAAAAAATAGACAAAAGCGCAAGCGGAAGCGTAAAACTTTATTTCCGCGTTGTAAGACCGATGAAGGATCTGAAATTCGTATTGCGGAGCGGGGAAGATATTCTCTTGGAGCGCAAAAAGCGGGTAGCGGTTCCGGGTGAAATGGAAACGCTCGTGCTCAAAGAGGAACAGGTAAAGGGACTTAGCGGCAATCTGACGTTGGAGGTGATCGCATGAAACACACGCTTACCTGCGTAGAATGCCCTATGGGTTGCGAGATCGAGGTGACTACGGAAAACGGCGTGCCCGTGTCGGTGACGGGCAATACCTGTCCGCGCGGAAAGCTGTATGCGGAGAGCGAGGTCGTGTGTCCCCGTCGGGTGCTCACAACCACCGTGCGCACGGCGGACGGGAGAATGCTTCCCGTCAAGACGAGCGAACCCGTGAAAAAGGCGGAGCTGTTTTCCCTCATGCGGAAAATCAACGTCTGTCACCCGACGGCGCCCGTAAAAATCGGCGAAGTGCTCGTCAAAAATATTTCGGAGGGGGCGGATCTTGTCGCCGCCGACAACTTATCTTAAAGGAGGTTTTTCCATGACTTTGGATCGTTTTTTACAAGAGCTTGTCATGCTGTTACATATTTGCTTGGCGGCGTTTTTGGGGTTTTTTATCGGCTTCGAGCGTAAGATGCGCTACAAGGAAGCGGGGATTCGGACGCACACGATCGTGTGTATCGGCGCGGCGCTCATGATCGTCATCAGCAAATACGCTTTCGAAGGATTTTCGGCGGACGCCGCCCGCATTGCGGCGCAAGTCGTATCGGGCGTCGGTTTTTTAGGCGCGGGCATCATCGTTTACCGTAAGCAGAAGATGTACGGACTCACGACGGCGGCGGGCGTTTGGGCGACTGCGGGCGTGGGCATGGCGTGCGGCGGCGGGCTGTATGTCGTTGCGATCGGCGCAACGCTCATCATCATCGGCGTTCAGTGCCTGTTCCATTTAAAGATTCGTTTGTTCCAAACCAAGAAATACTATTCCGTGCGCATCAAATTCCGCAGGGAAGAGGGGGCAAGCAAGATCATCAAGAATTTGTTCGGCGTCGAGAAATTCAATCAGCTCATCATGGCGCGCGAAGGCGATACCGTCGTGTACAGCGCGATGGTGAACACTTCTTCTTTCGTTCCGTCTACCCGCCTCGATGAAATTATGATCGAATACCCCTTCATCTTTTCCATCGAGCGTTGCGATGACGAATAAGTGATTTCTGAGCACGGCGGGAGGCGTAATTTAATGCGCCTCCCGCTGTTAAATTATGACAAAAACAAAGACGGTTTTCTCAAAAAGCGCTTTCGGAAAAGATTGATCGGAAGCGATTGACAGCGAACGAAAAATTTCGTATCATGACGGTATTAAAACCGCCGAAACAACGGCGGGAAATAAGGCAGGAACTCAGACATGAAACCGATCGAAAGAATCTTACCCGCATATCCGCTGTTTGTAAAAGACCCGAACTTTTCCCTTTGGTGTACGGCGGAGGCGCTCAACGGGAGCAACGTGCAGAGCTGGTGGGGAGAGGAAAAGAAAATATACGGTTTTTTAAAGTCGGGCGGAGAAACCTATTGCTTCCTCGGCAGAAGCGAAGACTTTGCGTGTTGCGGCGTAAAGAGCGCAGAGCAGGTATCGCTTACCGTCACGGCGTTTACCACCGAGTACGGGTTTCAAGCAGGAAAGGCGCGTTTGAAACTCCGCTTCGTTTCGCCGTTATTGCCTACCGATTTGGAAATGATCTCTCAGCCCGTTTGCTATCTCGCGTACGAGATCGAGGGGGATCCGCACGCGGAAATTTCACTTTTCTGCAACCGCGGGCTCGCCTATAACGACGGCGCCTCCGAAAACGGCGTGCGGGGCGGTGTCGCGGAGCTTGGCGGTTTCGAGAGCGCCTTTATGGGGCTCAAACGCCAGCGCTTCCTCTCCAACAACGGGGACGGTATCGGCGCGGATTGGGGATACTGGTATCTCGCGGGCGAGAAAGCGTATATCCTCGACGAAACCGATTTGGCGGCATATCTTGCGGGCGGGTTGAAGGCGTTTGCGAACGCGGGCGAAGAACGCTATATCGGCGCGATGAACGGCTCGAAAGAGGGCGTGTTTTTGCTCGGTTACGACGATATCGTGTCGATCGACTATTTCGGCGATTTCAGAAAGGGCTACTATCTGCAATCCCATACGATCGTCGACGCGCTCCAAGCGGTTTGGACGGGGTACGGGGAAATCGACCGAAAGCTTTTCAGGTTCGACGGCGAGCTCAAAGAAAAGGCGAAGCCCTTCGGAAGCGACTATCTGCCCGTTTTATATGCGTCCCTGCGGCAAAGCATTTCTTCTCACAAGCTTGTCAAAGACGGGGAGGGGAACGTTCTCTATTTATCCAAGGAGTGCGATTCCAACGGCTGTATCGCCACGGTGGACGTGAGTTATCCCTCTATTCCGCTCTTCCTTGTTTACAATCCCGAGCTCGTTAAGGGCATGATGCGCCCCATTCTCAAATTTGCGAAAATGCCCGTTTGGAATTACGACTTTGCCCCGCACGACGCGGGCACTTATCCCCACTGTTGCGGAAACGTGTACGGGCTCAGCTCCGAGAAAAACAAGTACATGGGCAATTTGTTAAAGGAAGGGAACACGGAAACTTGGTTTCCGTTCTATCTGCTTCCCGAAAGCTTTTCCGCTTACGACTTGAAATATCAGATGCCCGTGGAAGAATGCGCGAACCTGCTCGTCATGTGGTTCGCCTGTTACCGCCAAGACGGCGATCTCTCTTTCTTTCGGGAGTATTTCTCTTTGGCGGAAAAATGGGTCGAGTATCTCGTAAAATTCGGTTTGAAGCCCGAAAATCAGCTCTGCACCGACGACTTCGCGGGGCACCTCAAAAACAACCTCAATCTCTCGATCAAGGCGACGGTGGGCATCGCTTGCTATGCCGAGCTCTTAAAGGAGATGGGGAAGCAGGCGGAGGGCAAAAAATACCGCAAGATCGCCGAAGAGTTCGCGGCGGAAATCGTTGCGTTCGGCAAACGGTATTCCCATCTTCCCATTTCGTGGGACGAGGACGACGAAACTTTCTCTCTCAAATACAATTTAGCGTTTGATAAAATTCTGCAATTGGGGCTGTTCCCGCAGGAGCTTTTGGAGCGCGAGGTCGACTGCTATTTGGAAAAAGCGGATCGTTTCGGCACTCCGCTCGACCACCGCGAACGATACACCAAGTCCGACTGGCTCGTTTGGGTCGCCTCGCTCACGGACGATACCGTCAAGCGGGAAAAGATGCTTAGCTATCTCAATAAATATCTCAAAGAATCTCCTACCCGCGTGCCGTTCTCCGATTGGTATCGCACGGACAAGGGCGAGTTTATCCATTTCCGCGCCCGCACCGTACAGGGCGGCTGCTTCATGTTGCTGATGAAATAAAATAATCGAAAAGGATTATATCATGAAACAAATATATTTAGGTGCGGCGTACTATCCCGAGCTGTGGGATGAGAGCGAAGTAGAAAAGGATATTGCCCGTTGCAAAGAGCTCGGTGTAAACTGCTTGCGTGTGGGTGAATTTGCTTGGGGCAAAATGGAGCCGAAAGAGGGCAAATACGATTTCGCCTGGCTTCTGCGCGTGATAGAAAAACTGCACGAAAACGGAATTGCAACTGTCATGTGCACGCCCACCTGTACGCCTCCCCGTTGGATGCTGAACAAATACCCCGAAATGCGCAGAGTCATGCCCGATTTGATCAAATCGGACGTATCCTCGCGCTGTCACGTGTGCAAGTCGTCGCCCGTAGCGCGGGAGAAGAACAAACAAATCGTCACGCAAATGGCAAAGGTATTTGCGGGACACAAGGGGATCATTGGTTGGCAGATCGACAACGAAATTTTTCCCTACGGCGACGGGTGTTTCTGTGAAAACTGTAAAAAGGGCTTCCGTTCGTATTTAAAGGAAAAATTCGGCACAACGGAAAAACTCAATAAGGCTTGGGGCATGGCGCGGTGGTCGCTTGAATACGATTCCTTTGAAGAGGTAGAGCCACCCTATCCCGCACAGTGGCGGCACCCGTCTTTGCGGAAGGCGTGGTGGGATTATCAGTGCGCGCTGATCAAATCGTTTACCGAAGAACAGGCGGAAATCTTACATAACTACGGGTGCGAAAACGTCGGCACGGATATGATGGCGCAAAATTATTTGGACTATTATGCCGTGAACGAAAAGCTGGACGTCGTACAGTACAATCATTACGACACGGCGGATCGGCTCTATACGAATGCCTTTGCATACGACTTTCTGCGTTGCGTCAAGGATAAACCGTTTTGGGTAACGGAAACGCAGGTCGGCTGGAACGGAAGCGAATTTGCAGACAGCGGCTACCGCCCCGTCGGGGCGTGCTATGCGAATACCTGGCTGCCGATCGCAAAGGGCGCGGAGATGAACTTGTACTGGCTGTTCCGCGCGCACCCGAACGGGCATGAAATCGGGCACGGTGCGCTGTATTCCACGGCGGGGAGAAGTTACCGCGTTTCGGAAGAAGTGAAGAAGGCGGGCGAGGAATTCAAAAAGTGCGAAGCGTTCTTAACGCAGACAACGATCAAGAGTAAAATCGCCCTGCACTATTCCAACACGGCGGTCAATTCTCTGTCCTCCGCGCCGTTGTTGAAAGGGCTCGATTACCGTCAAACGATTCTTGAAAAATATCACGCGGCGTTGCGCCACTATAACGTAGACGTCATCGACACACCGCACGCGCTCGATGGATACGAAGTGATCGTATCGCCTTTCCTTGCGTGTGCAGACGAGAACGGTTTTAAGGAACGTATCACCGAATGGGTCAAGCAGGGCGGCACGTGGATCGTAGGGCCGATGTCGGATATCATGGACGGCAACGTGAAGAAGTATACGCACGCGCCGTACGGATTCTTGGAAGATCTTGCGGGGGTATATACGAAGTATCAGAAGCCCGTCGCAAACGACGTTTTCAAAGCACAGTGGACGAATGATGACGACTGCAAAATCGGAATGTGCTACGACGCATACGAGTGCTTAGAGGGGACGAAGAGTCTTGCGCACTATACGGCGGGCGAGTTCACGTCCCTTTCGGTGATTACCGAGCGGAACGTAGGAAAGGGGAAAATCATTCTTGTGGGAAGCGTTATTTCGGACGGCGATTTACTGCGGCTTGTAAACCGCGCGCCCATTGCCGAAGCGAGCGGGAACGTGATCCTCACCGAACGCACGGGAAAGGGGAACGGTATTATCGCCGTGGAGATCGAAAACAAAGCGGGCTTTCTCGTATTGGACGGGAAATATACCGACCTCATCACGGGCAAGACGGTAACGGGCAGATTAGAGCTTCCGCCCTACGGCGTGGCGGTATTGCAAGCGCTTTAAAAAATAATCAAAGAACGCGGAGATACCGTAGTTGGCATTTTAGGTGATTCGCAGAGGAAAGAGAATTAGACGCGGCGTGAAGCCGCGCATATATTTATTCGGTTGAAAATCTTTCATTTTCATGATATAATCTTTATGCGACAAACAGTAATTTAGCGGGACAAATCGCTCTTTCAAATCGTTATAATAGTGAGTAAAATAAACGCTTAATCCGTTTAATGTATAAGAGGCTCTTTATGAAAATCAAAAAGTTGTTAATATCGCTTTTACTCTTGATAAGCTGTATGCTTGCTTTTTCGGCTTGCTCAAAAGATACTAATTTTAATTTTGACAAAAACAGCACAGTAGAATTATCATACACTTGTGCTGATGAAGAAAAGAACTTTGATGCAGAACTTACTGCCGAGCAGTTGCGTAATTTTATTCTTTCCTTAAATAAAATAACTTATAGCGAAGTAACTGATAAAGGCATGGATTTCGGTCCTTCATACGATAGTTTGAGAATCATTATCGGAGACGATAATCTCAATTTACCCGACGTTTGGTTTAGGATTGATAACGGAGGATATTTCTATTTTAACGGTAAATTATGCAAGTCGGAAGAAAAATTCGGCTTTTTAGAGCCGTACTTGGTTGAATACTGTCCGAATATTATTCCTAGTTGTGTGTCTTTCGAAGTCCAATATGTAAAACAAACTGTCGGGGCAGAAGAAAATTATCAGATAATTAAAAGCGTAAGCCAACTTAATGATTATATTGCAACCGAAACACAAAATATCGATTTGCCCGATTTTGTATTGTTCAAAGACGAAGTCGTTAATAAGTATAACGACGAGTATTTTGAACATTCTTTCATAGTAATTTTTATGAAGGAAGCGAGTAGCGGTTCATTTGGTTTTAAGGTAAATGATGTAAGGATCAGCAGGGATAGGCTGATTATCAATTATGAAATTGTTGTGCCTTCGGACAAAGACGTTTCCGTAACTTGTGATATGGCATATTGGTATTCTTTTGTTGAATTAAGCAATGAATACAGAACAATGAAAAATGTGGATTTCATTTCATTGAAATAGTACGTATTACGGTACCAACGTTTGGAATTTCACCCGCATCGAAACAATAGAGGGCTATTCCGTTTCCGAGCTTCGCGGCCTGCTCTATGCGGGAAAGGGGAGCGTGCGGATAACAATGAGTTTAAAATAAAAAAGTGCGACGTTTTGTCGCACTTTTTTATTTTAGGTTCAGTTCGCAAGGGCGGTTTCGACGAGCTTGCCCATGTCGGCGAAGCGCTCTTCCATTTGCCCCGCAAGGGAGAGTTGGGTGCGGCAGCGCACGAGGTTGTGCTCCTCGTACTTGGTCGCAAAGTACACGTTGCCCTCCAAATAGTCGGTTAAAAACCGCATTCCGCATTCCACCGTCATGAGATAGGCGGAGTAGGGTAGAAGCTCCGCCTCGCGCGGGGTAATGCTGTCTTTGACCGCACCGCAAAATCCGCGCGCGTACGCGCCGAACAGTTCGAGCGAGAAGTTGACCTTGCTCAAATCTTTTTCGTCCTCAGGCGCGGTGGACGCGCCGAAGCGAATGGAGTCGCCGAAGTCGTACAGCATGGAGCCGGGCATAATGGTATCCAAATCGATCACGGCGCGCGCTTTGCCCGTCTTTGCGTCCATTAAAATATTGTTGAGCTTGGTGTCGTTGTGGGTCACGCGGAGGGGGATGGAGCCGTCTTTCAGCCCTTCCGTGATTTTTGAGTAGGTATCTTTATGGGAAAGCAGAAATTCCGTTTCCTTACGGCAAAGCTTTGCGCGGCCGTATTTATCCGCTTGGAGCGCGGTGCAGAAATCGGCAAACCGCTTGGGCGTGTCGTGGAAGCGCGGAATGGTTTCGCTCAATCGGGAAGCGTCGAAGGCGGCGAGATAGTTTTGAAATTCGCCGAACGCTCTGCCCGAATTTTCAAAGGTAATCAGGTCGGGTACTTGCTGATAGGTCACGGTGTTCTCGATAAAGGCGTAGACGCGGTATTTTTCATCCCCGCGCCAATAGGGATCGCCGTTCTTGGCGGGAATCACTTCGAGCGTTTCCACGCCGTGCGCGCGGAGATGCTCGGTCACACCGCAGATATTGCGCATGAGCGCGTCGGGGTCGGAGAACACCCGCGTGTTCATCTTTTGCATGATGTACCGTCTTTTGTCCGTCGTCACAAGCAGGGTGAGATTGATGTGCCCCTCCCCGTAGGGGCGGATATCCGTTACGTTGCCGTCGAGGTAAAATTTTTCCGCAATTTCTTTATAGGTCTTTGTACAATCCGTCATGGATATATCCTCCGATCGCTTCTTTGATCTCCCGTAAGTCCTCGCGGTAGGTGATCCCGTACCACTTGTCGTGATTTTTGTAAACGCGCACCGTCGCCCTGTTTTTCGAGAGCGCGGCCGAAATGACGCTCGGAATAAAGAATTCGTCTTTCATCAAATTTGCCGTCTTTAAAAATTTGCCGTATTCCTCTTCGAGTACCTCGAAGATGTCGGGCGTCAACCCCCAAAGGTTCATGGAAACGGGGGTATCGGGGGCGAGCCGAACGGTTTTGCCGTCCTGTTCCGCCGTGCCGTCCGCAGAAATTTTCGTCATCTCGGTCACGCTTTTGAGGTATCCGTTTTCCGTTTCGCAGATCCCGCGGGAAACCGTCCCGTTTTTGCTCAGCGTATTGCTCAAAAGGTACGCCGTCATGGCGTACTCCCCGCGGTTCGCCTTCGTCAAATGCCCGTGCATTTCGTAAAACGCGTTGCTTCCGTAGTAGTCGTCCGCGTTGATAATGGCAAACGGTTCGCGCACGGCGTTTTTACAGCAGAGGATCGCGTGTCCCGTCCCGAACGGCTTCGTCCTGCCCTCGGGAAGCATGGAGGTGTCCTGAAACACGTACTCCGTTTCGATCGTCTTTGCAATGCGGTTGCCCACAAGCGTTTTAAAATCCGTTTCCATATCTTTGCGGATAATAAATACCGCCTTGTCGAACCCCGCTTTTTTCGCGTCGTAAACGGAAAAATCGAGAATGGCTTTTCCGTCCTCCGTGATCGGTTCGGCTTGTTTGAGCCCGCCGAATCGGCTACCCATTCCCGCTGCCATGACCACCAAAGTTGTTTTCATTTTTTTTCACCGCCTTATTGACTTTTTGCATCGTAGCGGTTATAATCATAACATATCAGAATATATCCGTATATACTTATTTTTATCAAATTTCTATAATTTCTTATCATTTAGGAGGGGGCTATGGATTTTGCGGGTTACGCGGAATGTCCGGTCGCGGAGGTAATCAGTCTGAATTCGCTGTTTACCTTTTTCCGCCGTACCTTTTCCGTCGGGTTTTCCTTTAAGGGAGAGAGGCACGATTTTTACGAGGCGGTCGCGGTGCTGAACGGCAAGGTCGGCGTCACGGCGGACAAGCAAATCAGAATTTTATCGGCGGGGCAGATGATCCTGCACCCGCCGGGGGAGTTTCATACCATTTGGTCGGATTGCGGGGGGGAGCCGGAAATCCTGATCGTGTCCTTCGGCGCGGAGCGGTTTCCCCCAATCGGGCGGAGCGTTTACGGGCTTTCCCCCAATCAGGTCACGGAGCTGAAAAACATTTTCCGTTCGGCGCAGCAGGCGTTCGAGTTGGACGGCATCAACGTAAAGCGGATCGCTTCGGGCAAAGAGTGGGAAGCAAACGGCGTGTTGAAACGGTTGGAGCTTTTTTTCCTCGCGGGAATGTCGGCGGACGCTCCCGCAGACGCGGAAACGCTCGGCAGGGGTGCGGAGAATTATTACCGTATTATTTCGGTGATGGAGCAGAGTTTGGGCAAGCCGTTAACGGTGGGAGAGATTGCGGGGGAGTGCGGTTTGAGCGTACCCACCGTAGAAAAGACGGTTTATCGCTATTCGGGGTGCGGGGCAATGAGCTATTATAACGAAATGCGCATGAAACGGGCGGAGGAGCTTTTGGCACGGGGTGCGAGCGTTAAGGAAGTCGCGCTTACGCTCGGGTTTTCCAATCAGAATTATTTCAGCCTGCGCTATAAAAAGTGGTCGGGTCACGCTCCGTCTTTCAAGCCGTAATTCCCTTCGGACGGCCGGTTGTTTTACGCAAGGGGAAAATTTAAGAAATTGTTAAAGACTTTCCGCTTAAAAAAAGGTATCATGAAATAGAGGTGTGCCATGAAATATCATTGCCTGATTATCGACGATGAAAAAATGCTTGCGGACAGCACGGCGGAATATTTTAATCTTTTCGGCGTAAACACGCTTGCGGTTTACGGCGTGGAAGATTGCCGTAAGTTTTTTAAAGAAAACACTGCCGAACTCATTCTGCTCGATATCAATTTGGGCGACGGGAGCGGTTTTGATTTGTGTAAGCTATTGCGGGAAAGAACGGATATTCCCATACTCTTCATTTCCGCACGGACAAGCGACGACGACAAAATCGTCGCGCTCAATATCGGCGGCGACGACTACGTGCAAAAACCCTATTCCCTCGGCGTATTGCTTGCAAAGGTAAAAGCCGTTTTAAAGCGTTACGGACAAGCCGTGGCTTCCGAATATTCGGACGGTTATTTGACGGTCGATTTTGCGTCGAAGCAAGTCAAAGTAAACGGCGTCACGGTAAAACTTACCGCGCTCGAATTCAGGTTGCTTGCGTATCTTGTCGAAAACAAAGGCAAAGCGATATCGAAAACAGAACTGTTCGAGAAAGTTTGGGAAGATAAATTCACGGGCGACGGAACGCTGAACGTGCATATCAGAAGACTGCGCGAAGCGATAGAGAAAACCCCGAACGCCCCGGAATATATTCAAACAATTTGGGGCGACGGTTACAAATTTACGGGAGAGGGCGAATGAAAAAGCAACTGTTTTTAATCGGGTTTCTTCTCGTCTTAGCCGCCGAAATCGTTGCGCTTATCGTCTTTGCCGTGCAGACGCCCGATTTCTCGCAGGACGCGGTTGCCGTAAACGAAATCGTGCAATCGGTAACGGAAGATTTTAACGGTATGGAAGGGCACAAGAATACCACCGGCTTTGACTACGTTGTGATAGATACAGACGGCGATATTTTATATAAAACGAAATCGGGCCTTTCCGAAAGCGTAAACGCGGCGATCGCGCATAGAGATACAGTGCTCGATATCACGCTCGACGGGATTTCCGTCGGCAAAGTCATAATTTTCAACGAAGGCGCGCAGATGCTTCAATCGCAAAAGCAAACGGCGATAATCGTTTTTTCGGTTGCGGTCGCCGTGCAAGGCGGAATATGCATCGCGTATAGCGTTTATATGCACTTTACCATGATAAGACCGTTCCGCAAACTCAAAGGCTTTGCCGAACGGGTCGCGGGCGGTAATCTGGATATCCCGCTCGAAATGGACAGACAAAATTTGTTCGGCGCATTTACCGAGAGCTTCGACATCATGCGTTCCGAGCTAAAAAAAGCCCGCATTGCAGAAGCGCAGGCACAGCAGAGCAAAAAAGAACTCGTTGCAAAACTTTCTCACGACATCAAAACGCCGATTGCAAGCGTCAAAGCCGTTTCCGAAGTCGGTCTTGCCGTAACGGATCGCGAAAAAGATAAAGCGAACTACGCTCAAATCATCGGCAAAGCCGATCAAATCAATGCGCTCGTTACAAATTTATTCTCGGCGACGCTGGAAGAATTACAGCAGCTTACCGTTACTCCTGCAAATATAGAGAGCGGGAAAGTGAAATCGATGCTTGAAAACGCCGACTATCTGCACCGCGCAACTATTCCCGATATTTCGGAATGTTTGATATATGCCGACAGCTTACGTTTGCAACAAGTGTTCGATAATATCTTTGCCAACTCATATAAGTACGCAAGGACGGAAATCATCGTAACGGCGCAAAAAGCCGATAACTATATCGTTATCAGGATAGAAGATTACGGCGGCGGAGTTTCGGCGGAAGAATTACCTGTTTTGAAAGAAAAATTCAAACGCGGAAGCAATGCTGAAAATACCGAAGGGGCAGGATTGGGGCTGTTTATATCCGACTACTTTATGAAAGAAATGCAAGGCGAACTCAAAATAGAAAACGGCGAACACGGCATAAAAGTAACGGTTAAACTTCTTTTAAGCGGAAAAATTTAAGAGAAATTTAAGAAACAATTAAAGACTGTTAAGTTTTTTTTCACTAATATAGAACGTGTAAAAAGGAGGTTTTGTATGCAACGGAATCTATTACTCAAAACCGAAAATCTGAGCAAGACTTTCTCGAACGGAGGTCAGCAACAGCACGTCCTTAAAAATATCGACTTGGAACTATACAAGGGCGATTTTACCGTCATTATGGGCGCAAGCGGCGCAGGGAAATCTACGCTTTTATACGCGCTGTCGGGCATGGATACTCCGTCGCTCGGTACTATTACGTTCGGGGATAAGGTCATTTCCGATTTCTCGCAGGACGGACTTGCGATATTCCGCCGCGACCACTGCGGATTCGTATTCCAGCAAATCTATCTCATCGACGGAATGAGCGTTACGGATAACGTTCTTTCCGCAGGACTGCTCGTGAACAAAGACAAAAAAGCGCTCGTCGCAAAGGCAAAAGAACTGTTTGCAAGTGTGGGGATTTGCGAGGAAACGCAAAAGAAATTCCCCGCGCAGATATCGGGCGGCGAAGCGCAGCGGGTTGGAATCGTTCGTGCGCTTATCAATAACCCCGAAATACTGTTTGCCGACGAGCCTACCGGCGCGCTCAATTCAAAGACGGGGCTCGACGTTCTCGATACGCTTACGAAGTTTAACGAGCAGGGGCAGAGCGTAGTCATGGTTACGCACGATATGCGTTCCGCCCGCCGCGGCAACCGCATACTCTACCTTAAAGACGGCGTAATCTTGGGCGAGTGTCATTTAGGGAAATACGCACACGGCGATACGGCAAGGCACGAAAAGCTTTCCGCATTTCTCAAAGATATGGGGTGGTAAAATGAGAAAGTTATTTCTGATTGCCCGCTCGAATATGAGGAAAGAAAAGGGACAGACCGTTGCCATCGTCGTGCTCATTTTGCTTGCGTCCATGCTGTTAAATTTGTGGCTCATGCTGTCTATGGACTATAAAGCCAACTTTTTGAGATACCACGATAAACTTAATGCCGAACACGTTACGCTTGCGGTAGACGATGCCGACGGAACTGTTTACGGGTTTTTAACCGAAACACTTGCAAAAGACACCGCCGTTAAAGAATACCGTTTAGATAAATGTATGCATATGGTCGGCACGTTCCCTTATAACGGCGGAATGATGAACGGACAGTTTATCTTTATGGATAAGCAAACGGCTATATCCCGCACAATCGGAAAAGCCGAAATTGTTGAGGAAGGCAAATTCACGAGCGGAGTATATTTGCCTATGCTGTATAAGTCGGACGATTACTCCATAGGCAAAACGATTGAATTAACTATCGGAAGCCACCCCGTAACGTACACTGTATGCGGCTTCTTCAACAGTGTAATGATGGGTTCGCATAATTGCGCTTTAACGCAAATTATACTTACGCAGGATGAATACGCAGAACTCGAAGAATTGAATTACGCATTTCAAACAACGCTGTGTTCGGT
>CAMUFJ010000014.1 GCA_947088135.1 uncultured Clostridia bacterium
CACCTGCCCCGTAAGCTCCATAATACGGTCGGCAATGGTGCTCTTTCCGTGGTCGATATGCGCGATAATGCAGAAATTTCTCAAATTTTCGTTGGGCTTTGCCATACTTTCCTTCCTTTTTCACTCTTCATTATAGCATAGCAATGCAAAAATCAGAGATTCGAAACCCCTTGCAAGCAAGTTTTCTCGCTTTTTATTATAAGATATTTCCGCAAAATTGGCAAGTACTATTGCATTTCGCTTGAAAATTTGCTAAAATATTCCTATGGAACTTGAATTTTTAAAAAAGATTCCCGTTGCACACCGCGGTCTGCACGACGATAATAAGCCGGAAAATTCCCTTTCCGCATTCGAAGCGGCGATCAAGGCGGGTTTTACGATCGAAACGGACGTACGGCTTTCCAAAGACGGCGAGCTGATGATATTCCACGACGACACGCTGACACGCATGACGGGCGTAAATAAGAGGGTGAACGAACTCTCCGCAAACGAGCTCAAAGAACTGCGATTGGAGGGTACGGAAGAGCGCATTCCCCTTTTTGCGGAATTTTTGGATTTCCTCGGCGGGAGAACGCCGTTGCTTCTCGAAATCAAAAACGAACCCCGCGCGGACAAAAAGGAATTTATCGGCAAAATCGCCGCATCGCTCGACGGGTATGACGGAAAATACGCCGTGCAGAGCTTTAACCCTTTTTACGTAAAAGAGTACAAACGGCTTTGCCCCGATATCCCCTGCGGCGTGCTCGCCACCGCCGATTCCGGCAAGCAGGATTTCGACAATTCCGTTTTTTGGCGGATCAAGGCGCGCGCAGTAAAAAACATGAGCTTTAACAAATCGGTAAAGCCCGATTTCGTCAGCTATCACTTTACGGACTATCCGCAAAAATCCACCGAACGTTTTCACGGCTTGAAACTCGGCTGGACGGTACGCTCCGCCTCAGAGGAAGCGCAAGCGCGCAAATATTGCGACAATATCATTTTCGAACATTACTTGCCGTCGTCGTTTTGAGGGACATTCCGCAAAACAAGGCATGCAAAAACGGAGCGCGTTGCGCTCCGTTTTTGCAAACCCATATCTCTATCACCGAGAGTGTGACAGGCGAATTATACGATGCCCTGCGCCATCATCGCCTCGGCAACTTTCAGAAAGCCCGCGATGTTCGCGCCCGCAACGTAATCCCCTTCGCAGCCGTATTCCTTGGCTGCGTTATCCATATTATGGTAAATATTTACCATGATGCTTTTCAGTTTGGCGTCCACCTCTTCAAACGCCCAAAAGAGCCGCCCGCTCGACTGTGCCATCTCGAGTGCGCTCGTTGCAACGCCGCCTGCGTTCGCCGCCTTTGCGGGCAAGAATACCACCCCCGCCTTTTGGAACACCGCGATTCCTTCCAAGGTCGTGGGCATATTCGCGCCCTCGCCCACGTACTTCACGCCGTTTTTTACAAGGATTTCCGCCGATTCTCCATCGATTTCGTTCTGCGTCGCGCAAGGAAGCGCGATATCGCACTTCACCGTCCAGATGCCTTTACAGCCTTCTCGGTACTCCGCGCCCTTCACGCGTGCCGCATACTCCTTGATACGCCCGCGCTCGACCTCTTTGATTTGCTTGATAACGTCGAGCCGAATGCCGTTTTTATCATAAACGTAGCCGTTGGAATCGTACATGGCAACGACCTTCGCGCCCAAGCTCTGCGCCTTTTCGGCGGCGTAGATCGCAACGTTGCCCGAGCCCGAAATAACGACCGTTTTGCCCTTGAAGCTATCGCCGCGGCATTTGAGCGCTTCCTCCGTCATGTAAACGAGTCCGTAACCCGTCGCCTCCTTACGCGCAAGGCTTCCGCCGTAGCTCAGCCCCCTGCCCGTGAGCACGCCCACGTGCTCGTCACGAATGCGTTTGTACTGCCCGAACAGATAACCGATCTCTCTTCCGCCCACGCCGATGTCGCCCGCGGGCACGTCGGTGTCCTGCCCGATATGGCGATAAAGCTCGGTCATAAAGCTTTGGCAGAAGCGCATGATCTCATTGTCGCTCTTGCCCTTGGGGTCAAAGTCGCTCCCCCCCTTGCCCCCGCCGATGGGCAATCCCGTAAGACTGTTTTTGAGGATCTGTTCGAGTCCCAAAAATTTGATGATGGAAAGATTGACGGAGGGGTGAAAGCGAAGCCCGCCCTTGTAAGGGCCTATCGCGCTGTTGAACTGCACGCGATAACCCTTGTTCACGTGTACACTCCCGCTATCGTCCACCCAAGGAACGCGGAAGAGCACGGCGCGCTCGGGCTCTACGAAACGCTCCAAAAGCGCCGCCTTCTCATACTCGGGGTGTTTGGCAACGACGGGTCTTAATCCGTTCAAAATTTCAGTAGCCGCCTGATGAAATTCGGGCTCGTTTGGATTTTTCGCCTTTAAATCGGCAAGTACTCTGTCTACGTATTCCATATATCTTTGCTCCTTTGACAGTGGCAATAAAAAAATGCGGTTTCAGCGTTTTGGTTGTTTAACCTCGACATTTGTATTTTATCATATTCATACAAAAAATGTCACGCTTTTACCGCATATTTTTATAAAATTGTCTATCGCAATCTCGAATATAAACTATAAGCTCAACTTATATGCCAAATTTTCTCCGCGTACTCGGCGATCGTCCTGTCGGATGAGAAGAATGACGACGAAGCTACGTTCTCGAGCTGTTTGTGCGCAAACGCCCGCTCGTTTCCGCTGTCGCGGTTGATATCGAGCAAGGTATTCACGTAGGGTTCCAAGTCATAAAGCACGTAGTAATTGTCGGGCTTATGCCAGCTCGCGCCCTCGGTGAGCGAGCCGTACAGTTCCGAGAAGCAGCCCGTACCGCCGTCCGACAGCGTTCCGTCCACCAAACTTTCGAGCGCTTTTTTGTGGAGCGGCTTTTGGTCGAGCAGGGCGCAAGGATCGTAACTTTCCGAAATGCGCGCGATTTCGTCTACCGTTGCGCCGAAAATGTAATTGTTTTCCTCGCCCGCCTGTTCGACGATTTCGATATTCGCGCCGTCGAGCGTACCGCAAGTGACCGCGCCGTTCATCATGAACTTCATGTTGCCCGTGCCGGATGCCTCCAACCCCGCCGTGGAAACCTGCAAAGAAACGTCCGTGCCGGCGACGATTTTTTCGGCATAGGACACGTCGTAGTTCTGCACGAACACTACGCGTAAGCGCTGATTGACTTGCTCGTCGTTATTGACAAGTTTTGCGATTTCGTTGATGAGCTTGATGATGCCCTTGGCGCGCGTATAGGAGGGCGCGCTTTTCGCACCGAAAAGGAAGAGGCTGGGACGGAAGTCGTTGACCTGCCCGCTCTTGATGAGCTCATAGAGCTCCAAAATGGCAAGCGCCGTCATGAATTGCCGCTTATATTCGTGCAGACGCTTGACCTGCGCAAACACCAAGAAATGCTCGGGGATCTTCACGCCCTCGCGTTCTTCGATATAGGAGAAGAGCTGACGACGCTTTTCCCGCTTGACTTTAATAAAGTCCTCTTCGAGCGAAGAAACCTTCCCTTTCAATGCGGAATGGTCGGCGCGCGCTTCCCTCCACTGCGGGCCGATCGCCCCGTCGATGAGCTTAGAAAGTTCGGGATTGTTGAGCATGAGCCAACGGCGCTTTGTTACGCCGTTCGTCTTATTTTGAAATTTTTCGGGATAGACGGAATACGCCGTAGCGAACAGATTTTTCTTCAAAATTTCCGTATGCAACGCCGCAACGCCATTGATTGACGTGGAGCACCAAACGGCGAGCTTCGCCATGGAGAATACGCCCTTGTCGTAAAAAATCAAATCCGAACACGCCGATTCGGTGAGCGCGGTGCGTTTGAGTTCCCGCTTTTGGAGAGTCGCGAGCTGTAAGAGAATGTCCGCAATATCAGGCAAAATCTTTCGAACAAGCTCTTCCCGCCAGCATTCGAGCGCTTCGGGAAGTACGGTATGGTTGGTGTAATTGAATGTCTGCTTGGCGATTTCCGCCGCTTTGGGCACGCTTATACGATACTTGACGGTGAGCAGACGTACGAGCTCCGCGATCGCAAGTACGGGGTGTGTGTCGTTGAGCTGCACGGTGTTGTATTTGGGAAAACTCTCGAAGTGCTTGCCGTATAGCTTTGCGTGACGTTCGACAAGCTCGCCGATCGCCGCGGCGGAGAAGAAATATTCCTGCCGAAGACGAAGGAGTTTCCCCTCTTCGGTATCGTCGGCGGGATAGAGATATTCGCTGATTTTTTCCGCCTCGGGACAGCCCTCCGCCTGATAGAGCCTCAAACAATTGACCCGTTTGCCGATGACGGGAATGTCGTAGGGTACGGCAAGCGCGGTAAAATCGGCAAATTCGATCTTACGCGCTTCCTCCTCGCGTCGAATGCTCCACGGATCGCCGAAACGTTGCCAATCGTCGGGAAGCTCCTTTTGGAAGCCCTCCTCGATGCGTTGACGGAACAAACCGTAACGGAATCGAATTCCGTAACCGTAGAGGGGCAACCCGAGCGCGGCGGCGGAATCCATAAAGCACGCCGCAAGCCTGCCCAAACCTCCGTTTCCGAGCGCGGCGTCCTCGATTTCTTCGAACACGTTGATATCCACGCCCTTTTCGGCGAGAATGCGCCTCGTTTCTTCCAACACGCCGAGCTCCATCAAATTATTATAAAAGCTCCGACCGATGAGATACTCCATAGAAAGATAGTAGGCGTTGCGCTCCTCTTTTGCCGAAATACGCGTCGTACACTCCCGCATGGCAAGCTCGGAAATCTCGTTATAAAGGGTGATAACGTCCTTTCCCTTTACGTCCAAATTCCTCAGTTCCTGTAAATATCCGCTCATTTTTAACCTCTTTTCCTGCTTTTTCCCAAATTTTTCCCATAATGATACGGGTGCGGAAAACACCCGTATATCCTGCCCTCCCGACTTCCCCTACACGGGAAAGACAAAAGAACGCTTTAATGCAAAATTGCAATGGAGTAGGGTTTCATCGTCACGTCTTTTTTGGAAGAAGCGCTCTTCTCGCGCGTCGCGTCGATGAGATCCGTCACTTTTACGTCGCCGTAGTCGGAAAGGTTTACGGTGTACGTTTCCATATCCGAAAGATTGACGAGCACGGTAATAGATTTGCCGTCGTAAGTCTTCTTGAACGCGGCGACGCTCGCGTTGGGCGCAGAGAGCGCCTCTACCGTACCGCGCGCGATTTCGGGGTGGCGGTGACGCATATTCATCACCTTTTTGTAGTATGCGAGAATAGAGAATTCGTCCTCCTGCTGTTCCGCCACCGACGGATAACGGTAAGCGTCCGCGCCGATGGAAACGCCGGGTTGAGGGGGAATAAACACCTGCCCCTCCGCCATTAAATTATCGCTCCAACGCATGGGAATCCGCTTGGTGGGATCGGAAGAAGCGTCCTTGCACACCATACCGATCTCGTCGCCGTAGTACACGAACGTGTTTCCGTTCATGAGAGCAAGCAGCCCCGCGCCCATTTTAACCTGCGCCTCTCCCACAAGCATATTCGCCGCGCGCGAGGTGTCGTGATTGCTCAAAAACGGCGCTTGCGAACCCTTGTCGTAGACGGTCTGATAGTCGAGAAGCAACTTCGTGAAGTAATCTCCCGGTTTGCTTTGAATGGAGGAGAGCGTCGATTTGATGGTACTCAGCCCCGCCGCGCCCGCGCTCGCCGTGAACAGGAAACAACTGTCGATCCCGCTCTCGTAATAGGCGCGGATCTGCGCGTCAGTCCCCTCCCACACTTCGCCGACGATGTACGCGTCTTCCTTTACGGACTTTGCCTCGGTATTGACGAAGCTCAAAAATTCCACGTTCTTCTGCACGTTGCCCGTGTAGTAGCTCGTACACGCGTCCAAACGGAATCCGTCCACGTCCATTTCTGTGAGCCAAAATTCCATGATGTCGGAAATCTCCTCGCGCACCGCAGCGCTGTCGAGATTCAAGTCGGGCATCGCGGTATCGAAACGGCATTCATAAAACAGATCCACGCCGCCCACGGGAGCGTAACCAGTGCTTTGCGTTTCGGAGAAATTGTAATAGTCGATATACTTGGCGTTTTCGCCCGTCGTTTCCCCGTTGCGGAGCGCTTGAACCGCCTTTTTAAACCACGAGTGCGTGACCGACGAGTGGTTGAACACCATATCCACGATCACGTTGATCCCGCGGGAATGCGCCTCCCGCACGAGTTCCTTAAAATCGTCGTTGGTGCCGTAATCGCTTTCGATCGTGTAGTAGTCCACGACGTCGTAACCGTGATAAGTATCGGACTGACAGACAGGCATGAACCATATGCCGTTAAAGCCCATTTCCTTCACGTAATCGAGCTTTTGCGTTACCCCTTTGAGATCGCCGATCCCGTCGTCGCCCGAGTCGCAAAAGGAGCGGACGAAAATTTCGTACCAGTTGCGGTAATTGTCGTCGAGCGCCGTAGGCTGCTCTTCCTTCCCTCCGCAAGCGGCAAAGGGAAGCGCGAGCGCAAAAGCCGCCGCCGCACAGGCAATTCTTTTCAGTTTCATATTGAGCCGTAACCTCCTTGAATCTGCGGATTATTTTACCGCGCCGCCCGTAACCCCTTCCACATAGTACCGTTGCATACTGAGGAAGAATGCGGAGATGATCGCGCCGACAATAGTCGCGCCCGCACAGAATACGGTAAAGTTCTCGCTGAAAGAGTTCTTCTCCGCGTTGATCATACGGTAGAGTCCCAACGCCACGGTGTATTTTTCCGCGTCGTTTATAATGGTGTTCACGAAGATGAAATCGCACCAAGGCGCGATAAACGACGTAAGCACGGTATACACGATAATGGGCTTGGAAAGCGGAAGCGTTACCCGCCAAAATACCGTCCATTGGCTTGCGCCGTCCAAGATCGCCGCCTCCTCCAAGGAACGGGGCAGGGTGTCGAAAAAGCCCTTGCATACGTAATAGGAGAGCGCCGCACCGCACGAATATACGAGAATGAGCGCAAACAGCGAATTGGTGAGCCCGACCGCTTTGAGAATGAAGTACACCGCGATCATGCTCATGAAGCCGGGGAACATTCCCAAAACCAGCATCACGTTCATGAGCGGTTTTCTCATTTTAAAGCGCATCCGCGAGAACGCGTAGCTGACCATGAGAATGAACAGCGTGGTGATCGCGCAGGAACAAACGGCGACGAGAAGCGTGTTCCCGAACCAACGCAGGAACAGCGAATCTTGGAAAAGTCTTACATAGTTGCCGAAGCCGAGCTGCAAATCATCGGGAAACAGCTTGGTGATTATGCCCGTTTCGGGCGTGACGCGCAACGAAGTATAGAGCATGAACACGATCGGCAAGATCCACAAAATGCCGAGCACCGCAAGAATGACGTAGATGAAACCGTCGGTGACGGCGGTACGCGTTCTTTGCCCGAGTAATTTTTCTTTAAAAGTTTGAGCTTTCATCACTGGTATACCTCCTCGTTCTTGGTGGCGCCCGAGCGGTTATAGGTGATCAGCGAGAGCACCGCGCAAATGATGAAGATGACGATACCGATCACGGAGGCGATATTATAGCGGGGATTGGTGTCCGTCGTTAAACGGTACAGCCAAGTGACCAGGAGGTCGGTAGACTGCGCCTGCGATCCTCCGCCGTAATTGATATTATCGACAGGTCCGCCGCCCGTCAACAGCCAGATGACGTTGAAGTTATTGATGTTGCCCACAAACTGCGTAATGAGATAAGGTCCCGTAACGTGAAGCATATAGGGCAACGTGATTTTGAAGAAGAGCTGCCAAGCGTTTGCGCCGTCGAGCCGCGCCGCCTCGTACTGCTCCGCGGGAATATTCATGAGAATTCCGCTGCACATGAGAAGGGTATAGGGAATACCGATCCACATATTGACGAGAATGATCATCACGCGCGGGATAATAGAGCCGTTCGCAGTGTCGGCAAGCCAGCGGATATTCGTCCCTAAAATGACGTTTAGAATACCGTCGCCGTCGAGGATTTTCTGCATGAGCAGTAGCGTTACGAACTGCGGAACCGCGATGACCACGACGAACAGCGTACGCCAAAGTTTTTTGAGTTTGATCCCCTTTCGGTTGATCATCAGCGCGATGATCATGCCGAAGAAGTAGTTGGAGAACGTTGCGAAGAACGCCCAAATAAACGTCCAGAGCAGCACGCGCAGGAACACAAGGAAGAACCCGCTTCCTCCTCCTACGGAAAACAGCTGTCCGAAGTTCGCAAAGCCCACCCAAGTAAAGAGCTGTCCGGGAGGCGTGTGCTCGAAGTCGTAATTGGTGAACGCGATCAAAATCATGAACACGAGGGGCATGATCGTGAACACCAAAAGCCCTAAAAGCGGAGGAATCAACAGCGGCACGTAGAACTTTTTATTGATGAAAGTGTTGCAATCCTGCTTGAACGTAGCAAGTTTGCGCCCTTCCGCAAGCGCTCTGTCGTTTTCGAGATTACCGCGGATATTCATGACCCATACGGTAATAAACATAATGAGTACGATCAAAGAAACAACGCCGTAGAGCAAAATCAAAAAGCTGTTATCCCCTTTTACCGCCTCGTAAACGCCGAGCTCCTCGTTCCAAACCTCTCCGCTCGCCTTGGTGCCGAGGCTACCCGAGAACAAATGCCCGATATATTTCCCGCCGAAGAACACCATGAACAGGATAAAGCCGATCTCCAAAAGCAGATAGACAATGCCCTTTACGACCTGCTTGCGCATCATTTGTCCCATGCCCATAAACAGGCAGGAAATCTTAACCGCAAGCGAGCCGTGTACGACGGACAAGACCGCTTTTTTTACGGCACGCCCAAAACGGCGGAAGATGCTGTCCTCGCCGACAAAAAACTCCTTAACGGAAACTCCCATTCGGCTGAGAACGCTTTCTTTTTCCATAGTTATAACCTCCTTATTACAGGCACCTTAGCCTCTTATCCGCTCCCCCCGCGGAGGAAGCCGAGAACGTTTACCCCGATAAAGCGAACGGGGCAAAGGTTGGTTTGCCCCGAGCTTTCATGGAAAGAGCTTTCTTACTTATTGATAGCCGTGACTGCGGCTGCGAGTTGTTTTTGAACGTCGAACTCCTCGCCCTTGCCTGCGGCGGTGATCATAGCGTCGCCAAAGCCCTGCATGGGCGTCCAAAGCGTGGTAGGCACTCCCTTCTGCGTCTTCGTATAAACGAGCTGTTCCTTGATCGCGAGCGCGCAAGCGTCGCTCGTGATGCGGGAATCGGTCTGCGCCTCTTTGTCGGTAGGCAGGTAGCCGCGCGCCTCGAAATGCTTGATCTGATTTGCCTTATTCGTGTAGAATTCCGCAAACTGCTGTGCAACGAGCAAGTTCGGAGAATGCTTGCTCACGCCGAGAAGCTTATACCCCGCGAAAGCCGTGAGCTGAACCTGTTCCGTGCCCAAGGTATAGGTGGGAAGCTTGGCTACACCGAAATCTTCGCCCAAATATTTTTGTATGGAGGTCTTATTCCAAATCCCCGAAACGCCGGCGATGATTTTACCGGTCTGGAAACCGGAAATGAGCTTGGAGTCGTCGGAATCCGCTTTGAATGCGGGATTCTGAACGTAATGCCACATCGCTTCCGCAACCTGCTGACCCACTTCGTTGCCGAAGTCGGTCGTGACTTTATTCTCCGCAAGCTGATCCGAGAATTCCACCTCGTAGCCCAGCCCCTTGCCGAAGAAGAACGCCGAGTTGTACCAACCGTCGTTCATGGGATAGCCGAACTGCTCGGTAGCGCTGCACTTTGCCAAGATGCCGTCGAGCGTCTTGACGTCGTTTTCGGTGAATTTCGATTTGTTGTAGTAAAGGAAAAAAGTATTGTCCGTATACGGGAAGGCATAGGTCATTTCCGCTCCCCCCACCGTAACGGTTGCGGAATCGATCGACTCCGCAGTGTTCTGCGCCTTGATCCTGTCAAGACGTTCGCCGCCGATACGGGCAAGCGCGTCGCCTACGATGAGCTTATTGATTTGGTCGCTCGAAAACGAGAACACGTCGGGCGCGTTCTCTACGTCGGTAAGAACCTTGGTCGCCGCATCGTTTTCGCCCTGAATGCCGAATTGGAATTTAAGGTTAAGATCTTTATTTTCTTTCAGGAAGTCATCGGCAACCTGTTTCGCGAATTCATGATCCGCCTCGGGACACCATATGACGAACACCTTTTGTTCTCCGTTATTTGCGGAATCGCCGTCCCCCGCCTCGCCGCAAGCGCAAGCAAAGCCGAGCGACATAACAGCTCCGAGAGTAAGACACGTGATCTTTCCGAATTTATTCATGATTTTCTCCACAATTTTGTTTTAGATTTTGGCGCACCTCCCCCGCCGTGAAGCGGGGGATCGCGCCGAAGCAGTCAAATCTTAGGAAACAGTCACCGCTCCGCCGTCTACGGTAAGCGTAACGGTATGCTCGCCCGCCGTAAGATAGAAGTTGTCGCCGCCGTTGCCGTTGTCTGCGAACCAATCTTTAATGCCGAGTTCGCAACCGAACACAACTTTGATCGCGCACACGCCGGGTTTGTTCTGATCTTTGATCCAAGAGAAGCTGCTGTTCCCCGTCACGTCCTCAGCCGTAAAGGTTACCGTGTAGGTCGCGCCGTCGTCAGCCGTCGTCATCTTGGGCGTAACGCCGTCTTTAACGGCGAAGTTCACCGCGTTCGTACCGTCGAGGAAGGTACCTACCACGTAGTATTCGCATTTCGCAAACTGTGCGGTATTCGTATCCTGATCGTAGGTCACGCAATAGGTGCCTGCGGTTTCCGCCTTGAAGTTGATCGTGGGGCCGGGGCCGATCCAATCGCCGTTAATGCTGTTGAACAATTTGAACTCAACGGGTTCTTGGGTCGTGAAGAATCCCGTCCAAATGCTTCCGGTGCCCTTCTGCATCGCAATCAAGTTTTCGGGGTGCTCGCTGTCCCAGTTGTTCATACCGCCGATAATGTGCATCTTATGCGTTTCTTGCATGGGTTCGAGGTGTTCCACGAGTTCCCAAGTGATATAGTTGTTGCCTTCTTGACCGGGGAAGGTGTGGTAAGTGAACTTATATTTTCCGTCGTGACCTTCGTTGAGCACGATGTTCCAATTCGTATAGGAGTCGCCGTTCTCGTTACCGCCGTGGAATACCACTTCGCCGTCGCTGTTCTTTACGACCGCGTAATCCTCGTCGGCAGCCGTACCCGAAACGTCGGGCAGGTAGGGGTTCTCGCCCTCTGCGAAATCGGCATAGGCAACGCCTTGGATATTCCCGATACCCGCTCTTCCCGTCGACCAGCTGCCGGGGGTGATTTGGAATCTGTCGCCCTCATACATGGAAATCGTGACGGTAAATTCGTTCGCGGTCGTGACCTCCGCATTCTTTACGAATTTCAGATCCTCCGCTTCGGGAGCGTGCGACCAATTGCTGTTCTTCAAAGAACCCGCGCCCGTACCGATCACGTAATAGGTGTTGGTATCCGCAACGTACTCCGTTTTGAGCCAGGAAGAATAGACCTCGGTGTTCTTCGTGATCGCTTTCGTGAAATCGAACTTCGTCGAGAGCGAAGCTTCCGCATACCAGCCCTTGAATTCGTAACCGTCTCTCGTAGGCGTCCACTCGGTCAGCTTCGTGCCCGATTCCACTTTGTCCGTTTTGAGCACTTCTCTGTTGTTGTACCAGGTAACGGTGAGTTTGTCCGCATCCTTGTCTCCGCAGCCCGCAAAGATCGCAGCCAGCGACGCCGTCATAACGGCGGCAGTTGCAATGCAAGCCCATTTTTTTGCCTTCATTTGGTTCCCTCCTAAATAGGTGTTAATTTATTTTGTTGACGCCTACGGCGTTCCAACCTTGATGATTTGCCGCGCAGATTCTCCGCGCTCTTCTATTATGTTCTTTTTTCGCATTTGTCATTCAAATGCGAAACGGGGTACCCCGTTTTAAAAATCAATTTTTTTAAACGAGCTTGACCCGCAAACGGAATTGCTCCGCCGTGCGAGGGAAAAATTTTCCTCTCTATTTTAATATTGTAACACTTTTTCGAAATTTGTCAATAGAATTCAGAAAAATTTTCGAAAAATGTTTTAATTTGCCTTGCGGTACACGCTGCAAGAGATCGCCGCGATTTCCTGCTCGCCCGCATGCGAGGTGGAAATTGCCGTAGCACCCGCCCGCATTCCGCTGATATACAGATCCCAACTGCCTGCGGGAAGCTCTACTTTTACAGCTTTTTCCCCCGCGTTGTATACCACGAAGAGCTGTTCGCCCGTGGATGGATCGGTCATGGTAAACGCGATGAGCGTGCCTTTCGCCTTGACGAGGGCGCAAACCCCTTCCGAAGAAGGCAATCTGAGCGTTTTGCAGGATTTACGGAACGCAATGAGCCCTTTGTAATATTCCGACATCGTCTTTTGGGGCGAATCGGGCGTGAGGGCATTCCAGTTGAGGTTATTGACCTTATCCGTGGAATTGTAGCTGTTCTCGTTATAAGTGCCGTCCGCGTTCTTCTTGGTGCGGAGCATTTCCTCGCCCGCCTGCATGAAGGGAATTCCGAGCGAGGTCTGCACGATCGCCGCCGACAACGCGTTGCGCTTCAAGCAGGCCTCGTCGAACGCCTCCGCCTTATCCCCGTACAAGATGCAAATTCTGTCCCATAGGGTATGATTGTCGTGCGCGGACGCATAGTTTACCACGTTAGTGGGGTTATGCGCCTCCCACGAGGAATTGGTTGCGCCGAACGCGGTGTTGCGTACGCTTCCGTTTACGCCGAAACGGATCGCCGCCGAAGCGCTCGCCTTAGCGCCCGTGGCAAAGCCGGGGTCTTTGGAATCGAACACGCTGCCCTTGATCGCGTCGCGGATGACGTCGTTAAACATGGCGACGCCGTTGGTCTTGGTTTTGGAATTGAGCGATTTGAGATTCGCAAGCGTGCTCTGCTTGCCCGCCGCGAGCTCGGAAGTACCGCCCGTCCAGCCCTCGCCGTAAAGGAGCGCTTTGGGATTGATTTCGTGAACGGCTTGCTCGATCGCCTGCATGGTTTCGATATCGTGCAACGCCATGAGATCGAAACGGAATCCGTCGACGTGATATTCCTTCATCCAGTGGGTGACGGAATCGATCATATAGCGACGGAACATCTCGCGGTCGGAAGCCGTTTCGTTGCCGCAACCCGAGCCGTTGGACATAACGCCGTTCGCCTGATAGCGATAGTAGTAATAGGGAACGATCTTGTTGAAATTAGAATTGCCGTCGTAGGTATGGTTGTAAACGACGTCCATGATCACGCCGATGCCGTTTTCGTGCAGCGCCTGCACCATTTGGCGGAATTCCTTTACGCGCACGCTTCCGTCGTCCGCATTCGTGGAATAGCTGCCCTCGGGCACGTTGTAGTTTTTGGGATCGTATCCCCAGTTATAGCTGCTCGCGGTAGGGCTTTCGTCTACGGACGCAAAGTCGAACGCGGGCATCAGGTGGACGTGCGTAATGCCAAGCTCTTTGAGATAGTCGATTCCGACCGCTTCGCCCGATTCGTTTTTCAGTCCCGTTTCGGTAAACGCAAGGTATTTGCCCTTATACTTCGAACTCGAGATCGCATTGGAGAAATCGCGCACCTGCACTTCCCAAATTTCCGCGTCGGTGTAATTCTCCACGCCCTCGGACGTAAAGCTTTCGTTCTCCCAATCAGCGGGAGCGGCGGCGTTCATATCGAGAATCATGCCCCTGTCGCCGTTTCTGCCTGCGGAAACGGCGTACGGGTCTACCGCCGTCTGCTTTCCCGCCGAAGTGGTAACGGTATAGGTATAATACTTGCCTGCGAGCGAAGCGTTCTCGGTGTACGACCAAACGCCCTTTTCGCCCTTGGTGAGCGGGACGGATTTTTCCGCGCTTCCGCCGTTCCCCTTTGCGTAGAGTTTGAGAACGACCTCGGAGGCGGTAGGCGCCCAAAGCCGAAACACCGTTTCGTTTGCGCTAAGTTCCACGCCCAACTTACCGTCGTAGAGATAGTTCTCTTTGAATTCCGCGCTGTTGAAGTAGGACGCGGGAATCACGGGAACGGGCTCCATATCGGCAACCGTTAACGTGTACGCCTTGGAAATGTCCAAGGGTTGTTTGGTTTGAACGGTGCCGTAAGACGCGCCGCCCGTTAAAGATTCGAGTTCGACCTGCGTGCCGTCCGCCGCCGTCAGTTTGACGTCGCTGAGCTGAATGTTCATCGCCGCGCTGAGCACGTATTTTACGTGCGTGGAATCGAGCATATCCGCCGTAGTAACCGATTTCATCTCGTCCAGCGTTGCCCCTCCGTTGTTGCTCGTGTAGGCGTTTGCGTCGCCCGCCTGCGTGTAGATCACCGTTTCGCGCTCCTTTAATCTTACGGAACGGTCGCTCTCGGTACCGTCCTTGCTCGCCGTGCCCCAGCTCGTGCCGCCCGGATCGGAACATCCGACGCGGATGATGAAGCCGACTTCCTCGATGCTCTCGGGCACGTTGACGACGACCTTTGCCCCGTATGCGCATTCGTGCAAAACATACCCTCTTCCCGCAACAGTGCCGTACCAAAGCCAAATGTCGCAGTCGCTGTAACCCGCCGAACGCTTGTAATAGATCGTGAGCTGTTTCTTTCCCTCTTCAAGCGGGAGCGAGTATTCCTCGTCCGGCTCGGGATCGTCGCCCGCGGGCGGCTGGTTACTCTCTCCGCACGCGCAAAACAAAAATAGCATTGCAAGCAACACAGAGATAAATGCCGTAAACTTTTTCATGGTTTCCCCCTTTATTTCATTATTTTTTCTTTCTTCCGAAGCCCGACCAAACGGGCAAGGCGACGGGCAAGCGCGGGCGTGAAATCCTCCGCCGTAAAACGGTACGACCAATTTTCGGGCGATACCGTGGACGGCGCGTTGATGCGCCCTTCCCGCCCCATGCGCATAACGTCCTGCAAAGGCGCGATCGCCATGTCCGCCCTGCTTGCAAACAGCAATCTTAAAATCGTATCGCAAATTTTCCGATTCGTTCTCACCGATGCCCGCACGCCCGTCTTGGCGCATTCGCTTTTCAGATCGCGGATCATGCGCGTCCGTTCCTTCCCATGCATTTGGGAAATACGGGTAAAGAGCGTTTCGTTGTCGTGCGTGCCCGTGTAGATCACGGCGTTTTGCGGACAGTTGCTCGGTTTGTGCTCGTTCTGCGGATTGCCGTCGAACGCGTGTTGGAGAATGCGCATTCCGGGATAGCCCGTTTCGGCGATTGCCGCGCGCACCTCGTCGGTGACGATTCCCAAGTCCTCGGCGACGATATGCCGATCCTCCAAACCCTTAAAAAGCTCCGCCCCCGGCCCTTTGCGCCATTCGCCCAAGCGAGCGTCCGTTAATCCCTCGGGAACGCAATAGTAACGCACGAATCCGATAAAGTGGTCGATACGCACCCAATCGTATAAATCGAGGGAATCGGAAATGCGTTTATGCCACCAATCGTACCCTTCCCGTTTGTGCTTTTCCCAGTCGTATACGGGATTTCCCCAAAGCTGACCGGTATCGGAAAAAGCATCGGGCGGAACGCCCGCCTGCACCGAGGGCGCTCCCGCTTCGTCCAACAAAAACAGCGAACGGCGGTATTTCCACATTTCTACGCTGTCGCGCGCAAGGTAGATGGGCATATCGCCCATGATTTCCACACCGCGCCCGCCCGCGTACTCCTTTAATTTACGCCATTGCAGTAAAAACTCATACTGCGTGAATTGCCAAAATTCGATTTCGTCTTGATTTTCCGCGCAATAAGCAGAAACGACCGCCTCGTCGTACTCCGCATAGTCGCCCCACTCCGTAAAGGGCGCGCCGTGAAAGCGCATTTTAAGCGACATAAACACGGCGTAGTCGCGATATTTTCCCTCCCGCAAAAAAAAGAGCCATGCGGGCGCGGTTCTGTCGAAACGGGAAAACGCGCGCTTCAACACCTCGAAGCGGAGCTCGTACAACTTCGCGTAGTCCACCCGATGAGGATCGCGCCCCCAATGCAAAGACGCGTATTCCTCTTCTTCGAGCAACCCCTCCTTTGCAAGCAAATCGAGATCGATAAAATAAGGATTAAGCGCATTCGAAGAACAGGCGGAATACGGGCTGTCCCCGTAAGAGGTGGGAAGCAACGGTAAAACCTGCCATATCCCGCAGCCCGTTTGCGCCAAAAAGTCTACGAAACGATACGCCTCTTTGCCCAAAGAGCCGATGCCGTAATCCCCCGGCAGCGAACTCACGGGCATGAGGATTCCCGCTTTCCTTTCCATAATTCCCCCAAAAACTCCAATAAAAGAATTTTTTCCCTTTTCGGAAGTATTCTATCACACTCCCGACGAAAAAGCAAGCATTTTTTTCGAAAAATGTAAATAATTTTTATATTGTGCAATTTAATCACTTTTTTCGGAGGATTTCCTTTATAAGTATTGACTTTGCACAACCCGTATGATATAATGCTTATATGACCATAAAAGAAATCGCTAATACGCTCCATCTATCCATCGCGTCCGTGTCCAAGGCGTTGAACGGATCGAGCGACGTTTCGGAGGAAACGCGCAAGACCGTTTGCGAATATGCGGAATCGTTGGGTTATCATTCCCGTAAGTCCATGGCCATCAACGGGCGGATCGCCATGCTGTGGGGCAAAGGGATCAAGAAAGACGGCGCGCTGTTTGAAATCGCTCAGGCGTTCCGCACCACGGCGGAAACGGCACGCTACATCGTCGTGTCCGACGAAATCGGCGAAGGGTTCGATCTGAACGAATATCTTGCGTACAATCACTACTACGGCGCATTTTTGCTCGACATCAACTTTAATTCTCCCGTGTACGCGCAGTTGAAGAATACGCGCTATCCCCTCGCGCTTCTCGATAACTACATCAACAACGATTTGGTCTCGGGGATCGGAAGCGACAATATCAGCGCAGTCGAGGAAGCGGTAGACTACTTGGTTGCGCACGGACACAGGAATATCGCCTTTTTGGGCGGAGAGCGGGCTTCCCTCGTGGGCGCGGAACGGCTTGCGGGCTACGTTTTGGGGTTGGCGCGAAACAGCATCGAATACCGTTACGATATCACCTATTTCGGCGACTATACCGCGCAGGCGGGCGCGAACGCGGCAAATTACTTTCTCTACAACAATAAGGAATTTACGGCGATCATTTGCGCGTCGGACATCATGGCGATCGGCTTTATCGACCGCATGCGGAAGGCGGGGAAGCAGATCCCGCAGGATATTTCCGTCGTCGGCTACGACGATTTGAAAGCGGTGCGAAGCGCGCAGTATAACCTCACTACGGTACGGCAGGACTTCGAGCTCATCGGCGAGAGAGCGTTCCGTGTGCTCGAAAGCTCCTTAAAAGGACTGCCCGCCCAGCGCGCCACCGTAAAATGTACCCTCATTCCCAGAGGCAGTACGAGAACGATTTAACTTTAATAGTAAATATCCCCCACTAAAGTGGGGGCTTTATTTTGCCCTAAAGGGCATGATACTGGCGCGGTGCTCAAGCACCGTCATAAGAGCCCGCCTACCGCATACAAGCAAGCGGTCATATCTTTTACTCTTTCGTTTTCTTACTCCATGATTTCAGCCACTCCTTAAACGGGTCGTAATATCCCACCATTCCGATTTGGGCTGAAATCATATCCTCTTTCTCTTGGTTCTGTATGTATTTTTGCACCGCTTGCTTGTTTGAGCCTACCGTGCTTACATAATACCCTCTGCTCCAAAAATGTCTGTTCCCATACTTATACTTTAACTTCGCATACCGCTCGAATATTATCATCGCACTCTTACCTTTCAGGTATCCCTTGAACGATGATACCCTCTCATTCGGCGGTATGCTCACAAGCATATGTATGTGATCCGGCATTGCGTGCGCCTCTATTATTTCCACGCTCTTCCGTCGACACAATTCTCGCATAATTTTTCCTATCTCCGCACGCAATGCCCCGTATATCACTTTTCTATGATATTTCGGGGTGAATACGATATGGTATTGACAACGCCATGTCGTGTGTACTAAACTGAATGTGTCGTTATCTTGGTTTTTCATTTTAACGTCCTCCTTTGTTTCCTTACTTGTATGCGGTTGCGAGCCTCATTCAGTTTAGTACAAAGGAGCTTTTTTGTATACTACACTTGGCTTAAAGCTAAAGCTCCAAGGTGGATACCACCGGCATAGCCGGTGGATTTCTTTTATCATAGAAAAACGGCGTTGCATTGCGCAACGCCGTTTCTTAGTATTTTGTATTACTCTTCTTCCGCAGGTTTTGCGGGTTCTTCTTCCACGGGTTCGTTCGCCGTTTCCGCAGTCGCCTTGTCAACCTCTTCGGCAGGAACTTCGTTTTTCTTGCCTTTCGCAGAAGCCGACTTCTTCCGCCCTTTCGCGGGAGCTTCCTTAGCGGGTTCTGAGGAAGAAGCTTCTACGGGATTCGCGGGCGCTTCTGCCGTAAGCGCTTCCTCGGCAGGCTCCGCAGACGCGATCTCTGCCGTTCCCTGCGCCGCAGCCGCCTCCGCTTCCGCCTCGTCGAGCGCTTCGCGCACGATATTGATCCGCATGAGCCCCGACGCATACATTTCGTCGCGCCCGATCGGCTCCAAATTGTACTCGCCCTTCTGCGGTTCTTCGTTCATGACGATCGTGTTTGCGTCCGCGACCTGCACGAGCAGGTATTTTGCGTATTCCAAACGGCGCGTGGACGATACTTTGTAGAGCATGGGCGTTTTCTCGAAACGCTTCTTACTCGACTTATCCAACCCGCGATATTTGGTTTCCACGTAATCGGACGGATTGAGCGCGAACGCAACGCAGAGCGTTTTCCCGCGGAACAAAATGAGCGCGAGCGTCTTTTTTCCCTTGTAAACGCGCTGTTGCTTGTAGCTGTTCTTGATTTTAACGCCCTTGTACAGCCCGATCTCGTCGGCAAATTCCACGTAACGCGCCTGAACTTCGGGACTTGCGTTTCTAAGGCGCGCTTCAAAGCTGTAAGAATAACGCACGAAGTATTTCTTTTCCAGATCCTCTTCCGCCGTTAACCCGAAGCGATTGCGCATTTCGTCGGACATGGCGGTAACGGGCAGGATCTCCGTCGTGAGTTCTTCCTCGCCGTCCTCGCCGTCTTCGCTCGCCGCAACCGTTTCCTCGGTCTGCTTTTCCTCGTCGTCATCGTCGTCATCGTCGTCCTCGGCGCGCTCCTCAGCCGTTTCTTCTTCAAGCTCGGCTTCCTCCCGCTCCTCGTCCTCGGGCGTAGCGGGGATCGCGCCGCCCGTTTTCAGTTCGGCAAGATGTTGCAGCAGCTCTTCGCGCCTCTGCTGTAACTGACGGGTACAGAGCTTTCTCTCACCCGCCTTATGGAAATAGTACCAAAGCAAGACGTTGCCCGCAACGAGTACGACTACGAGAAACGCAACCACTGCAAGCCATACGATCTGCGAAGTTTCAAAAAGCGAAGGCTTTAATAAATTCAATGCGCTCATGCTTGTTCCCCTCCTTCACTCTCTGCATCGGAATGCTGTTCCGAACTGTCGCCGTCCATTTCCGCCTCGCGCTTTTGCTTGCGCTTATACAAAACGAACTGCGCCGCGCCGCCGAGCACCGCAAGCCCCGCAATGGAGCCGAGCACGCCCATGAGCGCTTTGTACACCGTATTGATACCGACGATCGTCCATTCGATTTGTATGCTGTCTACCGTACCGTCGTCCCAAACGTAGTTCGCGGGATCGATAATGGAGATCTCCGCCGTGAACGTGCCGCCGTGCCCTTCCGCATTGCCCGAAATCGCCATGGTGGCAGGATCGAAATTCTCGGGCGTGTAGGTAATGATACCGCCGTTTACCACGAAAGAGTTCTTGCCGCCCGTGGGTTTTTCGAGCCGTTTGGGCGCAACCGTCCACGTCTGCTCGTACACGGCGCTCCCGTCGCCGTCCGCCCAAATATAGTTGGAATCGGTCAGCGTGATGACAAGGGTGTACGTACCCGCATTGAGCGCGGTGAGCGCTATGCTGTTTCCGTCTACCGTGAAGTTCCCTACGTAGGTAAACATCATGAGAGATTGGTCGAATCCGCTCACGTTGGCAAGAAGGACGTTGCCCGTGTAGGAGTTGTTCTCCGTGCTCACTTCGATTTGCGGCTTGGCGATCGCCCTGCGCGCGATCGTGAACGGGGTCACGGACGGGCTCACAAATGCTTCCACGTTGGTGGTGCCGTTCGCTGTCGCGCGGACGAGATAGCTTCCCGCCGCCGTAGGAGCGACCGTCGTCCAGTCGGCTCCGTTGTTCGCGCTGTACTCGAATACGGGCACGATATCTACGCCGTCGGAAATATCTTTGTTGTTCGCCAGCGTAACGCTCGGGGTGTTGCCCTCGTCGCCGTACGTCCAGCCTTCCATTTGGATACTGCCGACGATATGATTCTTCGCCTTGGTCACGTTGAACGCCAGACGGTATTCCGCCGTTCTGCCGACCGACCACTGCACGTTTTGGAAGTCTTTCAAGACGACCGTCATGTAATAGGTTCCCACCGTCTTTGCTTCGTCGTAGCGGACGACGGTGAAATACTTGCTAATTTCTTCGTTTTCTACCAAAGTAGGAATGATTACGTTGCCGTTTTTGTAGGCGAGCTTCATGCCGTCGTCGCCGTAATCGACGCGCAGATCCTCCACTTCGATCACGAGTTTGCCGACGCTGAACCGACGCTGCGCCGAGGAGGAAGGCGACAGGATATAGTTTTTGCCGATCTTGCCGTCCGCCGCAAGCACGAGCTCCACGTAGTACTCGCCCGCGTTTGCGGGGGTCTTCCCCGCATCGAAGAGCGGAACTCCCGTCGTATCGGTGAAGAGGAAGCTGAGCTTGGAGATCGCGTTTTGACCGAACGTGGAATTCGTCACGTCTTGGAGCGACCCGCCGAGCAAAACGGAGAGCTTGGTGATTTCGGGTGCGGTCACGTCGCCGTAAGTGCCGCCGCCCGTCGTCCATTCCACAAAGATGTTTGCGGGAAGAACCTCGAAAGAGCCGTCCACAAAGGTGACGTTGTAGTTGTCGCTCGACCATCTGGTAACTTTGATCGGGTAACTGCCCGCGTCGCTCGTATCCGTTGCCGTGCAGTAGAAACTGCTTGCCGAAACGCCCAAAAGCTCCATGAGCGCCGCGTCCTGCTTGGCTTTGTCCGCCGCGGGGATGTTGTTGTTCGCCACGCTGTCCGCCCAGCGGAGCGTAATGCCGCTGTTGAACTGAGGCGAAGAACCGAACGTTCCCGAAGCGTTTCCGATGACCACGGACACCGCGAGCTTGTTCACGATGACGATGCTGTTTGCGTCCGCCGTGAAATAGTAGTTATCCGCCGCGCCGCGCTTGGAAAATCCTACAAGTCCGTTCGCCGTCGCGCCCGTGTAGGCGTTGATCTCCGTTTGCGCGGTGGCGAATGTAGGTTTGTATCTTCCCGCGTTTTTGAGCCCCGCGCCTTCGCCGAAGGTAAGCCCCGAAGCGAGAACGGAAAGGTTTACCGTAACGTAGTTATCCTCCGTTTCGCCGTTTGCAAGCCCTGCGAGCGTATAGTAAATATCGCCCGCGGCGACGGTCTGACCGTAAGGCACGTTCACCGTAACGGAAACCTTCACCTCTTTCTTTTCAACGACGACGATCGCGCCCGCGCTCTCCCCGTCGTAGTTATCAGTCCCCTCAACGGAAACGACCACGTAATAGATGCCCGCATTGCTCGGAAGGATATTCCCCAAAGGATCGCCCTGAGGCGAAGAAGGATCGCCGCTGTACGTGAAGTAAAGAATAACTGCTTCGTCCGCCGTATATTTGAATGCGGGAGCGACGTCGATCTCGTCGCCGTAAACAAACGTATAAGCGTCGGACAGGGTAATTTCCTGCTTCGACTTGGTAACGGAGAAAATAACTTTCGCTTCCTCCCCGTCCTTCCAAACGTGGTTGCTATCCAAAAGCTCGAACGTTACTTGATAATCGAATACGTCTTTCGCCGTAAAGCGGACGGTATTGCCGACAGCCGTGCCGACCATGCCGTTCGGAACGGCAAAACTCATATAGCTTTCATAGCCCGTCACCTCGAAGACGAGCGCCCCGCCGTTGAATTCCTGCGAAGCCGCGCCGTGGCTCTTGGGCACGCTTACAGCCAAGGGTTTGATTTCGAACGCCGCAAATTTTTCCGCCGTCTTGTTTTCATTGTCCTGCGCCCGATAGTACGCGCGAACGATATAATTGCCCGCGTTCTTCGGCATGGTTTCTTCATACTCAATGCCCTGCAAATCGCTGAGGCGGATCGTTCCGTTTTTGATTTTACCGACAAGCGCGGCGAAAACGTCTTTGTCGGAAACGGGATAGTAGGTAAAGGCAACGTCCTTTACGTTTCCGTTCGCAACGGTTGCCGTGACCTGCGCGTTGTCGCCGAACGTGACGTCTTGGGGCACGGTCACTTCGAGCGTGACCTCGATCGAGGTTGCCGAGAAGATGACCGTATAGGTGTTCTCTTCCGAATTTACCCAACGGTAATTGACGCTGTTTTTGAGCGTAAGCGTGAGCGTATAAGTTCCGATTTCCGCTGTGATGCCGTGCCGTCCGTCCCCGTAACCGATAAGCCCTACGTTCTTGACCGTCGTCGTTCCGTCCGATTCGTTGAAGTACGAATGCTTGAAATCGCCTTCCGCGATCGACATGATGCCGTCGTTGTAGCCTTCCAAATAGTTAATAGCGTTAGGGTTCGCATCCAAATCGAATACGCCGTATTCCCAATTGACGTCCACCGCCTTGGGCACGACCGTAACCGTGACGGCTTCGCTCGTCGATGCGCCGTTCGCAAACGCATAATTCTTGTTGACTTCGGCGTCGCCTTGCGCCGGCAGCAGCGTTGCGGTAACGGAATAATTGCCCGCGTCGCCAAGACCCGTAACGCCCGCTCCGTCCTTCGTATAAGCGTAGGAAACGGCGATTTTGTCACTGCCGAACAGGTTGCCGAATACGATGGGAGCTTCGTCATACCTCTCGCCGTAAACGTAATCCGCATGGGGAGCGACGCTGACCGCGCGAGGCGTGACCTTAACAAGGTTCACTCCATCCGTCTTTTCGTCTACCGTAACCGTATAGTTGAGGAACTCGATGTTTGAAATAACGGGTGTGACGGAAGGATTCGAGCCTACCGTAGAAGCGTTGTCCGGCTTGTTCGCGTAATCCGTGGTATAGCCGATGCTTCCCGTAACGGGCTTGTTTCCGCCCGACATCGCGCCCGCGATCGCCAACAAGGACGCATAGCTTTCGCCGTCGACAAAGCCGTTCCAAACGGGCGTAACGGTTGCCGTGTTCCAATCCTCGCCGTACACGACGGTTGCGGAAGCGGAAACGGTAAGCCTCTTTTTCGTGATAGTCAGTTTGCCCACAGTCGAGGCAAACGTGATGTCGTAATTTGCCGAATTGCTCGTTGCGGTAAGTTGATATTCCCCCGCATTCAGCGCGCTGTCTACGGAAAGAACGATACCGAGCGCGCTCCAATCATGTTTGTCCTGCCAATCGCCGTCAACTTGGAAAACATCGCCCTCTTTGCCCTCCACCAAGAGATCGATATCGGCTTGCGTGAGGTAATTCCCGCCGTATTCGCGCTCCAAATCCCCGACGGTGACGGTAACGGTGCGTTTATTTACCGTGAATACGCCCGCAACGGGAACGAGCTCGAAGTTCGTCATTATAACGTTTTCGGGATCGATCACGATTTGATAGCTCCCAACGCCCGTGCCTGCGACATAAAGAGCCGTGCCCGCGCGGTCGGTATAAACGAGGAACTTATCGAAAGTATTGAATGCTTCCAACGTAGATTTTTCGTCGGCGTCGATTTTGTTCTCCGCGATGCCCGCAGGAAGCGCGACCGTCATGCCGTAGCCCGTACCCTCGGAAAGCGCGTTTCCGTAAAGGACGCTTGCATCGTTTGCAGTGACCGTAGCGGTCGCTTTGGTGATCGTGACCGTAATGGACGAACCGCCCGTGGTGTAGTTTGGATAGTCTTCTTCGTTGAAGGAGGCAATGACCTTATATTCGCCCGCATTGATCGGCGCGGCGCTATCCTTTTCGCCCTTTTTGTAAGCAACGGTAAGATTTACCGTTTCGTCTTTTACGTTTGCGGTTGCACTGAACGTGCGCGCCGTACCGTTATACACGTAGGAGGAACCGTTTTCCGCGCTCCATTCCACGTCGATGACCTTTTTATTGACGGTATAGGTACCCGCGGCATTCGTTTGTCCGTTGCCGAGCGCGCCTTCTACCGCCAAAACGTCGCCGTAAGAACAGTTGACGAATACGACTTCGTAGTTATCTTGGTGCTTGTCGCTTCCGCCATTTGAAGAATCGGTATTCCAAACGGCGTAAATGGGATATCTGCCCGCATTCGTCGCGGAAGTTACCGCGTCTTCCGCACCCGCTTTCACTTTCAGATCGATGATAACGTGCCCGCCCAAGGGTTGATAAGTTTTCCCGTAAGCGTCGCTTTCGACGTATTGCGCGCCAAACGTATTGTTGGGAGCTTCGTCCCCGTAAGTCGAGCTCATATCGCCGATCTTGACCACCACCCTGCGCTGTACGACGGCTAGCGTGCCGTCCGTAAGCGTGGGGGTGTCGTAATTGTCGCCCAACAAAGCAGTCGCGTTGTCGACAAGCGTAACCGTCACGGAAACTCCCGTTGCTCCGACGTCGGTTACGCCCGCGGTGTATCCGCTCACCGTCAGCGTATACAAGCTTTCGGGGTCGATCGGCGTTTCGCTTGCATGATAATTGTTGCGTACCAAGCCCGTTACGGCAGCCGCGAGCCCCGTAGCGCTTTCGCCGTACACGACTGTCTGATTCCCCGCCGTGATCGAAACCGCGCGCTTTGCAACGGTGAAGTAGTAGGAAACGGAAAGATTGCTGTAATTGGTTTCGCCGTTCGCGTTCGACTGAGCGGTCACGGTAAACACAAGCCTGTAAACGCCTGCGTTAAACCGCTTGCCGTCGCCGTTGTTGAACATATAGTTGAATACCGCCGTTGCAGAACCTGCCGTATAAAGCGCAGTCGGCTCTTCGCCCGAATAGAGCGATACCCCGAACGTAGCCCCTCTTTGGTATTTCGCAACGAACTCGGCAATCGCCTGATCGCCCATGATATTAAACCCGTCCTCAGCCGTTTCGGAATAGAGCCCGTAAACCCACGCCGCGTTCCTATCCGCTTCGCCCGCGCTTGCAAACGCTTTCCCGTTCGAGAAGTTAAACGGCGTTTCAACGGTGTTTTCCGCCTTCGTAATGGTTACGGTGAAGCTGAAAATATCCGAATCGTCATAGTTGGGACTCGCCATTTTTACGTAATAGTAAATGGTGTAGATGCCCGCGTCGATCGCCGTAGGCGGAATGGACGTCCAACCCGAATCGGTTTTCGCAGGCGTCTGAGGATTCTCCCCCACCTCCAAATTGTACAAAACCGTGTAACCGTCCTGCACGCCGCTTACTTCCGCCGTAAGCAAGGTGCGGTAGGTTTCGTCATATGGGAGGGTCGTGCCGTTCACCGTGTCCGCAACCGCAGCCGCAAGCGAAACCGCCTTGCGCGCCTGCACGGAAGCAGTTCCCGCGGGCTTGATGATAATGACGATTTTGTCGGGATTTTTTTCGACGTCGGCGGAATCGGTGGAAACCATGAATTTATCGTTCCCGCCCACTTTGTTTACCGTATATACGCCCGCTTTTCCGCTGTTGCTGCCCGTAGCCCACGCGCCCGTAAAGGTAATATTGTAATTTTCCGCGAATGCGGAATTGGTCATACCGACGATCGCGTACGTACCGGCGTTCGCCGTCGCGCCCGTTGCGCCGTCCTCAGGCTCATGATCGTAAGCGCCCGTAGTTACGACGAATGCCTTACCGTTAAAGTCGACGCCGTTGACGCCCTGCGACCAAACGTTCCCCCCGTACGCGCTGCCGTCAACCGCAACGCCGAGCCGTTCCATCGCTTCGGCGGTAAGCGTTACCTTCTCGCCCGCATCATAGCTCGAAACGGAATTCACCGTCAAAGTATAGGTAAGCCGTTGAGGCTTGTAATAGTCGCCTTCCGCGTTACCGATCGTTACCGATACGCCGAGCGGCTTATAACTCACCTTTCCGAATGTTCCGCTTTCGTTTGCGGATACGTCTACGAAATGATAGTTGTTATTCGTAAATCCGCTCGCATAAACGATATGACCGTTGTCGTCGACGGTATAGCTTGCGGTTTCGCCCGTGCCGTAGTCGTCGGATCCGAGGAAGCCTTCGATTTTCGTTTTCACGTTCTCGGCAAGCGCGCCCGCCCGTACCTCTTCGCCGTAAACAAGCTCCAAGTCGACCGTAACGTACGCTTCCTTCTTAGCAACGCTCCATTTCCCGCTGCCGCCGATCTCTAACCGATAGTTTCCGCTCTTGGAGGTAACTTCGATGCCGTAACCTTCTTCGTTTGCATTGATCCTTCCCTCCGTCGTTCCCGTAGCCGTGAGAGCAATGCTTACGATTTCCAAAAGCGAACCGTCGGGGAAATCAGTCGTGTTATAACTCAATGCGGAAAGCAATCTTTCTTGCGTCAGCTCGTCGCCGTATATGCTTCCCTCGATCACGTCTTTGAAGCCGATGACGATCGTTTGAGGCGAAACGACGATTTTGCTGTCCGCGGTAAAGGTCACGGCGTAGTTATCGAAATACGGGTCGTCAGTCAATACGAAATACTGTGCGCCCGCGTAAGTTTGCGCCGCCGAATCCTTGGTAACGCCCGCAACGTTCACCTTGTCTTTGAGCTCGCCCGTAAAGCCGATAAACTCCTTGCTGTTATCCGCGTAACCGACCGAAGAAATCTCGGGATCCGACCCGTAGATACCGCTTCCCGCAGCCGTCAGACCGACGGGCAATTTGTCAACGGTAATTGCAACGTTAAAGCTCAAAGGCAGATATTCCGTATCGGGGAAGGTGATATTCACCGTACCGATATACATTCCCGCGTTCCAGCTCTTAAAGGCATTCGCATCAACCGAAACTCCCGAGGCGTTCACGTAGGAATAGCTGTAATTCGCACCCGACGGAATCGTGCCGGTGTAACAGAACATATGTCCCGCGAGATCGGTCATCGCGTCCTCGGAAATGCTCGAATCGGAATCCCCTAAAAATCCGCCGTAATAGAAGCTCTTGGAGGGATCGCATTGGATATCGAGCGTCTGCGTAACGGTCACGTAGTGCAAAATTGCAACGTGGGTGTTCGTTTCGAAGCCTTGAATGTCGTACGCGTTGGTATAGGAGATATAGTCGATATCGGAAGCGTTGCGCACCCAAGCGAAGTTGGTTGCCGCCGCGCCCGTAACGGTAAGTCTGATCGCATACACGCCCTGCGTATTGTCGTCGTCGGCAGGTCTTGCCGAGCCGAACGTTCCGTGAGTGTGCGTAGTTTCTTGAAGTTCGCCCGCCGTAGCGTACTCTACCTGATAGGTTACGGTTATATTTCCTTGCGTGATTGTGAAATGCGAAGTGAATTCCGCGGGAAGCGTGCGCGCCGTGCCCGTCTGCGTCAGACGCGAAGCCCCGAGCGCGGGCGCGGTGATCTGCATTCTTGCAATTTCCGCAATCTGCTGTTCGGCGGTCGTATAAACGCCCGTTTCGTCGAAGTCGGTCTTATCCGTATCTGTATTCTCGCCGCCCGCCCAATAATAGTTGTCTGCGGGAATGTCGAACGTAATGAAATAACTGCCCGCATTCGTCCACTTCAACTGTCCGTTTACGAACGCGCCCGCAAGCGTCGTTTTTGCCGACCCGTCCGCTGCGCCCGACGCGAGGAAGCTCACCGTCGCGCTCACGCCCTTGGCTGAAAGATCCTGCCAATAAGCGGACGTACCGCCCAGCGAAGCGATATGCTCCGCCCCGTTATAAGTGTTGCGAATGAGTCCGATCTCCTCGATCGTAACCGCCTGTTTCTCCACGGTGAGGTCGAAAGTGACCGCCGCGTCGACATTCCCCTCCCAAACGTTCGTACCGTTGGTATCGATTACAACCGTGTATCTCCCCGCGTTCAAAAGGAATTTGCCCGCGTCTGCGCCGTCCGCGATCTGGGAAACGGGAATACCCGTCTTCGTATTCGTAACTGTGATTGCGTAGGTGGAAACGGGTTCGGTCGTCGTGAAATAATCGAGCATATTCCACGCGCGCCCCGCTTCGTAAATTTCGCTGACGGGAGTATCCGTAGAGCTGCCGTCTTTCCGTTCGAGCGGTTTGAGCACCTGCTTTAAAACTTTAAGCTCGAACACCGCCGCCGAATTCGGACTGTTCTCGTCACCGGGGACGAAAACATAGTTCTCCATATAGGTGAAGTCCGCAAGCAAACTGCCCGAGGAAAGGGGATAGCGATAGTTATTCGCCGTAACTCCGGTAAGATGTAAATAATACGCCGCTTCCCTGTAAGGAACGGTGGACGCTTGCAAGCCGGAAAGCTTTCCGCCCGAATAGGTATTATACACTTTATAGGAGGCAGGGCGGAAACCCGCGCTCGACGCCGTTCCCGCATTGTCATTGCCTACGCCCGTAAATACGAGCTTATTCGCCTGCAACGCAAAGATCGAATAGGAAGCTTCTTGTTCGATTTGCGCCTTCCCGCCCGCAATCGTGATCGAAAGCGTTGCCCGCGTAACGTTTACGGTCAGCTCTTTATAAGCTTCCCCGTCGGCGCTCACCACGTTTTGGTTGAACGTGACGCCCACCTTATAGGTGCCCGCAAGCGCAACGCGAACCGTGCCGTCGGTATTCCCGTTCACAAAGTAGAACGCGGAATTGATGGCTCTGCCGCTCACAAGCGTTGCGGAATTCATGATCACGATCAAGTTTTCCTTATAAATATCCAGCCAATCGCCGTTACCGTCTTTCAAGTTGAACGCAATTTCGTTGCCCGTATATTCGACGGAAGTAAGACCGTCCGTCGCGGTAAGGGAAAGCTCCGTTACAACGTGCGGCGTAATTTTAAAATTAACGTAGATATAAGGAAGATTGTAATCGCCTTCCTCGTCGGCGTCGGCAGTTCTCGTTTCAAACCGCGCCTGATAATTGCCTACGTTTTTTACGACAGACAAATCGGTCGTAGTGCTTGTTCCCACCACGATTTGAAGCGCGCTCTCGCTAAGCTCGGGATAAATGCCGTTCAGAACGGCGGCGGCTTTTTCTCTCAACTGCGTTTCTTTCGCTACGTCCACGCCGTTTCCGTCGTAACCGATTTCAAGGGTGTTCTCCGCCGTTTGTTCGAAATAGTTGACCGCCCGAATAATCACGGTATCGTAGCTCAGGATTTCGCCGCCCTGCGCCCTGTATTCCAAGGTGTAATTGCCTGCGTGCAGAATTTCCGTCGCCATCTCGGGGTTTGCCGAAACCAAATCGCCCACTTTGTTAGGCGCGCTTCCGTCATAGCGATAAAGCTTCATTTCCGTTGCGCCCGCACGGTTAAGTCCGTCTTGCCAAGCGGAAATTACGTCTTTGATCGAATGGCGCTGATAAGTTTCTTCATACGTCTGCCCCAAATTGATTTGGTAAATCGCGTAAGCGGAATCTCCGCTGCCGTAATAGTACTCCGTAGAATCAAACGAAGCGTACAGGAAATAAATACCCGTTTTTTTATCGTAAAGCTCGGTCTTCGAACTGTCCCAAACAACGGTTTTGCCGCCGTTCGAGCTCCGCCCGATCACGACTTCTTCCGTCGAACCGGAAGCATACATTTTAACGTCGAACGCAGGCAATCCCTCGTCTACGACCGCCCCGTTGTCGCGGTTTGTAAAGTTTACTTCAAGGGAAGTGACCCAAGTGGAAAACTCGCCGCTCACGTTCCCCGAACTCTTACTGCCGTAAGTTACGTCGAGATACCGCTTCTGAACGGGAACGGTATAAGAAATGGTTTTCTTACCGGTTTCCCATACGTCGTTGATAAGTTCGAATTTTACCGTATATAGATCCGTATCGCTGAAAAGCAAATAATAGTCTTCGTTCGCATAATCCGCATGCCAAACGCCTTCGATGCTCTCACCTTTCAAATTCGTTACGGATACGCGCAATATACTTTCGGGATTCTCCGACGTGCGAAGCGCTTCGCGCAGACGGTAATCGAGCGAAACGTGTTGGGGAATCCCTTCCACGTCTACCAAATACTTTGCCTTCGTGTCAATGCTCGGTTTGCTGTACGTTTCGGCGCCGACCGTAGAGGAATCTTTAAGCCCGAAAGCTACGCTATGTACGACAAAGTTGGCTTTAATATTCCAAGACCGGTAACTTGACCACTGCGCCGCCATAGGGTCATATTTCCCCGGCTCCGTGGGTGGCGTACCAGCGCTTTCAAGCTCGCCGAAATGACTGCCCCCTTTGAATCTCTTACCGTCTGCACCGCTATATACAAATTCGATCCTTGCATATTTTTTATCTGCGTCCGTCGGAACGGTAAACGCCGTGTCGGCGGGTCTGGGATAGCTTTTGATGGCAAACTGTGCCGCATCAGCCGAAGTGATATCATCTTTATATAATTTTTCCGCCTCCGCGTTCGCCTCGCTTTCATCGGAACCGTACGTTACGCGCAAAAATTCTCTGTCCACTTTATCCAACGGCACTTGCACGTTGTAGACGGAATTAACGACCGTCGTGCCCGTGACCGACCGAGAAGCCTCCAAATAAACAATCGTTAACGTAAGTCCGCTGAAATCAAACGGCTGTCCCGCAGTCTGTTTCGCAACCGTGCCCGTGATCGTAAATTGATAAGGTTTTGCATACGACACTGCTATGCTGTTTTTGATTTTGTCGCTCCCGACTTCGATATCGTTATTCAGCAAAGCGGAAACAGTCGGATCGCCGTTATAAGTAACCGTAATCTTTTGCGTGTAACCAAGATCTTTGCTCAAAATATCCGATTCATCGTAAACCCCTTCGAAACCTTTTGAGCTTTTCTGCCAAACGGTGTTACCACTGCCGTCGTAACTTTTTTCGATCCATACGGCGTTTTGTTCGCTGAGGCTCGGAAACAAAGCGCTCGTCGAAAATTCTCTTTTGTCAAGCGCAATTCCGCTTTTCCCGTCATTATACGTCGCAATCACATTCAAATAGTTCCCAAGATCGGTAAAGGGATAAATCGTCGCCTTTTTTCCCGCGTCGTTCAGTTCTGCGGAAATTGCTATTGCTTTTCTTTCCGCAAATTTAATGGAAACGTCCTCGGTCATAGACTGCGATTCGTTACCGCTTCCGACTTGAAACAGCACGGTTACACCCACGGCTTGCGTACCGATCTCGAAACTGCTGTTATTGACAAGCAAGCGCATTACGGTGAGTCCGTCGCGATCGTGCGAAGCGAAGTTCAGCGTGCCGTCCGCGTTTTCGGTATACGTGATCCTTTTCGCGATATGCTGGTATTTGACGCTCACGTCGAGCTTGTCGAGCACGTCCTGCGGTTCCATATCGGTAAAATAAATCAGTTTGTTTTCGGCAAGCTGATAGTAACCATCGCCGTTAAGCGTTACCGTTTCTCCGCCGATCGTTGCAGGAATCCCCACTCTAAGCCCTTGGAACTTTGCGTCTACGGCAGGGATGGCGGTCGTATTTGCCGTAAGCGTTGCATAGGCAGTATCCGCCTTGCCCGTAACGGTAACGGTGGCCGCGTTATTTATATCGTTATATGTAACCGACACGTCGTATGATTCGGAGGGCACAACGTTGCCTTCGTCGTCGGTAACGCGCAAATACGGCTTCAACTGGTCGGCTTCGGTTGAAGTAACGTTTTTCTCGATCGAACCGCCCGACCACGTTACGCTGAGCGACGATGCGGCACGCGTTTCGTCTTCGGCGAACGCGCCGTTCATTTGAGGAATGAGCGCGCCCGTAACGCCCGCGCCGATTGCAAGCGCGAAGCATAACACGATCGCGATCTTTCTCCACAACGAAATTTTTTTCAACTGTTTCATACCACCCTCCGAATAATAGCTTTATAATCTTGTATGATTGGCTTTTGAAATTTATTTTACCGCTTTTGCTCCCGCTGTCCCGCATCACGTATTCACGGCCGAAAGCGGGCAATTACAATAAACAAAACGCTTCGCTCGATGAAAATGATAGGCAGGGCGAAGCGTCGCTTTCATAAAACACTTGTCTTTCGGCATTTATTTCACAGCGGATCCGATTATCCTTGTATTTACAACACTTATTCACATTTCAAAATTCGACAAAATTACACATTATTCATAATCTATTATAACCCCCCCCCGATGAATTTGTCAACATTTTTTCATGAATCCTTTCAGTTTATTTTTGGTAATTTTTGTGGTTTTTCGGTAATTTGACGAATTCAAACAAAAATCCCCCCAAAATACACCGCTTTGGAGGGATTTTCTCTATTCGGTTGTCTTTCCGCTTCCTGCGGAATATCAACAGTTTCAGGACTTCGTTCGTAAAGGCGGTATCTAACTTTTTCCCCTTCCCGCGAGCGGGAAGAGTCGGGAATACGGGCTTTACTCCGCGTTCACGGTAAAAATACCGCTTTGGAAGTCGAGCACAGCCGTGCTCCCCTCCCGCACCTCGCCCGTAAGCACCGCTTCGGAAAGCAGATCCTCCACCTCGCGCTGAACCGTTCTCTTTAACGGGCGCGCGCCGTATTCCTCGCTGTACCCAAGTTCCACAAGCTTGCGCTTCGCCTCTTGCGTAACTTCGAGCAAAATGCCCCGATCCCGCATACGCGCTCTGAGCCCTTCGAGGATCTTCCCGCAGATCTTTGTTGCGTCCTCCTTGGAAAGCTTATGGAAGACGACCGTTTCGTCCAAACGGTTTAAAAACTCCGGTTTAAAACGCGCTTTGAGCGCGGTTTGGATGCGCTCCCGCATATCGTTATACGCGCTCTCCTCATCGGACGAACGGAAGCCGAGCGCCGCCACCTCGTTCACCTCGTGCGCGCCGACGTTGGAGGTCAAAATAATAACGGTATTCTTAAAAGAAACCACCCGGCCGCGGTTGTCCGTCAAACGCCCGTCGTCGAGTATTTGCAATAGAATATTAAATACGTCGGGGTGGGCTTTCTCGATCTCGTCGAACAGCACCACGGAGTAGGGCTTTCTGCGCACCCGTTCGGTGAGCTGTCCTGCTTCCTCGAACCCTACGTAGCCGGGCGCGGTGCCGATCATTTTATTGACCGATTCTTTACTCATATATTCGGACATATCGAGCCGAATAAGTAAATCCTCGTCGCCGAACATACTCACGGCAAGCGCCTTGGAAAGGTCGGTTTTCCCCACGCCGGTAGGCCCTACGAAAATAAACGAACCGACGGGACGGTTGGGATCTTTAAGCCCCGCGCGGGCGCGGCGAATGGCACGGGCGACGGCGGAAACCGCCTCGTCCTGCCCCACGATGCGCGCGTGAAGCTCCTCCTCTAAATTGAGCAGGCGTTCGCTCTCCTCCTCGGTGAGCCGCGACACGGGAATGCCCGTGCGCGCGCCGACGATCTCCGCCACCTCCTCCGCGCCGATGGAAAGATGGGTGGAACTGCGCTTGTCGTCCCATGCCGACTGTAATTTTTGAAGCTCTCCCGACAGCTTGCCGATTTTCACGGAGAGCTCGTCGGCGCGCGCCCCGTCCCCCCATTTGAGGGCGTTGTTGTATTCCGTCTTTAACCGCTTGATTTTATCCGCCGTTTCCCGAAGCTCCGCAGGCCCGTTAAAGGAGTTGAGCCTCATGCGGGACGCCGCTTCGTCCACCAAATCGATCGCTTTGTCGGGCAGGAAGCGGTCGGTGATATAGCGGTCGGAAAGCCGCGCCGCCGCCTCGATCGCCTCGTCGGTGATAATGATATTGTGGTGCGCCTCGTACTTGCCCTTTATCCCTTGCAAAATAGCGACCGTATCCTCCACGCTCGGCTCCTCCACCAAAACGGGGGTAAAACGGCGTTCCAGCGCAGCGTCCTGCTCGATATATTTGCGATACTCTTCGAGCGTGGTCGCGCCGATGGTCTGCAATTCTCCGCGCGCAAGCATGGGTTTTAATATGTTTGCGGCGTCCATTTTGTTCTCCGTACTGCTCCCCGCCCCCACGATAAGGTGGATCTCGTCGATAAACATAATAACGTCGCGGTTGGAAGCGAGCTCCTCCATGAGATCGGTAAGACGCTGTTCAAAATCGCCGCGATAGCGCGTGCCCGCCACAAGGGTGGACATATTCAGCGAAAACACGGTTTTCCCGCGCAAAATGTCGGGGACTTCGTCGGCGATGATCGCGAGAGCAAGCCCCTCCACCACCGCGCTTTTCCCGACACCCGGCTCGCCGATGAGCACGGGATTGTTTTTGGTTCGGCGGGACAGGATCTGCACGAGCTTTTCCGTTTCCTTCCTCCGCCCGATCACGGGGTCGATCTTCCCCTGCGCGGCACGGCGGGTGAGATCCTCCCCGAATTGCAATATTTCGTCGGAAAGCGGGCTCTTGTACGTTTCTCCGTCCGCACGCTTGTTTTCCGCCTCGTCCGCATAGGCCGCGGCTTGTCGTTTTTCCGACAGTTTCAACCGATCGCCGGCGGCGTTCGTTCCCTTTTCCTTCTTGGCTTCCGCGTCGGAAAGACCTTCGAAAATAAACTCGTTGCACCGCCACAAGAGCCGCGGGATCACCACGCCGAGCGCGCCGAGAATGCGCAGCGCAACGCTGTCGCGGATATTCAAAAGCGCGCGGAGCGCATGTTCCGTCCCGATAAGAGGCTGATTCGCTTCGAAGGCATATCCCGCCGCGTCGTCTATGAGCTTGCGCGTGCGGGGCGTGATGCCTTGCCACGAACCGTCGTGCGAAATGCGGTTGCGGAATTGTTCGCGGTATTTTTCAAGCGTTACGCCCGCTTCCGTTAAAAGCTTTGCGGCGGAACAATCGTTTACGCACAGCATGGCGAGCAAAATATGCTCGCTTCCGATATACTGCGTTTTATAGAGCTCTGCGGAATCTTCCGCGATTTTCCATACCTGCGACAAATGGTCGGTAAATCTATTAGACATACTCTCTCCTTAGCTGTTTGGGGAATCGGACTATTTAAATAAAGCGTGCAGTTTTTTTGAGGTGAAGTCGGCGCGAAACGCGTCCTGTTCCTCCGCGCCGAGCGGCGCGCCGTTCAAGCGGTTTAAATTGGCGGGGCGCATCTCTACGCGCAGATTGTCGAGCTCCTCCATGAGCATCTCGATGCCGTCCTCTCCCGCGCCCGCCTTGGCAGGCAAATATTCGAGCGCGGCGCCCAGCTTTACGTCCGCCAAGCGGGAGGAAAACTCCGTTTCGCCGAGCAGACAGCTGTTCGACAAAATGCCGAACGAACGCATGATCTGATCGCGCAGGCGCACTCCACCCTGCCGTTTGTAGCGCACGCGCTCGCTGAGCTCGAACTCAATGAGATCGCTTACTTCCTTGACGACGTTTTCGAGAATGCTTTCTTCGGAAACCCCGAGCGTTATCTCGTTGCTGATTTGGAAGAGCTCCCCCTCCCCTCGGCTTCCTTCTCCCGAAACGCCCCGCACGGCGAGCCCTTTCCCTCGCAAATCGGGCGCGATCTCCTCCAAGATGCCCTTGTGCGAAAGGGCGGGCAGAAAGAGCATGACGGACGCGCGCAGTCCCGTCCCGAGATTGGTGGGACAGGCGGTGAGATAGCCGAGCTGACCGTCGTACGCAAAGCCCAAACACTCGGAAATGGCGTCGTCGATCCCGCAGATGCGCTCGTACGCGCGATCCACCGCGAACTCGTTTACAAAATACTGCTCGCGGATATGATCCTCTTCGTTCACCATGACGGAAACAGACTCGTCCTTGCTCACGAATGCGGCGGAAATACGGCGGTGCGCCAGTAAATCGCGGCTGATAAGGCTCTTTTCCTTCAAATACGCCGCCGTTTCCTCGGAGGTGTCCCGCATCACGTATTCCTTAAAATCGTCGATCAGGCTCAGCCTCGCCGCAACGAGGCGAATGATCTCATATGCCTGTTCCTCCGCATGAGCGTCTTTTAAGAGCCGATTCGGAAAGGGATAATCGGCAAAATCGCGCGCAAGCCGAATGCGCGTGGAAACGGCAACCTTGCGATGTCCGATCGGCAGCTTGTCGTTACGCTTTCCCATTTCCCTTCCTCCTCAATTTTTATCGCGCGAAAAAAGCTTTTTGTGCAACTCGCCCACGCGCACGGTGAGCGATTGCGCCTTGGCGTAATCCCCCCGAATGATCGCCTGTTCCATTTCCGCCTTCGCGGTATTGTATGCAAACACCAACCCGTAAGTATCGTCCGAACGCGCGCCCGCCTGTTCGAGCGCCGCCCCCGCATGACTCACGCCTCCCTGATAGTCCGCAAGGCAAGGAACGATGTCCTCGCGGAACACCTCGTAACAATACGCGCAGCCAACCAGCCCCGTCCTCCGGCACTCGGAAAGCGCCGTCCCGCACTTAGGGCAAACCTTATCCCGTCCCGAAGCTTTTTTTTCTATCGGCATGAACATTCCTCCACTTCCTCGAAGCGGTATTTTTGCGTTGCCTCGGGATATTTTTCCTTGTCCGTTTCCGACAAAAACATGGAAAGCGGGCGGAGATAGAGCTCCCGATCGCCGTACAGTGCGCGGTAAATCACGTAGATCTCCCCCGTTTCGCTGTGCCGCGCCGTGCCCTCCGCGTAATAATATTTTCCCTTAAAGTGCCGATATACCGTATGAGGCTTCAATTCTCTCATGATTTTACAGCCTTATCCGCAAAATTTTCCTTGTAATACTCTTCCGCTTCGGGCGAGCTCGGAAAGTGGAAACTCCCGTACACCGTTTCCGCCTTCAAGAGCGGAAAACCTTCTTTTCGGGTGAAGCTTACGCCCGTCAGCTCCTCCCACTTCAAAAACATACACTCGGCGCGGTTTTTCTCCTTCCAGTAAATGCCCTCGGTATAAAAGCACAGCAGGCTCTTGGCCGAAACAAAGGAGAGCGTTGCGCGCCCGAGCACAAACGCGCCCAGCACGCTGAGCATAGAGCCCGCGGGGACGTTCCAAAAAATCGCCGCGATAATTCCGCCGACGAGCATCGCCCCGCCGAGCACCAAAAGCAGGAGAGCACGCTTGCGCGCGCGCCTGTCGGGGAAAGAAAACTTGCGTAAAGCGTTGTATTTCGCCGTTTTCCCCTCTTGGGGAAGCTCGCCGAGAAGCTCCAAACCATGCGCTTCCAGCGTGCGGTACAGCCGTTCTTTGGCTTCCGTCTGTATGAGCGCGGGCGGATCGCCCTGCTTGTATTTTCCCTTTTTGCCAATATATTTCAAGGGCACTTCGAACACTACGCACCATTCCCCCTTTTCGGCGGGCTTTCGGCGGGTACACACGGAGAAAAAGCGCATTTCGGAATAGGGCACGCTCACGCGCTGTCCCTTGCCGTCCTCCGAATGCAGAACAAGCGCGCGTTCTTCGAAGGTACAAAGCGTCCCTTCGCCCGCGAAAAAGGAATGCTCCCCGTCCGTTCTCTCGCGAAAATCAAGCTCGGTTTTATACAGTCTGTCGGAAAGCCTGCTCAACAAAAGCGAAATCGGCGCGCAGACAAGCGCCGCGCCGCCGAACGCACCCGTTAAAATATAGAGAAGATTGCTGAGCGACTCGTCGTCTTTGAGCTCGCATACGACGATCGTGATGACCGCGCCGATGAGAAAAAGTACGGCGGCAAACCCCAAAATAACGGTCAGGATCCCCGCCGCGGAGCTGTTACGTTTTAATTTTTTCAGCGTTTTCGTCCGTTTTTCCTCTTCCTCGGGAATCGGAACAACTTTATAATTCATGTTTATCACCTAAAATTCAGCCGAATAATATGCCGAAACGCGCCGTAAGCCGTTGGAAAATCGAACACGAATACAACGGCAAAGCGCGTTTTTCAGCGTGATTTGAAGAAATGCGCGCGCTTCCACCAAACAAAGAAGAAAAGCGCCAATATTTGGAGCGGAATTCCGATCAGGAATATCAGCCAAAAATTGTACAGTCCGAACGGGAGCGCCGCGGTGCAGTAGATACAGGCGAGCGTCGTCCAGATCAGCACGGAAATAGAAACCACCCGCACCGCTTTATACCCCCAAACGCAACTGAACACCAAAACTACAATGGAGGAAACGGGAACGGCATAGAGGAATGCAAGCCACAAAAATTTCAAGCCGGGGTTGAAAATTCCGATTATAACGAAAAGCGCGACCGCGACAAGCCAGCAAAGTCCCACCGAACACAAAATGATGATAAGCCGACGGAGCGCGCGGGTATTGCGGGGAACGATTTCCTTTTCATGATGCTCGCGCACCAAATCGTCCACCGTAACGTGAAAGAGATCGGCAAGTTGAACGAGAATGCGCACGTCGGGAATCCCGTTCCCCTGCTCCCATTTGGAAACGGATTTATCCGAATAATTGAGTACGTCCGCAAGCTCCAACTGCGTCATGTTCGCCATTTTTCTCAAACGCGTAATGTTTTGCCCGATCACCGTGGCAAGCGTATCGTTTTCCATACTTGCATAATACCACATTTTATACCGCTTGTCAATAGTTCTACTGTGAGTAGAATGTGATTTTTTAACTCTACTCCGCGAAAAAAGGAAGATAGAGGCGATTTTTCAATTAGTAGTTTGCATTTTGCGATTAGTAGGTTGCCTTTTGCACTGCTCCGCCGTATAATTAAGACACAAGCGCAAGCTTGCTAAATTAGCCGAAAACGGGTCGGTCCCAGCCGCTCGTTTTTACTCTCCAATTTTTAAACCCTGCCGTATCTGCGGCAGGGTTTAATTACGTTTTCGTCTTTTTCGGCTTTCGCCTGCAACGCTACCGCACGAAGTTGGTATAAATCTTCTCATTTTCGGGAAGAGAGATTCCGTTTCCCTTTCCGGCTTCGATGCATTTTAAGATCCACGCCATATTTTTGCCGATATTGCGCATAGTCATCAAGCCTTCTTGATCCTCCCGCACCTCGTCGGGCTCTTTGCCGTGTACGGCGTTCCAATAAGTAGACGATACGATCGGCATGGAAGAGATCCCGAAATACTTGTTCATCACGTCCATGGAAGCCGTTGTCCCCGCGCGCCGCGCGCTCACGATCGCCGCGGCGGGCTTAAATTTAAAGTGTCTGCCCCCCGAATAGAAAAGCCTGTCCATTACGGTAAGAATGCGACCGCTCGGATGCGCGTAATAGACGGGCGATCCAAACACGAACCCGTCGCAAGCGTCTGCCTTTTCCGCAAGCTCGTTTACAATATCGTTGAGCACGCATTTTCCCGTCTTGCGGCAGCTTCCGCAGGCAAGACAGTCGGATATGGGCGCGTTTCCAATAAATACCGTTTCCGTTTCGATTCCCTCTTCGCGAAGCGCCCGCGCCACCTCGCCGAGCGCAACCGCCGTACAGCCGTTTTCCCGCGAACTGCCGTTTACCAGCAAAACCTTCATATGCCCCTCCTTTCATGTGCCTTTGGGCGCATTTCTTGGTATTTTGACCAAATTATATCATATATGCACCCGCATTGCAACGTTTTTTTAAATTTTTGCGAAGTCCCGCGTCCTTGAGAACCCGAAACAACTATGAAATGCAGAATGAAAAGAGCGGGTATTCTCACCCGCTCTCATATCCTAAACGTTTAGTTGAAATAACGCTTCAACAATCCCTTGAAGCCTGCGCCGTGACGCGCTTCGTCCTTCGCCATCTCGTGAACGGTG
>CAMUFJ010000015.1 GCA_947088135.1 uncultured Clostridia bacterium
TCGACCACGGCAAGAGCACCATTGCCGACCGCATTATGGAGCTTACGGGGCAGGTGAGCAAGCGGGATATGGAGGCTCAGCTTCTCGACAGCATGGATATCGAGCGGGAGCGCGGCATTACCATTAAACTGACTCCCGTGAGAATGTACTACACGGCGGACGACGGCAAGGAGTATGAGTTCAATCTCATCGACACCCCCGGACACGTGGACTTCACTTACGAGGTGAGCCGTTCGCTTGCGGCGTGCGAAGGGGCGATTTTGGTGGTGGACGCTACGCAGGGCGTGGAGGCGCAGACGCTTGCCAACGTCTATCTTGCGCTTGAAAACAATTTGGAAATCGTGCCCGTGCTCAATAAAATCGACCTTGCTTCCGCCCGTATCGACGAAACCAAGGCGGAGATCGAAGACGTGATCGGGCTGGACGCTTCCGAAGCCCCCTGCGTATCCGCCAAGGAGGGCACGAATATCCACGATATTTTGGAGGCGGTCGTCAAGCTCGTGCCTCCGCCCGACGGGGACACCGAAGCCCCTTTAAAGGCGCTCATTTTCGACAGCTACTACGATAATTATAAGGGCGTTATCCTCTTTGTCCGCATGAAAGACGGCGTTTTGAAAGTGGGGGATAAAATCAAGACTTTTCTTTCCGAACGCACCTACGACGTGACGGAACTCGGCGCGTTTTCTCCGCAATTGCAGCCCAAGGAGAAGCTTGCGGCGGGGGAAGTCGGCTATATCGCGGCGAGCATCAAGTCTATCGAGGACGTCGCCGTGGGCGACACGGTGACAAGCGCGCTTCGTCCTGCGCCCGAGCCTTTGCCCGGCTATAAAAAGGTGCAACCCGTTGTATTTTGCGGAATATATCCGTTAGACGGAAGCAAATTTCTCGATTTGAAGGAAGCGATCTTAAAGCTCAAACTCAACGACGCGGCGCTTATTTTCGAGCCCGACAATTCCGTTGCGCTGGGGTTCGGCTTCCGTTGCGGATTTTTGGGGCTGTTGCACATGGAAATCGTGCAGGAGCGCATCGAACGGGAGTTCAATCTCGACATTATCACAACCGCGCCGTCCGTTTCTTATCTCGTCCATAAGACGGACGGGAGCGAACTGTACGTAGACAATCCGTCCCACCTGCCGTCCCCTTCGGATATCGATTATATGGAAGAGCCGATCGTGAAGGCGGAAATCTATTCCCCGCCCGATTATTTGGGGCAGATCATGGATTTATGTCAGGACAAGCGGGGAAACTTCAAGGATATGACTTATTTGGACGCGCGTCGGGTCAAGCTCGAATACCGCCTGCCTCTCAACGAAATCGTGTACGACTTTTTCGACGAGCTGAAATCCCGTACCAAGGGCTACGCCAGCTTCGATTACGAAATTGCGGGCTACGAGCGGAGCAAGCTCGTAAAGCTGGATATTTTGCTCAACGGCGACGTTTGCGACGCGCTTTCCACCATTGTGCATGAGGAACGGGCGTATGCGCGCGGAAGAACTCTTTGCGAAAATCTCAAAGAAGCCATTCCGCGCCAGCTTTTCGAAATTCCCGTTCAGGCGGCGATCGGCGGAAAGATCATTGCCCGCGAAACGGTCAAGGCGGTGAGAAAGGACGTGCTCGCCAAGTGCTACGGCGGGGACATCACGCGCAAAAAGAAGTTGCTCGAAAAGCAGAAAGAGGGGAAGAAGCGGATGCGTCAAGTCGGCTCGGTGGAAGTCCCCAGCGAAGTCTTTATGGAAATTTTAAAGACGAATAAGGATAAGTAGGCACGGCGGGACGAAATGCCTTTTGACGGTGCGACTGAAATAATGATGAAGTTTGATGAATCGGTGTATGAATTTTTAAAAAGAGTGCCGAGGGGAAAAGTCGTTACCTACGGTTTGATCGCGCGTGCGATCGGGCGTCCGCGCGCCGCAAGGCAGGTGGGAAACGCGCTTCACCGTAACCCTGCGCCCGTTATCGTGCCCTGTCACCGCGTCGTGAACAGGGAGGGACGGCTTGCGCCCGCGTTTGCGTTCGGCGGGATCGACAAGCAAGCCGCGCTTCTGCGCGAGGAGGGTGTCGAGGTCGTAGACGGCTACGTCGATCTTGAAAAATATCTGATCGAGCGTTTTTAAAAACGCGTCAGCTTGGTAAGGAGTTTTTTATGGCCGGTATTTATATCCATATCCCTTTTTGTAAACACAAGTGTACCTATTGCGACTTTACCTCTTTTCCCAACCGCATTCAGTTTGCGGAGGCGTATATGGCGTGCGTGTATAAGGAAATGGATCTGCGCGCAAAGGAATTGCAGGATAAGGTATTCGATACCGTCTACTTCGGCGGGGGAACGCCCTCCGTCATCGATCCCGACTATATTTACGGTGCGATGAAGAAGATCAAAAACAGCTTCCGCCTCGGCAAAAATCCCGAAATCACCATAGAGCTCAACCCGGGCACGGTGAGCGAAAAGAAAATCGCCACCTACAAGCGCGCGGGAATCAACCGCTTTTCCATCGGCTTGCAGACGGCGATAGACAGTCAGCTCGAAAATTTGGGGAGGATCCACACCGCCCGCGACTATTTATACTGCACTTCCCTCTTGAAGGGGGAGAATTTCTCGACGGATATCATGCTCGGGCTCAAAGGGCAGACAAACGAGGACGTGAGAAAGACGGCGGAGCTTGCGGCGGGAAGCGGGGCGAAGCATATTTCCATGTACGCCTTAACGCCCGAGGACGGAACGCCCGTTTATACCGATTATCTCAACGGAGAACTGCCCGACGGCGACGAGGTCGCCGCGCTTTACGACTATGGCAGAACGCTGTTGAAGGAGAAGGGATACGAGCGTTACGAGGTGAGCAATTTTGCCCGCAAAGGATACGAAAGCCGCCATAATCTCAATTACTGGCGGCGCGGGGAATATATCGGGTTCGGGATATCCGCAAGCTCGTTTATGAACGGTCGGCGGTTTACGAACACGCTCGATTTGGACGAATATATCAAGTGCATTTTATCGGGCTTTCTGCCCGTGATCGACAGCGCTCCCGTGGAGGAGGGCGACGCGAAATTCGAATTCGTCATGCTCGCTTTGCGCACGGCGGAAGGGCTCTCCGCAAAGGCGTACCGCGCTTCGTTCGGAAGCGATTGGAAGAAAGACTTCAAATCCGCCTATGCCCGCACGGCGCACTATTTGGAGGAGGAAGGGGACGTTACCCGCATCCGCGACGAATACCTCTTCGTGCAGAATTCTATTTTATCCGAATACGCGGAGTAGGAGCGCGGGGGAGCCTCTCATTTCTTGCTTGGAAAAAAACCGTCGTGAGCGTAAGGTTTACCAAAGTTTATCGACGGAAAAACCGTTTACTTGGACGACCTCGAAGTAGGGCGAGCGCGCAATGTCGCGCGGGACGACGATCGCTCCGCCGTTGGAGTCTACGTCGTAACCGAAGTTTTTGAACGCCTGCCATACGATATGCGCGCAGTGGGTCGCCGTAGGGGTGCGCCCGTTCTTGCACTGGTCCTTGGGAAAGAAAATTCCCACCGTCAAACGATAGGGCACATGCATCAGTTTTTCCTGCGCGCTCTTGGCAATTTCGGCGGGGTCGGTTTGAGCGCGGTATTCCTCTTTCAGCCGAAGCACCATGAAGTTGGAGCAGGTCGAAAACCATTCCACCGTGCCGTATCCGCTCGGCGCGGTGGGGGTGAACGATTCGAACGTGATCCCGCGTTTTGCGTCTACGATGAGCGCGGCGTGCCCGTTCCGCCATCCGAACGTGTGGCAGGAGGAGGATATGATGACGTCGCCGTCGTGCAGGGGCGCGATCGGGAAAGAAACTTTACCGTCCATATAGTCGTGCGGGGTGGTGATCGCCGCCATGTCGTGCACGACCGTCCCCTCGTAAAAGAACGCGTCTTGAAATTTTTCGTATTCCGCTTTGTCCGCGGAATTTTTTTTGAGCTCGTCGAGAGCGGGACGGTTGAGCCCCGTCTGGCGGAATAAAAAGGCGTAATCTTCTTCCGTCCATTCCTCCTTTTCGAGCACGGGAGTAAGCTCCTCCCGCGCGTAAGCGGGGAGCACGCGGGCGGTTTTTTCCACTGTATAGCTTGCAATCATCAGCGCGCCCGCAGTTACGGCGAGAACGATCCATATCGCCAAAAGAACGGAAAGCGCGACGATTGCTCGATTATGTCTTTTTCTTTTCACGTACCCCATTATAGCACTTCCGTAAAATTTGTCAAGCGCTCCGCATTCCATGAACGTCGCAATACGGCGTCAGGTTATCGCGCGGAAGCCGAGGAATGAGGCGCAAGCGAGGTTTTTTTTCGATTTTCGGTTAAAATATGAGAAGAGGAATCAATTCGGTTTACTTTTTTACGAAAATGGAGTACAATAAATTTGACTTGCGGTAAACTTCGGCATACGGAGCTTGCCGTCGGAGCGGGAGAAGCTTATGGGTCTGATTTCCTATTTTACAAATAAATTTTCACGCAAGCGTCCCATAAGGCTCGGGCTTGCGCTCGGCAGCGGCGGCGCGAAAGGGCTTGCCCATATCGGCGCGCTCAAAGCGTTCGAGGAAGAGGGGATATCCTTTTCCGTCGTAACGGGAACGTCCATCGGCGGGATCGTCGGCGCGCTGTATGCAAAAGGGTATACCTCCGCGGACATGACGGGTATCATCGAGAGCCTCAACAGAAAGGAATTCGCGCGAAACTTACGTCCCTTCGGGGATATGGCGTTTGCCGAAGAGTATTTAAAAGAATACGTGGAGGGGGAGTTTTCCTCCCTGCGTCTGCCGTTCGCCGTATGGGCGACGGACGGCGAAACCAACGACGGGGTTCTGCTCCGCGAAGGGAGCGTGCCCCGCGCGCTGATCGCCTCTGCGGCGATTCCGCCCTTTTTCCGTTCGGTGGAAATCGGCGGGAAACGGCTGTACGACGGAGCGTTTACCAACGCCATTCCCGCGGACATCTGCAAGGAAATGGGCGCGGAAGCGGTCGTCGCGATCGATCTGTCCGCCTATATGCGTCCCGAGGAGGAAAAGGGAATGCTGTCCCGCTTGCTCGGTACGGCGGTGGGGGCGTTCGTTCCCGTAAAGACGCTTGAAAACGCAAAATCGCGCGGGTACGACGCGGCGGATATTATGCTCCGCCCCAATCTATACGATTTTAAGGCGACCGACGTTTCCCGCGAGGCTATGGATAAAATGTACGAACTCGGCTATGCGGAAGCGCGCGCCCATATGGACGAAATCAAGGCGCTCGCCTCGCAGAAGGTAAAAAAATAAACACACGGCGGAGATCAAATGGAGCACGAAAGACAAGATCCGTTTCAAAAGCGCAGGCATTCCAAGGCGTTTTATATCAAGCTTGCCTGCGTCCTGTTTGCCGTGCTTTTGCTTGCCGTTTATTTGTTGCTTTTCTCGTTGGTACCGCTCCGCACTCTCCTGCCCGCCTATTCCTTGGCGGAGCGCGGGGAGGGAGAACTGCGGTTACATTTTCTTTCCGTGGGACAGGGCGACGCGACGATCGTGGAGTTTCCCGACGGCGAAATTGTGATTATCGACGCAGGAAACGGGAGCTTTGAAAACGAAAACCATATTTACCGCTATCTAAAAGCGTTAAAGCCAAACGGCGTGAGTATTGTCGTTACGCATGCGGATCTCGACCATTACGGCGGTTTTGCTCGGCTCTGCGAAGATTTTCCTGTAACCCGTGCCTATCTTCCTTTGCTTGGCTCGTCTTTAAGCGCATATTCCGATTTTTTGAAGCGCGTAAATGCATCGGGTGCGGAAACGGTAACGCTGTCGCGCCATATTCTCATTGCCAATCCGTCGGGTGCGTTTATCGCCTGCATTTCGCCGAACGGCGGAGAGCCCGTCGATAAAAACGAGGATTCCGCGGTGCTGTTCGTGAGCTACAAGGGCGTGAACGCACTGCTTGCGGGCGACATCGGAGAAACGCGGGAGAAGGCGCTTTTGCGCGAGTATGCCGTCGCGCCCGACGCGTTCGACTTCGGAGCGCGCCGCGTGCGGTTGGAAGAAACGGATATTTTGAAAGTTTCCCATCACGGGTCGGCTTCCTCCTCCTCGGAGGAATGGCTGGAAGCGCTCGGCGCGGAGGTCGCCGTGGTCAGCGTCGGAAAGGGAAACGGTTACGCGCATCCAGCCGAGGACGCCATGAAGAGGTTTGCCTCAGCGGGCGCGCAAGTTTACAGGACGGACGAGCTCAGCGATATTATGATAACGGTTGCCGACGGCGGTTACACCGTCGCGCATCCGAACGGAGAAGCATTATGAGAGTTACAACGGCGGGCGAGTCGCACGGAAAGGCGCTCGTTTCTATCATCGAAGGAATTCCCGCGGGATTAAAGCTGGATCTTGCGGAGATCGACAGACAGCTCAAACTGCGGCAGGGCGGTTACGGCAGGGGCGCGCGGCAAAAGCTCGAAAGCGACAGGGCGGAGATCCTTGCGGGCGTAAGGGGAGGAGTTACGCTCGGCAGTCCCGTCGCGCTCGCCGTCTATAACAGCGATTATGAAAATTGGAAAGCGTACATGGCGCCCGAGGGGTGCGATACGGATGCAAGAAAGGTGACGCGGGTGCGCCCCGGTCACGCCGATCTCACGGGCTTGAAAAAATTCGGCGGAGAGGACGCGCGCAATATTTTGGAGCGGGCTTCGGCGCGGGAAACGGCGGTGCGCGTGGCGGCGGGCTCGGTGCTTCGGCAATACTTATTCGCGCTCGGCGTGGAGATCGCGGGCTATGTGAAACGCGTGGGAACGGTCGAGGACGCGGGAAGTTATTCCTTCGACGAGCTTAAAAACAAGAGCGGCGTTTTGGGCATGGTCGATCGCGAAGCGGAAGCGCGCGCCGTAAAATTCATCGAAGAATGCAAGGCTTCGGGGGATACCTGCGGGGGCGTTGCAGAGCTTCGCGTAAGGGGTTTGAAGAGCGGATTCGGGAGCTGTATGACCTATGCGGAAAAGCTTGACGCGCGCCTTGCCTTTGCGCTCATGAGCGTGCAGGCGATCAAGGGCGTGGAGTTCGGCGAAGGGTTTGCGCTCGGCGCGAAGAAGGGAAGCGAAGCGCACGACGAAATTTTTTATACGGCGGGCGGGTTTGTCCGCAAGACCAACCGCGCGGGCGGGATCGAGGGCGGTATGAGCAACGGCGAAGAGCTTGTTTTGCGCGCCGTCATGAAGCCCATTCCCACCCTCATGCGGGGGCTGAATACGGTGGATTACGTTACCAAAGAGCCTGCGCGCGCCGACACCGAGCGGAGCGACGCGTGCGCGATTTTAGCGTGCGAGGTCGTGCTCGAAAGCGCGATCGCAACCGAACTTGCCATGGCCGTGAGCGAACGGCTCGGGGGCGATAAAATGGACGAGATAATTTCCCGTTACGGGAGGCTTCCCGCATGACGACGTTTCATATTCGTGAGGAGTTGAGCGCGGAGAGCGAAATCGTTTGTTGCGACAATGCGTTCGGGCGGTTAGAAGGCTTTCGCGGGCTTGTGTTCACCGATGAAACCGTAAAGTCCCTGTACGGCGAAAAAATTGCCGAATCCTTCAAGAACGCGCCCGTGTTTGCGATGCCCGCGGGAGAGGCGCATAAAACGCCCGACACGCTGTTCGCCCTCTTAAAGGCGTGTGCGGAAGCGGAGCTTCATCGGGGCGATGCGATTTTATGTATCGGGGGCGGGGTGGTCGGCGACGTCGGCGGGCTTGCAAGCGCGCTGTATATGCGCGGGATCGGCTGCATTCAAGTTCCCACGACTTTGCTCGCGCAGGTCGATTCCTCGGTGGGAGGCAAAACCGCCGTGGATTTCTGCGGAATCAAAAACCTTGTCGGCGCGTTTCGCCAGCCCGGGCAGGTGCTCGTCGATCCCGTGTTTTTAAAGACTTTGCCCGCACGGGAACTCAGGTGCGGGTTGGGGGAAATCGTAAAACATTCCGCGCTCGACGGCGCGCTGTTCGATAAGCTCGTCCGAAACGCCGACAGGCTTTTCGATCTGGATTTTTTGGCGGAAATCATTCCCGACAATATCGCGATCAAAGCGCGCGTCGTGCAGGCTGACGCGCGGGAGGCGGGGTTAAGGCAGTGCCTGAATTTGGGGCACACCACCGCGCACGCGTTCGAGCTCGCGGACGGAACACTCTCGCACGGGGAGTACGTGCTCGTCGGTATTTTGTACGAGGCGGAAATCGCAAAACGGCTTACGGAGTGCGACGGAGAATATTTGAACAAGCTCTGTCGGCTCGCCAAAGCCGCGCTCGGCAATCGCCCCGTTCTGCCCGAGGCGAAGCGCGTCGCCGTTTTGTCGAGGCTCGACAAAAAGAATCTTTCGGCAGATACGGTCAGCCTTGTCGCGCCCGTCCGCAAAGGGGAGTACGAGCTCTTGCGAATCCCCTATGACGATTATGCGGTTCTCCTCTCGGAGGTAGAAAGGGAGGTATTATGTTAAAGCTTGCGGTGATCGGAAAGGACGTGTCCGAGTCGCAAAGTCCTTCCATGCATACGTTTATTCTCGGGCGCATGGGGCGGGAATGCCGTTACGACGCGCTCTCTATTCCCCCTGAGGAATTTTCCGCGCGGGCGGAAAAGCTCTTCGGGGAATACGACGCGTTCAACGTGACCATTCCGTTCAAGCTGGATATTCTGCCCTATTTGAAGGAGCTTCGGGGGGACGCGCCCGCGTTCGGCGCGGTGAACGTCGTGCTCACCCGCGAGCGGGCGGGCTATAACACGGACGGCTACGGATTTTTGCTCATGCTCGAAAACGCGGGGGTGCAGGTCGCGGGTAGATCCGTGCTGGTGCTCGGCGCGGGCGGTGCGGGCAGAAGCTGTATCAAAAAACTTGCGGAGGCGGGCGCGGAGGTGTTCGCCTACGAACGGGATTTCCAGCGTCTTAATGGCGTCTGCGAAGAGATCGGCGGATTTACGCCCTTGCGGGAAGTTCCTCTGCGTGCGTTCGACGTGATACTGAATTGCACGGGCGTCGGAATGCACGACACGGTGGGGCAAACGCCCGCCGTCGCGCTCGAAGGCATGGGCGTCGTGCCCGTGGGGGAGGAACTGCTCTCCCGCTGTTCGGCGGCGGTGGATCTCATCTACGTACCCGCCCAATCGGAGTTCCTGCGCCTTGCGCGGGGCTTGGGCAAAAAGACGGTAAACGGCGCGTCCATGCTCTTTTATCAAGCGTATATGGGCGACTGCATTCTCTTAGGGAAAACGCCGAGCGCGGAGGAAGCAAAACTGCTTTGGCAGGATTATAACAAATCTACGGGGGTAACAACATGAAGCTTTTGATCGTAAACGGAGTCAATCTCTCTCTTACGGGCAAACGGGAAAAGGGCGTTTACGGCGAGGAATCGCTTGAAAGCATTTGCGCCGAGCTCGAAGAGTTCGCCCGCAAACACGGGCACGAGGCGCAGTGCGTGCAGTCCGATCTCGAAGGGGAGATCTGCGCTATCCTGCACAAAGCGGAAGGGAAGTACGAAGGGGTCGTGCTCAACGCAGGCGCGTACACCCACTATTCCTACGCGATCCGCGACGCGATCGCTTCCATCTCCACTCCCGTGGTGGAGGTGCATATGTCCAACGTGCACGCGCGGGAGGAGTTCCGCCGTAAATCCGTTTTAACGGAGGTATGCAAAGGAGAAGTGCTCGGCTTCGGGAAAAACAGTTATAAGCTTGCAATGGAGAGTTTTTGGTTATGAATATCATCCTCTGCGGTATGATGGGCGTGGGTAAAACGAGCGTGGGGATCCGCATTGCGGAGCTCACGGGCAAGCGGTGGTACGATACCGACGTGGTTATTACAGACCGCCACGGTAAAATCGCCGATTTGTTCGAGTATTACGGCGAAGCTCATTTCCGCGCGCTCGAAACGGACGTCGTACGCGAGCTCTCCGAAAAGGACGGGCTCGTCATTTCTACGGGCGGCGGTTTGGTGTTGAAGTCGGAAAACAACGAAATGTTGAAGCGTAACGGCAAAATTTTCTTCCTGCGCGCTTCCCTCGATACGCTCCTAACGCGCGTGTATGCGGACGACAACCGTCCTTTGCTCAAAAAAGGCAGGACGGAAAAGACGCTCGAAGAACTTCTTTCCGCGCGCACGCCCGTTTACGAGCATGTTGCCGACTTTATCGTGGATACAAACGGAAAGAGCGTGGACGAGGTTGCAAAAGAGATCGTCGCGCTCGCGGAGCGGGAATGAAGCGGGCACTCGTCACGGGCGGAACGCGCGGGATCGGGCTTGCCGTCTGCCGTCTGCTCGCCCAAAACGGGTATGCGGTAACGGCGCTCTATGCGGGCGGAAGGGGTCTTGCGGAGGCGGAAAAGGCGCTTCCCGAGGTGAAATTCTTACGTGCGGACGTTTCTTGCGAAGAGGACGTTTCCGCGGTGTTTGCCGAAATAAAGCGTTTGGATCTTCTCGTAAACAACGCGGGCGTGTGTTCCTTTGCGCAGGTGCAGGACGTTACCGCCGAGGAGTACGCGCGCGTGATGAACGTGAATGCGGGCGGGCAGATTCTGTGCGCGAAATACGCCGTGAAAAAGATGTTGGAGCGTGGCGGGGCAATCGTCAATATTTCCTCCGTTTGGGGGGAAACGGGCGGAAGCTGCGAGAGCCTGTATTCGGCGTCTAAGGGCGCGGTGATCGCGTTTACCAAGGCGCTTGCAAAGGAGCTTGCGCCAAGCGGGATCCGTGTGAATTGCCTCTCTCCCGGCGTGATCGATACGGAAATGAACGGACATTTGAACGCGGAAGAGAGAGCCGCGCTTGCCGAGGAAATCCCGCTCGGGCGGTTCGGGAGCGCGGAGGAGGTCGCCCGCGCCGTTCTCTTTTTGGCGGAAGCGGAATATATCACGGGACAGGTGCTCGCCGTAAACGGCGGTATGTATATTTAAAAAAAATTTTAAATTTTTTTTGCGAAAAAAAGGAGTTTTTTTCTTTTTTCACGAAATAATACAGTGATGAAGGAAAAAACCTACGAAAAAGAACGCGCGTTCCTTGCGCCGTATGCAAAAAAATCGTACGAGAGCATGGGCAGACTCCGAGAAGAGCCCCAATGCTCCATGCGTACCGATTTTCAGCGCGATAGGGACCGCATCATCTATTCCAAATCTTTCCTGCGTTTAAAGAACAAGACGCAGGTCTTTTTCGCGCCCGACGGCGACCACTATATGTCCCGTCTGACGCACACGCTCGACGTGTCGCAAATCGCCCGTTCGATCGCGCGCTGTCTTTCCCTCAACGAGGATCTCGCCGAGGCGATCGCGCTCGGGCACGACTTGGGGCACACCCCGTTCGGACACGTGGGCGAGAGGGTTTTGAACAGTCTTTGCCCGACGGGCTTCCGCCACAGCGAGCAGAGCCTTCGCGTCGTGGACGTGCTCGAAAAGGACGGGCGCGGGCTCAATCTCACCTTCGAGGTGCGCGACGGCATTTTAAATCACACCAAAAACGGGAATCCCGCTACTTTGGAGGGGGTTGCCGTGTCGCTTGCCGATCGCATCGCTTACATAAATCACGATATCGAGGACGCGATCCGCGCGGGCGTTATCAGGGAAGAGGAGCTTCCCGCCGAGGCGGTCAAGGCGTTCGGCGGAAGCACGCGGGAGCGCATCGATACCGCTATTTCCGATATCGTGGAGGAATCGGAGGGGAAGGCGCAGGTGAAAATGTCGGCTGCGCGCATGAAAGCCTTGGGCGATTTAAGAGCCTTTATGTTCGAGCGCGTGTACGAGCACGCGAACAAACTCATACAGGAGAGCGCGGAGAGAATGCTCGGCGAGCTGTACCGTTATTTCGTGTCCCGCCCCGAGGAGCTTCCCCGCCAGTACGAAGGCACCGCCCGAACGGATATCCCGCGCGCGGTGTGCGATTATATTTCGTCTATGACGGATAAATACGCGATCGGCGTGTTCAAGAAGCTGTTCGTCCCGCGGGAGGGCAGCGTATGAAAAACGGCGATTACGCGGAGTTTATCCGCACGCTGAAAGATAAAAACGACATCGTCGAAGTTATCGGCTCTTACGTAAAGTTGGAGCGCAGGGGATACGCCTATTGGGCGTGCTGTCCCTTTCACCATGAAAAGACGCCCTCCTTTTCCATTAACGCGGCGGACAGGTACTACCACTGTTTCGGCTGCGGCGTTTCGGGCGACGTCATCACCTTTGTAAAGGAATATGAAAACGTAGATTTCGCGCAGGCGGTGCAGATATTGGCGGCGCGCGCGAAGCTGGAAGTTCCCGCGTACGACGAGAAATCGGCGGAAGAAGCCGCGGCGAAAAAGAAACGGCGGGACAGGCTGTTGGCGCTTTTAAAAGATTCGGCGCGCTTTTACCTGAAAAACCTTTACGCGGGGCGGGCGGGCGCGCACCTCGCGTATCTGGACAAGCGGGGGATTTCTATTTCCACGGCGAAAAAATTCGGCTTGGGCGCTTCGCTCGACTACCACGGGCTTCCCTCTTATTTGCTGGCGCAGGGCTACACCCCCGAGGAGTGCGCGGAAAGCGGGGTTTGTACCCGTACGGAGGAGGGACGGCTCATCGACGCGGAGGGAGAACGGCTCATTATTCCCATCATCAACCAGTTGGACGAGGTGATTGCTTTCGGCGGGCGGTTGCTCGTGAAAACCGACCGCGCCAAATACAAAAACACGCGGGAAACCTCCCTTTTCAATAAGAGCAAAACGCTGTATAACGTTAACCTCGTAAAAAAGGAAAAGCGGGCGGGCGGGCTCTCTTCGCTCATCATGGTGGAGGGGTATATGGACGCCATTTCCCTCTATGAAGCGGGTTTTAAAAACGTGGTGGCAAGCATGGGCACGTCGCTCACCAAAGAGCAGGCGCGCCTCTGCAAGCGATATACCGATAACGTATTCATCAGTTACGACGGCGATTTCGCGGGGCAAAAGGCGAATTTGCGCGGGCTGGATATATTAAAGCAAGAAGGCTTGAAGGTGCGCGTTGTGCCCATGCCAGACGGGTACGACCCCGACGACGTCATTCAAAAGACGGGTGCGGACGGATACCGCGCCTGTTTAGAGAAAGCGATGCCCCTCATTGATTTCCGCATTCACGCAACCCGCCTGAAATACGATTTAACCAAGACGGACGAAAAGCGGGACTTTATCCGCGAGGCTCTTCCCATCGTAAAGGAAGCGGAGAGCGCGACGGAGCGGGAGGAGCTTTTGAAGCATCTTTCCGCCGATACGGGAGTGAGCCTTTCCTCCCTGTTGCGGGATTTGGAAACGGCGAAGCCCGTCCCGAGCGCGGCGGCGGAGGACAAGCCTCCTCCCAAGGAGGATAATGCGGACAGGGAGCGGAAAGCCGCGCGCTTTATTTTGGCGGCGTGCCTTCTGTCTAAGCCTTATGCGCAGGACTGCGATTTGACCGCGCTCGACTTTTCCGACGCCGACCACCGCGCCATTGCGGAGTACGTCACGGCGGGGAGAAGCGCGGGGCAGGTGCGCCCGAGCGGGATCTTCGACGTGCTCGGCTCGGACAGCGTTGAACTATGCGAGGTGCTCAACCTCGACTACGGCGATAATCTCGATTCGCCTGCGGCGGAGCGGTATTTTCAAGACTGCGTGAGCGCGCTTCTCAAAAAATCGCTCGGGCTGCGTATCGCCGCGGAGCGGGAACGGTATCAAAACGCGGAGAGTACGGGAGAAAAGCGGGAGATCCTTGCCCGTATTGCGGAATATACAAAGAAACTGAAAAACGATTCAAGCGGAGGAAAACTATGAATTTGACCGATCAACAGCTCAACGAGCTCATCGACGGCATCGGCAGCGCGTATAAAATGAAGGGAAGCATTTCCACCAACGCTCTTTGCGATTTGCTCGAAAAGTACGATTTGAATCCCATGCAGATCGACACCGTGTATAAAACGCTTCCCGAGCTCGGTATTACCATTTTCGACGAGGACGAGCGCGACAAGGAGCTCTTCGAACAGGCGCTTTCCGACATCGGGCTCGACGATCCCGTGAAGATGTACTTAAAAGACATCGGGCGGGTGCCCCTTTTATCGGGCGACGACGAAATCGAGCTTGCCCGCAAGATGCAGGACGGCGACGAGGACGCCAAGCAGCGGCTCTCGGAAGCCAACCTTCGCCTCGTTGTTTCCATCGCCAAACGGTACGTCGGGCGCGGTATGCTTTTCCTCGACCTCATTCAGGAGGGCAACTTGGGGCTCATGAAGGCGGTGGAGAAGTTCGACTATCAAAAGGGATTCAAGTTTTCCACCTATGCGACCTGGTGGATCCGTCAGTCCATCACCCGCGCGATCGCCGATCAGGCGCGTACGATCCGTATTCCCGTTCATATGGTGGAAACCATCAACAAGCTCACCCGCGTGTCCCGTATGCTCTTGCAGGAGAACGGCAGAGAGCCCACTCCCGAAGAGATCGCCAAAGCGATGGAAATCGAGGTGTCCAAAGTGCGCGAGATCCAAAAAATCGCGCAAGACCCCGTTTCCTTGGAAACGCCCATCGGCGAGGAGGAGGATTCCCACCTCGGCGACTTTATCGAAGACGATAAGACGCAGACGCCCGGCGATTCGGTTGCGGGCATTCTCTTAAAAGAACAGCTTCTCAGCGTGCTCGACACGCTTACCCCGCGCGAGGAAAAGGTGCTCCGTCTTCGCTACGGCATCGACGACGGCAAACCCCGCACCCTCGAAGAAGTGGGCAAGGAATTCAACGTTACGAGAGAGCGTATCCGCCAGATCGAGGCAAAGGCTTTAAGAAAACTCCGTCACCCGAGCCGTAGCAGAAAGCTCAAAGATTTTCTCGACTGATGACGGATCGGCTCAGAAAGATTTGTGCGCACCTCCGCGCTGTGCCCGTGCTTGCGGACGTGGGGTGCGATCACGGCTATATGGCGAAGTACGCGCTTGAAAACGGGCTGTGCGAGAGAGTGTACGTCACCGACGTGAGCAGGGAAAGCTTAAAAAAAGCGGAAACCCTTCTTGCGGAGGAAATTACGGCGGGCAGGTGCAAAAGCGTCTGTTGCGACGGGCTCGACGGCGTGCCCGAACGGTGCGATTCGGTACTGATCGCGGGTATGGGCGGAGAGGAGATCATACACATTCTGCGGGAACTTCCCGCGCATTTCGTCCTTCAACCCATGAAGAACGCCGAAAAGCTGAGGCGGTATCTCGTGGGGCGGGGCGCGAAAATATTAACGGATATTACCTTTTTCGCGGGGAAGTACTACCACCTCGTCGCGGGAGAGGGACAGGGCGGTGATAAGTATTCGCCCTTGGAGTTCTTGTTCGGGCGGGACAATTTGAAACGTCCCTCCGAGGATTTTGCGGGGTATCTGAAAGCGGAAATCGAAAAGATGAAAAGCTATTCCTGCGAAAAAATGAATGCGGAAGCGCGGGCCGAGCACGAAAGGCGGCTTGCGCAATACTTAGAGGTGCTACATGGAACTCAAAAAAATTTATGATATTGCCGATTCGCTCGCGCCGTTCGCGCTCTCCAAGGAGTATTGCGAAACTTACGGTATGCGGGACAACAGCGGGATCCAGCTCGACTGCGGAGGAGAGATCACTTCGGTTTTGTTCGCGCTCGACCTCTCGAAGGGTGCGGTGAGCAAGGCACGGAGCATGGGCGCAAGGTGCATCGTCACGCACCACCCCGCCATTTTCAACCCGCTCTATTCCATAACGGAGCGTACGAGCGCGCCTCTGTTGGCGTGCGCGAGGCTGGGCATTTCCGTCATTTCCGCGCATCTCAATTTGGATACCGTAAAAGGCGGTATCGACGACTGCCTCATGCGGGGCTTGGGGGGAATGCAGGAGGAGGCGCTCATGCACAAGCTCAGCGGCGGAGGCTACGGGCGGGCTTATCAAGTGAATCCGTGCAGTACCGCGGAGCTCGCCATGCGCATTCAGCAGGTCTTTCTCACGAGCCGTATTATTATCTACGGGAATAAGCCCGTGGGAAAAATCGCAAGCTTTTGCGGGGCGGGCATGGACGAGCAGAGCGTGGATTTTGCCGTAAAGCAAGGCGCGGACACTCTCGTCAGCTCGGACGGCAAACACCATTTAATTCTTGACGGCGTGGAAAAGGGCTTGAACGTCGTGCTCATTCCGCACTATTCGGCGGAGCTCTACGGTTTTAAAAACTTTTTGAGTAATTTCAACGAAAAGACGAAGGCATTTGGGCTGAGAAGCGAGCTGTACGCGGACGAGAGGTTTTTGTAAAACGGGTTCGCCGCCCCCGAGGCGGGACACGATAAATATTTTAACGACAAAAAGCATTGGAGGAGAATAGATATGTCGGTTTTAAACGAATTGTTGGAGTATCAGAAAACGGACGGAGATCTGCGTAAGATCGAGCAGGAACTTTCCGCTAGCGAGGATTACAAGAAGTACGCCCAAGCGCGAAAATTTATGAAGACGGCGCAGGAGCGTTTGGACGCGCAGGATAAGCGGGCGGCGGAACTTCGTGCTTTGCGCGATTCTCTGTACGCACAGTGCGAGGAAACGGTAAAGGCGATCGACGAATATTCCGACATCGACGAAATGGTGGACGGCGGAGGGGACATCGCGTTTTACAAGAAGAACGCGCAGTCCTTGCTCGATAAGCTTCGCGCCCTGAAAGGCGAGCTCAACAAGCTGATTTCCGACGTGGAGAACGTGACGGAGGAATACAAAAAGTTCAAAGAGCAGACTATTCTCATGCAGAAACAGTACAAGGAATACAAGGAAAAGTACGAAGCGCTCAAAGGCACCCACGCAGAGGAGGTTGCCAAAATCAACGCCAACCTCAAAAAAATCAGCAAAAGCATTCCCGCCGACATTTTGGAAAAGTACGCGGCGAAGCGCAAAGAACGCATTTTTCCCATTTTAGTACCGCTCAACGTGGATCGTTGTATCTGCGGAATGGATTTTTCGCTTGCCCAGCAGGGGAAGCTCGCGGGCGGAAACGTCATCGAATGCGAGCATTGCAGAAGATTCGTATATAAACAGTAAAGAGTACCGCTCCGCAGGGCGGAGAACCAAAAGCAAGGCGGCGGCATAAAATGGGGGTATGCAGATTCCCGTTGCCGCCGTTTCACGCAAGAACATTCAATATAACGCCTCAACCGTTTGCGCGCTCGCGCAACGACCGCTCATCGCCGTCGTAAAGGACGACGGTTACGGGCACGGCGCCGTCGAAGTTGCCCGCGCGCTTTCGGGCATTGCCGAAAGTTTTGCCGTTGCCACCGTCTACGAGGGCGCGGAACTGAGAACGGCGGGCATTTCGGAGGACGTGCTCGTGCTGACGCCTCCGCTGAATGCGGAGGAGGTCGTGCTCGCCTGCGGACATCGCTTAACGCTCGCCGTTACTTCGCTCGCTTCGCTCAATCTTATTTTGCGGAGCAGTGCGGGCTTTCCCGTGCGCGGGCATCTCGCCGTCAATACGGGTATGAACCGATTCGGATTCCGTCCGGAGCGGGTGCGCCACGCCTGCCGTACGGCGCAAGCGAACGGTGTAAATATCGAGGGTGTGTTTTCCCATTATTACGATCCGCTGGACGCGTCCGCGCTGAATCGGCAAAGAACGGTATTTCAAGAAGCGGCAAGCGAAGTGCGGGAATTTTTTCCCGACGCCGTTCGGCATATCGCCGCAACGGGCGGGGTGCTCGCGGGGGGCGAGCTGTTCGACGCCGTGCGCGTCGGCATCGCGCTTTACGGCTATCTGCCCTCGGGCTTCGGGGGCGCGCTCGCGTTAAAACCCGCCATGCGCCTGTATGCCACGGTTGCGCAATCGGGCACTTTTACGGGCGGAGGGGTCGGCTACGGATCTGCGAACAAGGATTATAAAAAACTGCACACGCTTCGGCTCGGGTACGGCGACGGCATTTTCCGCGCGGGCGGGCTCGGGGTAGGCGATCTCTGCATGGACGCTTGCGTGCGGGAAGGACGGGCGGATTTCGGCACCAAAAAGTGCGTCCTGCAAGACGTTTCCGCCTATGCGGAGCGCAACGGCACGATTGCGTACGAGGCGCTCGTCCAAATGGGAAAAAGGGCGGTGAAACTTTACGAAGGCTGAAATCGACGAAGAGAAAAGACGGCTTAGGCGGAAGGCGCGCGAGCTTCGCGCCCTTATCCGCAGTGCGGAGCGCGACGGAAAAACGACCGAACATTTTCTTTCCGCTTTCCCTGCGGAAAGCTTTTTTGTATATTGCTCCTACGGCACGGAAACGGGTACGAAGGGGCTGATAAAGTCGCTGTTAAAAGCGGGAAAACGGGTACTCGTTCCAAAGCTCGTTGCGGGCGAAATGCGGGCCGTCCCGCTTGCGGGAAGGCTTGTGAGGAACGGATACGGCATTTTAGAACCCCTATCGGGGGAGGACGAGCCCGCCGAGATATGCGTAACGCCTTTGCTTGCCGTGGATAAAGTCGGATACCGTTTGGGCTACGGCGGGGGATATTACGACAAGTATTTCGTTTCGCACCCGAACGTGATGCGCGTGGGTTTTTGTTATGCGGGACAAGCCGTGGAAGAGCTCCCGCACGGGGAGTTCGATATTCCGCTTCATGCGACCGTCACCGAGGACGGGGTCGTGAGATACCGGACGGTCGGCGGGACAATTAAAAACTTGACAGTTTCCCGATAAATCGGGTATAATGGTGAATATATGTTAAACGATGCACCGAAAAAGAAAAAAGACTATGCGCATCCCACCAAACCGCAACTCTTTTGGCGGGTTCAAGGGGAGTGCTGGCGACGCGCGGTCACACCCTTTCTCATGTATTTATTCATGGGAATGATCGGGCTTTTATGCACCATGGCGAAACTCCCTTGGTTGGTGATCATTCTCGTTTCCCTATGTATTGCGGGCGGCGCGGCGTTCAACGCGCACCTTGCCTACAACTGCGGAAAGTTGCATTACGACGCCTACGCTACGGGCGAATTGCATCGGAGCAACGAGCGCATCGGCATTCCCTCGGGCGGAGATCATCACGTGGAACGGGAATACCGTTTTTGGAAGGGGGGAGCGATCGGGCTGTGCGTAGCCGCCCCCGTCATCTTGCTCTCCCTGATCGGCACTTTTGCCGACCATAGAACGCTCGGCTTTTTCTTCATCATGATCGCGGCGTGGTCTTACCTTCCCGTTTGGTTTGCAGGCGGGGGCTTGGCGGGCGAGGGAAGCTATCTCGTAAACCCCGTTTGGTGTCTTCTCATGGCAATTTTGCCTATCGTCGTCACCGCGGTGTTTTATTGCGCAGGCGCGATGGCGGAAAAGCGCAAGAAGGAAGCGCAGGCGGCGCGCGAGGCGGAAGTGGAACGCCTTCGCGAGGAGCAGAAACGGGAAGCGGAGGAACGCGCGAAAAAGGCGGAAGAGGCGCGCAAGGCGCGTATCGAAGCGCGCGCTCTCGAAGAACGGCAAACGGCAAAAAACAAGAGCAAAAAGAAGAAAAAATGAGAATTATTGCGGGAAAGCATCGCGGACGGACGCTCGCTACCTTTCGCGGAAACGACATTCGCCCTACGGCGGACAGGGTAAAGGAATCCCTGTTCCAAATTTTATCAGCAAAGCTCGTCGGCGCGCGCGTTTTGGATTTGTTTTGCGGGAGCGGAGCGCTCGGCTTGGAGTGCCTTTCGCGCGGTGCGCGGGAAGCGGTTTTCAACGACGTTTCCGAGGAGAGCCTTGCAGTTCTGAGGAAAAATCTCCGCGCGCTCGGGGAGAGCGGAATCGTTACCCGTTCGAGCTATGAGGTTTGCCTGAAAAACGTTTCGGGGAGCTTCGGGCTCATTTTCTGCGATCCGCCCTACAAGGCGAATTGCGAAGAGGAAATATTTTTGCTTGTAAAGGAAAGAAAACTGCTTTCGGAGGGCGGGCTTATCGTATTCGAAAGCGAGCGGGAAATTGTTCCGTCGGCGGGTTTCGTATGCACGGATGAACGGCGCTACGGACGCACGACGGTACGGCTTTTTGCCGAGAGCAGAGCGGAAGAAGAGGTGTAATGGTGAAAAAGTGTATTTTTGCGGGCACGTTCGACCCGTTCACGGTCGGTCACGCGGATACGGTGGAAAAAAGCCTTGCGGTCTTTGACGAGGTCGTGATCGCCGTGGCGCAGAACAGGAGCAAACAGTGCAAGTTTACCGCGGAGGAACGGTTTTCCATGCTCGAAGCGCTCTATGCGCAAGAACCGCGCGTGAAGATCCGCCTCTGGGAGGGCGCGATCGTCGATCTTTTGAAAGAGGAAAACACCCGCTTTTACGTTCGCGGAATCCGCAACGGCGTCGATTTCGACTATGAAACCGCCGATTTCTACGCGAGCAGGAAGCTCGACGGCGAGATGATCGAGTTATATTTTCCCGCCGAACAGGACAAGCTCCACGTCAGTTCCACCCTCGTTAAGAATTGCATGGCGTTCGGAAAGCCCTACCGCGAGTACCTTCCCAAAGCTATTTACGACTACATTGACCATAGAGGATAAATATGTTTGAAAAGCAGATCCGCATTCCGAGTGCGGAAGAGATCATCGAAAAACAACCCCTGCCCGCGTCCCTTGCCCAAATCAAGCGCGAGCGGGACGAACTGTGCAAGGACGTAATCGCGGGGCGGTCGCAAAAGCTGATCGTGGTGGTGGGTCCGTGCTCCGCGCACGAATCCAAGCCCGTTTTGGAGTACGTGAGGCGGCTCGGCAAGCTCAACGAGCGCGTCAAGGACAAGCTCGTTTTGGTTCCGCGCATCTATACTAACAAACCGCGCACCAAGGGCGTGGGCTATAAGGGAATGTTTTCCCAGCCCGACCCCGAGAACAAAGAGGACATCTTAAAGGGCATTCAGACCATTCGCGCCCTGCACATTGCGGCGATCGAGGAGAGCGGGCTTTCCGCTGCCGACGAAATGCTCTATCCCGAAAATTTCGCTTACGTAGAGGACGTCTTGACCTACGTTGCCGTGGGCGCGCGTTCGAGCGAAAATCAGCTCCACCGCCTCGTTTCGAGCGGGATCGAAGTGCCCGTCGGGGTCAAGAACTCCACGGGCGGAAGCATTCCCGTGCTTCTCAATTCTATTTATGCTTCGCAAAGCCGTCAGGTGTTCAAGTATAACGATTATCAGGTTTCCACAAACGGAAACGAGTACGCGCACGCCGTGCTCAGAGGGCGGGTAGACCACCACGGGAACGATTTGCCCAATTATCATTACGAAACGGTCATGCAGGTGTTCGAGGGCTATGCCAAAATGGACGGGGAGCTCAAAAATCCCGCCGTCGTCATCGACGCCAACCATTCCAATTCGGGGAAACGCTTTCACCAGCAAATTCGTATCGTGGAAGAGGTTTTGCAAAACCGTCTTTACGATAAGGATTTCAAGCGCGTCGTAAAAGGCTTCATGATCGAGAGCTTTCTCGAAGAGGGCTGCCAACAGCATGACGTGGTGTTCGGGAAGTCCATCACCGATCCCTGCCTCGGCTGGGCGGATACGGAACGGCTGCTCCTCGATATCGCGGAGAAGGCGTAACCGTGGCGCGGGCGAGCTGTCTGGGGCCGGCGGGAAGTTATTCCGAGCTGGCGGCAAAGCGTTTTTTGGAGGACGGAGGCGAGGTTGTTTTGTGCCGTAGTTTTTCCGAGGTCATTTCGCTTTGCGAGCGCGGGGAGGTGGATTTCGCCGTCATTCCCATTGAAAACACCATTCAGGGCGGAGTGCTTCAAAATCTCGATCTGCTCGAAAAGGCGGACGTATTCGCCGTCCAAGAGCTCGTGCTCGGCATCGACCACCGCCTTGCCTATCTTGCGGGGGTAAACATAAAAGAGATTACGAGGGTGTATTCCCACGAACAGGCGATCGGGCAATGCACGGCGTTCCTGCGGGAAAAACTGCCCGAAGCGCAGTGCATTTTTACGTCGTCCACGGCGGAAAGTTTATCCAAGCTCGACGCGCATTCGGCGGGGATCGTCGGCTCGCACGTGTTTGCGGAGGGCGTGGAGCTTTCCCGAGAGAATATTGCCGACGAAAAAAAGAATTACACGCACTTTTTTAAGCTGGTGAAGCGGGGGGAGGAGGCTTTGCGAGGCAAACGGCTCTTTTTCTGCGCCGTGTGCAAGCATGAGCCGGGCTCGCTCGTTCACCTTTTGGGCATTTTTGCGGGGTACGGAAAAAACATGACTCGCATCGAGAGCCGTCCCATTAAAAACGTGCCGGGAGAATACCGCTTTTTCATCGAGCTCGAAGGGGACGGAAGCGATCCCGTCGTGCGGGAAATGCTGAAAAAAGCGCGCGACTACTGTCTGCAATTCCGCATTTTGGGGAACTATTGAATCAGAATACAAGCCGGGAAAGCCCGAAGCAAAGAACTGCGGAAAGCGCGCCCTGAGCGAGCTTCACGAGCAGAAAGGGCAGTGCGCGCACGCCCGTATCCGATAGAAACGCGAGCTGTTGTACGAGCACGCACGCGCCGCCGAACGTGACGAGAAAAGCGCACAGACCGAGGGAAAACGGGGAGGGTGATTCTGCGAGAAAGGAACAGCCCGCAGTCATTTCAAGGAGTCCGCGCATGACGCCGAGCCCCGTTTTTTCAAGAGGGAGAAAGGCGAGCAGGTCGCCAAGCATTTGCCCGAAGGCGAAAAACACCGCGATCGCGCCCCCCGCGCATAGAATGGAAATGACGGAGGAATACAGCCCGTCGAAGAGAGCGTTGCCCTTGTCGCCGTATAGCGGAAGCGGAGCGGTGCGAGGCAGGGGCGGTTTGCCGACGCGGAGCAAGATGCATACAAGATGTACGCCCAAGAGATGGGACAGCATGAGGATCCAGCCGCAGACGGGGGATCGAAACATGACTGCTCCAACCGTTCCCACCAAGAACATAGGCCCGCTCGTACTGCAAAGGCAGGAAAGGCGGAACACCTCGTCCTGTCTGATCGCGCCCTGTTTGTAGAGCTCGGCAACGCACTTTGCTCCCACGGGGTAACCGGAGAGGAGGGAGAGAAGGGCGGCGCACCCGCCCGCGCCCGAAACGCGGAACACGGCGTTTGCGTAAGGGGCTACGGCGCGCGAACAGGCGTTATACAACCGCGTACGGGAGAAAAGCGCCGTCAACAGCAGAAAGGGGAAGGTGACGGGGAGCACGCTCACCGCCCAAAGCGATATTCCGTCGCGCACGCAGTTTGCATAGCGGACGGGCGAAGATAGGAACATCGCCATGGCGACGAGCAAGGGCGCGGCGGCGAGGAGATAGGATATTTTTTTTAAAGTCACGTTACAAAATATGGGAGAAAGGTAAGGAATATGCGTAAAAAATTAGGGCTTGCGCTCGGGGCGGGCGGGGCGCGCGGCGTCGCGCACATCGGTTTTTTGCAGGCGCTCGAAGAGGCGGACATTCGGGCGGATTTCGTTACGGGCTGTTCTATGGGCTCTATTGTGGGCGGTTGTTACTGCGCGGGCGTGCCCGTTTCAGAAATGAAACAACGCGCGCTCAAACTTCGTCTGTCGCAAATCGCGTCGCTGAACGTCGCGCCCATTCGCGCCAACGGGCTGTTCCGTTTGAGTAAAGCGCGCAGTTTGCTTTTGGATCTTGTCGGCGATAAGCAATTCGATGAATTGCCCATTCCTTTTTGTTGTGTGGCGACCGATCTCTATGCGGGAGAAACGGTTGCGCTTTCCGAGGGGAGCGTCGTAGACGCGATGATCGCTTCGAGTTCCATGCCGGGGGCGTTTACCCCCTTCCGCGACGGCGAACGCTACTTGGTGGACGGCGGGATCTTGGAACGCGTTCCCACCAAACAGCTCAAAAAAATGGGTGCGGAGGTCATCGTTGCCGTAGACGTTTTGGGCGATCTCATGCAAAAACAGGTCACGGGCAATATCGTGGATACCATGCTCCGCTGTATCGACATCATGGACACCCGCGCCACGCAGAGAAAAAAGAACTCCCGCAAACGCACCGTCAACTTGTGGTTGGAACCCGAGCTCGGCGCGATGAGTCAATATCGGGTCAAGCAAAAGAATTTGAATTTCGCCTACGACAAGGGCTACGAGCTCGGCAAGGCGAACGCGGAAAAAATAAAAGAACTTTTGGAAAATTGATGGATTTATTTGATTTTAACAACAACGAGGAACGCGCAAAACCGCTCGCCGAGCGAATGCGCGCGAGCACGCTCGATTCGTTCGTCGGGCAAAAGCACATCGTGGGGGAGGGCTCGCTTCTCCGTCGCGCGATCGCGCTCGACCGCTTGGGGAGCTGTATCTTTTGGGGCCCTCCCGGTTGCGGGAAGACGACGCTTGCAAACGTCATCGCCGCGCAGACCAACGCGGAATTCGTCCGCCTGAACGCCGTCAGCTCGGGGGTTGCCGACGTCAAAAAAGCGGTGGAAAAGGCGCGGGACAGCTTGAAACTGTACGGCAGGAGAACGTACCTGCTCCTCGACGAGTGTCACCGTTTCAGCAAAACGCAGTCCGATTCATTGCTCCCCGCCGTCGAACAGGGGACGATTTTGCTGATCGGCTCGACTACCGAAAACCCCTATGCTTCCATGACGCCCGCAATCGTGTCCCGCTGTCGGGTATTCGAGTTTCGCGCTCTCTCTACGGAGGAGATCCGCGGGGCGCTCGAAAAAGCGCTTACGGATAAGCGGAAGGGACTGGGCGACGTTTCCGCCAAGGTGGACGGCGACGCGCTCGACCATATCGCCCGCACGGCGAACGGGGACTTGCGCACGGCGTACAATGCCTTGGAGCTTGCCGTGCTCACGACCTCCGTGGGGGCGAACGGGGAGATTCACGTCACGCTCAAAGACGCGGAGCAGTCGATACAGCGCAAGTCGCTCGCTTTTAACGAGGATAAATATTACGATATTATTTCGGCGTTCTGCAAATCTCTCCGCGGGAGCGATTCGAGCGCCGCGCTCTATTACGCCATGCGCATCATCGAGGGCGGGGGCGATCCTCTTCTCGTGATCCGCCGCCTCATCGCGCACGCCGCAGAGGACGTGGGTATGGCGGATCCCAACGCGCTTGTCATGGCGGTTTCCGCGCTCACGGCGTTTCGGAACATGGGCTATCCCGAGGGGCTGTTGCCCTTGTCGCAGGCGATTATTTACGTGTGCGAGGCGGAAAAGAGCAACTCCGTTTGCACGGCGATGATGCGGGCGCGGAAGGACGCGGTGGAAAACAGCGACGACGATATTCCCCGCTATCTGCGCGACAGCTCGTACGGGGACAAGTCGGCGAAAGCGGAAAGCCAAAAATATTTGTTCCCGCACGACTTCGGCGGTTGGGTCGAACAGCAGTATCTGCCCGACAGCTTAAAGGATCACGTCTATTACGAGCCCACCGAAAACGGTTACGAAAAAATCGTGTCCGAACGGAGAAAAAAACGGGAGAGCGCTAAATAATCGGCGAATACAGCGAACCTCCGCCCGAGCAATTTTGCTCGGGCGGAGGTTCATGTTTATAAACGTAATTCAATTTTCGCGGCGGGCGAGGATCTCGCCCGTTTCGCTGTCTAACAGAAGGGAGAGTGTGCTCCCGCTCTCGTCCACGATGCCTACGTAATAATAATTGACGTTTCGCCGTAAAAGGCGTACGTAAAATTCACCGTAAAAACGCTTGTTTTTCGTCATGCGCGAAATTTTGTCCTTTTCCGCCGAAATCGCGCAGTCAAGCGCTTTCTCTGCCGAAATGGTATTCTCGTTTTTCACCGAAGTCGCCGTGAGTTCGCGCTCTCCGCTCTTCCACTTTAAGGAGAGGGATACCGACTGCGCGGGGAATTCCGTTACGCCGAACGAATAGAAGTAGTCGCCGTGGGTATTGCGGAAGGAGGCTTCCCCGTTCGTTCCCTGCCCGTCGGTAAAGGTGATTTCCAAGCCGTCTAAATCGCATTCGACGGGGTTGACGGAAATTTCCACCACCTTGCTCATGGGGCAGGCGATGCCGTCGGAAGCGTAGGGGTATTCCCGTTCCGTGCAGGAAAGCGTGAGGGAAAACTCCTCCGTTTCCGCGCAGAAAATGTCCGAACGCACTTCGGAAACGTGGGCGGAATAGTCGTAGCCTCCGCACCCCGTGAGAAAGGGAATCAATCCTGCGAGGACGCAAAATGAGCATAATGTTTTTTTCATAATTCTATCTCTATGAAAAAATTCGGGAAAAAATGACTTTATTTTTTTCATACGCTTGCATTTTTCGTATCCGTATGCTAAAATAGAAAAAATATTGTAGCATACTTATTTTTATTTTTACGAATTCCATGAAGAAGCTCATATTAAAAACGATATTCATCACTTGCGCGGTATCCGTTATGTTGATTTTTGCACTGTTCGGCGTTCTTTCCTTTTGGGCGCCCTCGGTGATGATGAATTTTACCGCCTCGCTCGGGATGGAAACGGTAAGCGGAGATTACGCGTTTCAAGAATACGAACGCTCCGGAAGCATTTCCTGCCTCGCCCGTTCCTTTTTGATCGCCTCCAAGCACGGCAAAGACAAGACTGCGGAGAAACGGTTCGATTTGCTGTACGCAGACGAGGATTTGCTCACATTTTGTAACGAGCAAGACGGCGTGGATCTCGGCGACGAGGTTCCCGATCATTCTTATTACGACTTTTTGTGCGGACAGGGCGCTTGCGTGAAATACCGCTTGGCGGGCGGAGAGGTGGAAAAGGGGATCGCTTGCGCGTTCGCGGTGGACAAGACGGACGAGAGCTTTCCTGCGGGGAATCCCGTGATCGCGCTTGCCGTATATTTGGTGAAATCGGACGATACGGACGGCGCACGCATTCTTTTGGAAGAGGTGCAGAAAAAGACTTTCTCGACCGAAAACGGTCATTATAAAAATATTGTCGCATTATTGGGGGGAAACTCATGAGCAAAATCGTAAAGGAAGGGTTAACGTTCGACGACGTGCTTCTCATTCCGCAGGCTTCCGACGTATTGCCCTCGGACGTGGATCTTACCACGGTTCTTTGCGAGGGCATTTCGCTGAATATTCCCATTATTTCCGCGGCAATGGATACCGTCACGGAAAACCGGCTTGCGATCGCCATGGCGCGCGAGGGCGGCATGGGTATCATTCATAAGAATATGAGCATCGAGGAGCAGGCGAAGGAAGTCGATAAGGTGAAACGTTCCGAACACGGCGTGATCACCGATCCCTTCTTTTTAGAACCGCAAAACCTCGTAAGGGACGCCGTTTCGCTCATGGAGCGGTACCGCATCAGCGGTGTGCCCATTACGCAGGGAGGCAAGCTCGTGGGGATTCTTACCAACCGCGACCTGCGTTTCGAAACCAACTTCGATCAACCCATCGAGAATGTGATGACGAAGGAAAATCTCGTAACGGCTCCCGTGGGGACTTCGCTTGCGGACGCGCAGAAAATTCTCGGCAAGCACCGCATCGAAAAGCTTCCCATTGTGGACGGGAAGGGTTTTTTGAAGGGGCTCATCACCATTAAAGACATTGAAAAGAGCATTCAGTATCCCAACTCCGCGCGCGATAAGAACGGCAGGCTTTTGGCGGGCGCAGCGGTAGGAACTGCGGCGAACACGATGGAGCGGGTTGCCGCGCTCGTGGAATCGAAGGTGGACGTCGTTGCGATCGACACTGCTCACGGGCATTCCAAAATGGTGCTCAAAAAGATTTCTGAAATCAAAGCGAAATATCCCAAGGTTCCGCTCATCGCGGGCAACGTTGCAACCGCCTCGGCGACAAAAGCGCTCATCGACGCGGGCGCGGACGTCGTAAAAGTAGGTATCGGTCCCGGTTCTATTTGCACCACGCGCGTGGTGGCGGGCATCGGCGTTCCGCAGTTCACGGCGGTCATGGATTGCGCGGAGGAAGCGGATAAACACGGAAAGCGCATTATCGCGGACGGCGGTATCAAGTATTCGGGCGACATCGTAAAGGCGCTTGCGGCGGGCGGCAGCGCGGTCATGATCGGCTCTATGCTCGCAGGCACTACGGAAAGCCCCGGTGAAATCGAGTTGTATCAGGGCAGAAGCTTTAAAGTTTACCGTGGAATGGGTTCGCTTTCGGCAATGGCGGCGGGCTCTAAGGATCGGTATTTTCAGGAGAATGCGAACAAGTTCGTTCCCGAGGGCGTGGAAGGGCGCGTGCCTTACCGCGGTGCGGTTTCGGACATCATCTATCAGATGAAGGGCGGCTTGCGCTCGGGTATGGGCTATTGCGGAAAGAAGAATATCGAGGAGCTTCGCAAGAACTCCGAGTTTGTGCGCATCACCAACGCGGGCCTTTTGGAAAGCCACCCGCACGATATTTCCATCAGCAAAGAAGCTCCCAACTATACGAGTCGTTAATCGTTTGGAGCAAATTTTCGGGCGGCATTTGCCGCCTTTTGCATGTATGCGCGTCTATCAAAGAAAATGCTTGAACATATTCGTGAATATTAGGGAGTTTTTATGTTTCATCAAAAAGTACTGGTATTGGATTTCGGCGGACAGTACAATCAGCTCATTGCGCGCCGCGTACGCGATTTGAGCGTTTATTGCGACTTAAAGCCTTGCGATATGTCCATAGACGAGATCAAAGCTTACGATCCCATCGGCATTATCTTTACGGGCGGGCCTAACAGTGTGTACGCCGAGAACGCCCCCCGCGTGGACGAAAAGATTTTCGGGCTCGGCATTCCCGTGCTCGGCATTTGTTACGGCTGTCAGCTCATAGCACATCAGTTGGGCGGGCGGGTCGAACACGCCGAAACGAGCGAATACGGCAAGTGCGAATGCCATATGGTAAAGAGTAACGCGCTTTGCGAGGGGATTCCGCAAAAGAGCATTGCGTGGATGAGCCATACCGATTACGTCGCTTCCGTCCCCGCCGGCTTCGAGGGATACGGGGTGACGGAAAATTGTCCCGTTGCGATCTACGGAAGCGAAGAGCGCAAAATTTACGGCGTTCAGTTTCACCCCGAGGTCGCGCACTCCGAGTACGGAAACACGATTTTGCACAACTTCCTGTACCGCGTTTGCGGCGCGGCGGGCGATTGGACGATGAAGAATTTCGTCGGCGAACAAGTTGCGCGTCTCAAAGAGAAAATCGGCGGGAAAAAGGTGCTCTGCGCCATGTCGGGCGGGGTGGATTCCGCCGTAGCGGCGGCTCTCGTACACAAAGCGGCGGGCGACGCTCTTACCTGCGTGTTTGTCGATCACGGGTTATTGCGCAAGTATGAAGCCCAAGAGGTCATGGAGGTGTTCCGCGACGGAATGGGCATGAATCTCATCAAAGCGGACGCGGGCGCGAGGTTTCTAAAACGCCTTGCGGGTGTTTCCGATCCCGAAAAGAAGCGCAAAATCATCGGCGAAGAGTTTATAAAGGTGTTCGAAATACAGGCGAAGCAAATCGGCGCGGTCGATTTTTTGGTGCAGGGCACGATTTACCCTGACGTCATCGAGAGCGGAAAGGGCAAGAGCGCGGTCATCAAATCTCACCATAACGTGGGCGGGCTTCCCGACGTCGTTGATTTTAAAGAGATCTTGGAGCCTTTGCGCGATTTGTTTAAGGACGAGGTGCGCAAGGTGGGCAGGGAGCTCGGGCTTCCCGCACACGTGGTAGAGCGTCAGCCCTTCCCGGGACCGGGGCTTGCCGTGCGCATTATGGGCGAGGTGACGGAGGAAAAGCTCGCGACCTTGCGCGACGCCGATTATATTTTCCGCGACGAAATCGCGCGCGCGGGCTTAAACGGGGATATTTGGCAGTATTTTGCGGTAATTACAAGCAGTAAAACGGTGGGCGTTCAGGGGGATTTCCGCACCTACGAAAACGTGATCGCCCTGCGCGCCGTAACGAGCGTAGACGCTATGACGGCGGACTGGGCGCGTATTCCATACGACGTGTTGGAACGGGTTTCCGTCCGCATCACAAACGAGGTGGCGCATGCGAACCGAATCGTATACGACGTCACGAGCAAACCGCCCGCAACCATTGAATGGGAATAAGGAGGAGGGATATGGAAAAGCATGAAAGGAATAAGCGTCTGTTTAAAATTTTCGGGTTCATTTTGCTCGGCGTGGGCGCGGTGTTCACGATCGTCGGATTCGTGAGTTTTTTCCAAAGCTTTTTTTACGGCGATTTCCCCGAACAGTTTTGGTGTTGTATGATCGGATTGCCCTGTATGGGAGGCGGAGGAACGTTATTATCCATCGGTTTCCGCAGAGAAATTGCGCGGTATCTGCAAAAGGAGCACGCGCCCGTAGTCAACGAGGCGGCAAAGGATATGACTCCCGCCGTCAAGACGGTGGTTTCCGCGGTGAAGGAGGAGCTTTCGGATGATAACAAGCGCATATGCGCTTGCGGTACCGTGAACGATTCCGAAAGCAATTTCTGCAAGGGTTGCGGAAAGCGGTTGGTCGGGACTTGCGCATCTTGCGGGGCGACCGTTCCGTCCGATGCGGAATATTGCCCTAAATGCGGAGAGAAACTGTAACTTCCGCAATCTTTTCCTTCCGAAAAGATTTGCGAGCTTCTATATCAACCAAAGAGCGGGAAACCGCTCTTTTTTGATGGGGAGCGCACCAAAGCGGAACTCTTTTTCATACGATAGAAAAGGAGGTGCGCTTTGGGAAAATACTTCGGTACGGACGGTTTCCGCGGGCGGGCGAACGAGTCGCTCACCGCCGTTCACGCATTTCGGGTGGGGCGTTTTTTAGGGCGCTATTTTTCGCGCGGCAAGGGTGGCAGGGCGCGCATCGTCGTGGGGAAAGACACGAGGCTTTCCTCCTATATGCTCGAATATGCCTTTACCGCGGGCGCGACGGCTTCGGGTGCGGACGTCTATCTCTTGCACGTGACGACGACGCCCTCCGTTTCTTACGTCGCGAGAACGGACGCTTTCGACTGCGGGATCATGATTTCCGCAAGCCATAACCCCTATGGCGACAACGGTATCAAGATCATCAACGGCGCGGGAGAGAAGATGGAGGAACGCGTTTTAAACCTTGTCGAGGAATATCTCGACGGCGGAACGCTTCCGCTTGCGACGGGTGAGGAAATCGGGCGCACCGTAGACTACGTTGCGGGGCGCAACCGCTATCTGGCATACCTGCTTTCTTTGCCGCGAAGTTCTTTTCGCGGGCTGAGGGTGGGGCTCGATTGCGCCAACGGCAGCGCATGGGCGATTTCCAAAGCGGTGTTCGACGCGCTCGGTGCGCAGGTGTTTGCCATTAACGCCGCCCCCGACGGGCGCAACATCAATTCGGAGTGCGGTTCTACCTGTCCCGATGGGCTGTGCGCGCTCGTAAAGGAGCATTCGCTCGATTGCGGGTTTGCCTTTGACGGGGACGCCGATCGCTGTATCGCCGTGGACGAACGGGGCGAGCTTGTGGACGGCGACGCGATTTTGTACGCCTGCGCGCGTTACCTTCGTGCCCGCGGAGAATTGGACGGGGATGGGATCGTCGCCACGGTCATGAGTAATTACGGCTTGCTTCGCTCCTTGCAGGAGGAAGGGATTTCCGTAAAACTCACCGAGGTGGGGGACAAATTCGTTTACGAAGAAATGGTGAAGAGCGGTTTGTTGCTGGGAGGCGAGCAGTCGGGGCACGTTATTTTTCGCAAATACGCCACGACGGGCGACGGCGTGCTCACCGCCATCAAAGTGGCGGAGGCGACGCTGGAAAGCAAGTGCCCGCTGTCCTGTCTGACCCGCGGGTTCAAACGGCTTGCGCAGAGCACGGGCAACGTGCGTGTTGCGGATAAGCGGAAAACGCTCTCCTCGTCCGCGGTGCTTGCGTGCATTTCGGAGGCGGAAAAACGGCTTTCGGGGGGCAGGATCTTGGTGCGCGCTTCGGGAACGGAACCGCTTATTCGTATTCTTGCCGAGGGGGAAAACGCTTCGGAATGCAAAGCCGTCGTCGCCATGCTCCAAAACGCCGTCCGTTCCGCCACGGAGGAAATGTAGAAATTCGCCGCCCGTCTATTCCGATCTGCTCACCGTGCCCGATCCTCAAAATATCGGCGTAAAAACGTTGTTTTTCGGCTTGGGAACGCTGCTTTATCTGCTCTGTACGGGGGTTTCCTGTCTGCTCTCCGTTCGGCTGTTTGAAAAGGTGAATCTGTAAATAAAAAAACGGAAGCAAGCGCTTCCGTTTTTTTCTGCCGTTCTTGCAACTATTCGACTGCTTTCAGCGATTCGTTCATGTCGATTTTTATGATTTTACGGCGCAAGAGCAGGGTCACGGCGGCTGTAAACGTCAAGACGATAAAGGGCGCGATCAGCCAAACGAACCAAGAAACTCCCCCGAGCGTGCCCATGCCCATTGCGCCGAACACCAGCCAAATGAGAAGCGCCGCGCAAGGATAGCCGAACGCGATTCCTACGGCGGTATCGATATAGATTTCGCGGTAGATATAACCCGCAACCTCCTTGTCGTGATAGCCGAGCACCATAAGCGTGGCGAGCTCTCGGTTGCGTTCGCTGATGTTGATATTGGTGAGCGTGTATACGACGACCGCCGTCAGTAGCCCCGCAAAAATAACCACGACGACTGCGACTGCCATGACGGTAGGGGAATCGATCCCGTGGAACAGGCATAGATCCAAGAGCGCGAGTCCCGCCGTGACGAGCGCGGTGGAAAAAGCGACTGCGACGACCGTCATTAAAAACCGATTCATGTACCGAAGCACGTTGCGCATGGTGGATTTGTACTTGAAAGAAAGCATATTCCAAAGAAGGGGAATGCGTTCCAGAAATACTTTTTTTCCAACCTTGGGAGCTTTGGGACGGAGCAGAACGGCAGGCTTTTCCTTGGTCATTTTTCTGCCTGCCCAAGCGGTTGCGATCAAGGTGCCCGCTACGATGAAAAAGAAGACGAGCAGGAAAAACCAATCGTTGATGCGGCTTGACATCGGGGGCATGGCGAACGAATAATGAAATACCACGTATAACAGTCTTGCAATGCCGATTTCCACGAAATACGCGCCTACGCCTCCGATCCCGCAACCGATCATGGCGAAAAGAATGTACTTGAAAACAATGCGCCAAGCGGGATAGCCGAGCGTGCTCAAACAAGCTATCTGCGCGCGCTCTTCCTCGATAAGGCGGGTCATGGTGGAGAGCACGACGAGGGCGGTGACGAGTAAAAACGCGACCATGAGTACGTAGCAGATCGCCCGCACTTTCTCCGCATACGAATGCAGGGAATGGAAGCTGTAATTGTCGTACAGTGTGAGGATGCGCACATTTTCCTCTGCGTCGGAGGTTTCGTTCGTTACGTAAGTCTTATAGGCGGCGGAAAACGCGGAGAATAAATTCCTGTTTTCGATGGCGACGTAGGCGTCGCCCAAAGGCAACAGCCTGCCGAAGCCCATGATTTCGGGAACGACGTCGTAGGAGAGGTACAAAATATTATCAACGGTAATGAGGTTGTTAACGTCTGTGATATTGTCGGGGATCTCGGTGTCCTCGGGGTTGCGGTAGCTCGGCTCGCCGTCGACGGCAAAAGTAAGAGGGGAGAGTACCGTTTCCGTTACCGTCACCGTGCGCGCAGCCATGCTGTCGGGGAGCATATCGAGAGCGGGGTCTGCCTCCCCGCCGTTCTGCTCGGCAAGCTGTTTTAAAATCGTTTTAAAGTTGAGTTCGACTTGCGTGCCGAGGGGAAGCTCCTTTATTTTGTTGTCATTTTGTTCGCTCGCGGCGGTGTATTCGGGCGTTTCCCCCTCCCAAAGTTCTTTGCGTTCCTTTACGTTCACGGTTTGCTCGCCGTCGAAAAAGTAAAGCCGTACAAGGCGGTCTTCCCCGTTTACGGAAAGATTTACGTCGAGCGACATTCCCAAATTAACGCCTTCGCCGTAGCGGGCGCGGAGGGCGGATATCTCCTCCTCCGAAAAGCCCTTTTCCGCCTTGCTCTTTATAATAAAGTCGCTCACGTTTCGGGCGATATAGTAGTCGGTCATGGAATCGTTGATCTTATCCACGACACAACCGATGCCCGCCACGAAGCCGACGCTGATGACGACCATGAGAATGACGGAAAGGAGGCGCGTAAAATGCTTTTTAAAGACGCGCGCGAGCGTTTTCAAATACGTTTTCACCACTCGATCTCCTCAATGGATTTGGGCGAAGGGTTCGCCTCGACGGCTTCGATCTGCCCGTTCTTGATATGGATGACTTTATCCGCCATGTCTTTGAGCGCGGCATTGTGGGTGACGATGATAACGGGTTTTTTCTTCTCGCGCGAAATGTCGTGCAACAGCTTTAAAATATGTTTGCCCGTCACGTAATCGAGCGCGCCCGTCGGTTCGTCGCAGAGGAGCAGCTTGGGATTTTTCGCAACGGCACGCGCAATGGATACGCGTTGCTGTTCTCCGCCCGAGAGCTGTGCGGGGAAGTTGTTAAGACGTTCCGCAAGACCTACCTGTCCGAGCACCGTTCTTGGATCGAGCGCGTTCTTGCAGATCTCCACGGCGATCTCCACGTTTTCGAGTGCGGTGAGATTGGGCATCAGATTATAGAATTGAAAGACGAAGCCAACGTCGTTTCTGCGGTAGTCGGTAAGTCCGCGCTTACCCAACGCGGTGACGCATTTTCCGTCGAGTACGATCTCTCCTTCCGTGGCGTGGTCCATGCCTCCGAGAAGATTTAAAAGCGTTGTTTTTCCCGCGCCGCTCGAACCGAGAATCACGACGAATTCCCCGTCTTCGAGCTCGAACGATACGCCTTTGAGTGCGTCTACCGCCACGTTACCCGTTTGGTAGCGCTTGCCTACTCCTTTCAGCGTCAAATAACTCATATGCTTCTCCGTTAAAAATGCTAATCTCTTGACGATATCATACCATATGCTTTGTCAGAAATGCAAGTGACAAACTCTGTTTAAAATAAAAACGAAGTGAAAATTTCAGTAAATTTTCCGTCGTTTTCTTCTTTTGGGAAAAATATTGCCGAAAAACCAAAAAAAATTCGAAAAGATATTGACAACAGGGGGGGGGTAAGTAGTAAAATATATGTAGTATCATAGTAACGGCGAATTCAGCTGAAAGGAGAAAAATATGAAAAAGAAAAGTTTATTTGTTGCGGGTGCGCTCTTTACCGTGGGGGCGCTCGCCATGCTTACGGGCTGCGGCGGAAAGACGGGTGAAATCAGCGGGAAATATAAGGAAGCTACGGCGGAGGAGGTCGCGGCGGCGTGCGAGGAAGTCAGGTTCGATGATTCTTTCGGTAACGTGGAGGAAGTCGGTTGGACTTATAATCTGCAAGCCGAGGAGGAGGCGTCGGCAAAAATCGATTTGAGCGTAAAAGCGGATATGGGAAACGGGATCGTTTCGAACGTCGCTTTTAAGTGGGACGCGGAATCGAGCGCCGAGTACCTTGTGTCCCTTGCCATGGAAGAAAACGGATTGACTTCCGCAGGTGCGGGAAAGCAGAAATTAAAGACGGAGGGCGGAATTACGACGTCCGGCATCACCTTCAATATGGACTATGACGAGGAGCTCGCGATCTATCACGATATGGAAAGCCTCTATATTTCGCCGGTCAAGACGTCTTCGTTCTTTGTGGGCAATACCAAGCTTAATTTGGAGGACGTCGTTGAGGATACGATCGGCGGGATCGGAGGCGTTCCCGGTATGCCTGAAATTCCGAGCGATCCGCAGTTCCCTGCGGTGCCGGAAAAGCCCGACGAATTCAAAGCCATGCTCGAAGAGCTCACGGCAAACGGCGTAAAAATTTCTATGGATCAGCGGAAGGGCTTGAAGCTCAAATTCACCCTCGATAAGCAAACGGCGGAGAAACTGATTGCGGAAGCCGAGGGCGAAGAGGGGATTGCGGCGGAGATCGCATTTAATAGTTTTGCCGTCGATTTCTACGTTGCGTTCGATAAGGACGGTATGTTCGAGGGGACGGGAATCGTGTACGACGTCGATATGTCGCTGCAAACGGTTACGGAGATGGGCGCCGTCAGCGGTACGGTGGTGTTGAAGGGAGGCTGCTCCTTAAAGGCTACCGACAAGCAGGCTCGGCTTCCCGAAGGGATCGCGACGGATGACAGCTATAAGCCCTTCGATGCAGAAGAAATGCTTAAAAAAATTTTCGGGTTCGGTGCCGGAGCACCTGCGCCCGATTGGAACTGATCAATTTACGAATCGAAAAACGCCGTGCGTTCGCACGGTGTTTTTTTACGCTTTTGCGGACGGTGGGTTCGGAATATCGGGCTAATATGAAAGCATACCGATTGTTCGGAAGAATTCGCGGTTATGGCGGACGGCGGGATGAGAAGGGGAAAGCTCCTCCGCGCGCTTGTGATATTCGAACGCCCGCGCTTTGTCGCCCAAGGCGTAGTAACAGCAGGTAAGCTCGATGAGGGGAACGATCCCGCGGCAAGACGGTTCTTCGAAATCTCCCTCGGCGGAGCGGTCGGCGCATTCGAGGGCGCGTTCGTACCAATAAGCGGCTAAATCGTGTTTCGCTCCTTCGGCGAAGCATTTTCCCAGCTCGCACAAAACCGAAGCGCGCGGATGTCCGTAAGAAAAGCTGCGCAAAAGCGCGCGGACGGCAAATTCGCGTTCTCCCCGTTCGCGGTGGCAAAGAGCTAATACTTTGCAAGCCTCTATTTTGTTGACGTACCAGCCGTCCCCTGCAAGCATTTCGTTTAATACTGCGATTGCGGGCGTGTATAAGCGGTTGTAGTAGAGTTCCCGCCCGTAATAGAATAAATCGCGCGGGCTCAGTGTTTCCTCCGCCGCCCAGCGTTCGTATATGTGCAAGTTGCGCGCTCCGCGCGGTTTGCTGCTTCCCAAATGCCGTATGCGGAAGGGGGCGGAAAGCCGTTCTCCGCGCGGGGCGATGCACTCGTGTACCCGCCCGATCCATTGAAAATTTGCTTCCCGCCGAAACAGCCGTTCACGGGTAAACACCGTTGCGGGGTTTCCTTGCCCGTCCGTCATCTCGTAGGGGCATTCTACAAAATCGGGTTTTCGCTCTTCCAAGTCTTTGCGGAAGGCGGTCAATTTTTCCGCTTCTCCCTCGGGGAGAACGTCGTCCGCGTCGAGCCACATCAAATAATCTCCCGTGCCTTTGGAAAAAGCATAATTTCGCGCGCTTGCAAAGTCGTCCCGCCAAGGATAGAAATACACCAGATCGGTAAATTTTCGCGCGATTTGCGGCGTATCGTCGTCGGAGCCCGTGTCTACGATCACGATTTCGTCTGCGGTGTTTTTTATGCTTTCCAAACAGCGCGCAAGAACTTCCTGCTCGTTTTTTACGATCATGCAAAGGGAAACCGTCATACTATTGTCACCTCTTTCTTCTTTTAATACTATGATAATAGTGGACGGGTCGGTGAACGATTCGTTACAAAGGGAGAAATTTTTATGTGCTTTGAAGATTTTCACGACTACCGCCCTTGCCATTGTCATTGTGTAAAGCGCGTGCGGGTGGTCGTCGGTACGGGCGTAATAGGTCCTACGGGTGCAACCGGTCCGAGAGGTGCAACGGGGCCTGCCGGGCCTACGGGTGCAACGGGTGCAACGGGTATAGCGGGGCCTATGGGGGCAACAGGACCTACGGGTGCGACAGGCGTTACGGGTCCGCAGGGTGTACAGGGCTTACAGGGAATGCCCGGCGAGGCGGGTCCTACGGGAGCAACGGGCGTAGCAGGTCCTACGGGTGCAACGGGAGCAACGGGCGTAGCAGGCCCTACGGGCGCAACGGGAGCAACGGGCGTAGCAGGTCCTACGGGTGCAACGGGAGCAACGGGCGTAGCAGGCCCTACGGGCGCAACGGGAGCAACGGGCGTAGCGGGTGCAACGGGCGCAACCGGTGCGACGGGCGTAGCGGGTCCTACGGGCGCAACCGGGCCTACCGGCATAGCCGATTTAAACGCTTACGGCGGGTTGTACAATACGACGCCGCAAACGCTCAACTTGACGATAGGCGGTACAACGCAACTGCCGATTCCTTCCGCTATGCCGTTGAAAAACGTAACGGATACTCCTGTCAACAGTCTTACGGTGGGGGCTACCGGAGTATATGAAATCAATTACTTCTCTAATGTGTCGGCGGCGCTTGGTACGACGGTTACGATGTCGGTACGCAGAAACGGAACGGCGATTCCGCAGGCGACGATATCGCGAGTTTTGTCGGTTG
>CAMUFJ010000016.1 GCA_947088135.1 uncultured Clostridia bacterium
ACCGTAAAAAAAATAGGTCGTAATCATGTTACGAACCTATCTTACCATTACAATTCACGAAAAAAGTTTCCGAATTTATTATATTTTTACACGAAAAAAGACGCTCCGCATAAGAAGCGTCTTTTTTACGGCGCACCCCGCCCCGTTAAGAGGAGGTTTCGGGTGAAACCGCTATACCATGCTCTCTAAAATGAGCTTGTCCGCAACCAAGGCGATAAACTCGCTGTTCGTAGGTTTTTCGTTCCCGATATACACCCGCGCGCCGAAAATCGCGTTTACCGCGTCGACCCGTCCTCTGTTCCAAGCAACCTCGATCGCGTGGCGAATGGCGCGTTCCACTTTGCTTGCAGTCGTTTGGTAGCGCTCACCGATCACGGGATACAAACCCTTAGTCACGTTGTTGATGACTTGCGGATCCTGCACCGCCATTTTGATCCCCTCGCGCAGATAACCGTAGCCTTTGATATGCGGCGGGATTCCGATGGAGATGAAAATATTGCTGATGCGCTCGTCCACCGTACCCGGACGACGGCGTTCGAACTTTTCCTTGGGCGCGACAGGCGCGTCGGAGCTCGCAACTTCGAGCACCCGTTCGCCGACGACGGAGGCGCTGACGGGCTTCATCAAATAATACTTTGCGCCCAAAGCGATCGCTCGGTTGATGATTTTATCGTCTGCGAAATTGCCGAGTACGATAAAATCCGTTTTACGGTTTTCCTTCTTTGCCTCCTCCATGACGGTGAATCCGTCCAACGTTTTGAGGGACAAGCTCAAAACCGCCGCCACGGGAGCGTGCTGTTCCAAAAGCTTCAAGCCCTCCGCGCCGTCATCCGTTACTCCGCACACCTCGTATCCTTCGCCCGTGAAATAAGCGGATAGCTCGTTTGCAAAGCTACGGTTTGCCTCCATGATCAATATTCTTTTCATAACACCACCTCTTCGAACCCCTTTTCGAGGTTCTCCTCTATTATAAGAGTGATTAAATTTTTTGTAAAGCTATTTTTGTACAAAATTCATGCATTTTTTTAAATAATTCGTCGAATTTTGTACAAAAATAAGGAAAATGCTTTAAGAGAGGATTTTCGGCGGGGTTTTGCGCGGTTCTTGGGCGAATTTCCCGCAAAATTGTATTTCCTCTTGCTTTTTTTCGCGAGAATGCCTATAATGAAAGAAAAAAGCAATTTGAGGCTATTTATGCAAGATCCGAAAGAAATCAAGAATTTGGAAGCGTTTCTCGGCGAAGCGTACACCGCATGGCAGGCGGTGGAGCTGGCGGAAGCGCTTTTGCGAAAAAACGGCTTCGTCCGCCTTGCGGAGCACGAGCCCTGGGAACTTGAACGGGACGGAAAATACTACGTAACGCGCGGCGGAAGCGCGCTCATCGCCTTTACGGCGGGGGAGGGCGAGGGATACAAAATCGTTGCGAGCCATACCGACTCGCCCTGCTTCAAGCTCAAAGAGAACGCCGCCCTTTCCGACGAGCGCTGTACCCGCCTTAACGCCGAACCCTACGGCGGAGGCTTGAACTATACCTTTTTCGACCGCCCGTTAAAACTTGCGGGGCGCGCGGTTTACGAGGACGGGGACAAGCTCGTAGCCAAAAATTTTGCGAGCGATTTCCACGTCGTGATCCCCTCGCTCGCCATTCACATGAACCGCGAGGCGAACGAAAAATTCGCGCCCAACCCGCAGACGGAGCTTCCCCTCTTGGGCTTGGGCAAACAGGATTTCAATAAGCTTCTCAACGATCCCGTATCGGCGGATATTTTCGCCGTATGCGCGGAGAAGCCCTTCTCCTGCGGCGCGGAAAACGAACTGCTCTGTTCGCCCCGTATCGACAACCTTACGAGCGTGTACGCCTCGCTCTCCGCCATTCTTTCCCCTTCCTCGGGCAAGTGCGTGCTCGCCTGCCTCGACAGCGAGGAAATCGGAAGCCGTACCAGACAAGGCGCGGGGAGCGGATTCCTCGCCTCCGTGTTAAAGCGCATTTCCCGCGCGCTCGGAAAAACGGAGGAGGAACACGAGCGGGAGCTTTGCACTTCCCTTCTCCTTTCTATGGATAACGCGCACGCGACCCACCCCAACCACCCCGAAAAGCACGACCCGACCAACCGCACCGAACTCGGGGGCGGCGTGGTGATCAAGGGACACGCGGGCGGCGCGTATACCACGGACGCCGTGACCTCCGCCCTCGTCAAGAAAATTTTCGACCGCGCGGGCGTAAAACGCCAATCCTTTTACAACCGCTCGGATATGCGAAGCGGAAGCACCTTGGGTGCGATCAGCTTGGGACAGGTGAGCGTGCCCTCCGTCGATATCGGAATCGCACAGCTCGCCATGCACTCCGCCGTGGAAACGATCGCAAAGTCCGATTATTTGGAAGCCGTGCGCGCCCTGCAATCCTTTTTCGCAAGCAAGATCCAAATTACGGAGGAGAGCGTCACCGTTGAGTAATTAAGGAAAGGCTCCCCTTACTCAGGCATTAAGGTTTGACGCCCTCGGCAAGGGGCGCCTGTTCCGCAACCGAAAAAGGCACGGCATAAAGCCGTGCCTGATTCTTTTTGAAGATTAGCGATAATAAAGCAACGCAACGGAAATCCGCCGCGTTGCTATATCAGGTCTGCACCATATAATTTAAGTCATGGCTGAAACGCAAATTGCCCTTTACTGTTATCTCGGAATTTCATCGGAGTTTCTTCGTGCCTTATTTGTGTTGCTCATGTGGATTTTATAAGTTTTTATAACGGTGCGCCTTGATATCATGATTATTGCCTATCCCACTCTACGCTTTCCCTGTCTACACGCCGAATTTCTATCCCGCGGGCAACCGCTTTTTTTAAGCACTGCGCCGCTCCGCCGTAAGCGCGTATAACATAGGCAACGAGCATATCCGAATGATCCACAAGCCACTCGTTGCGTTTTGTGATTGCAGACTTGTAGTGGACTTTGTAAAGCTCTCTCGGGTACTCCACCTCGTCATAGTATTTTTCATACGCTTCCGTTTCCGCAACCGGATATGGCAACATAAGAATTAACGAACTGTTCCGCTTTCCCAGTTCCCGTTGTATGCGCTTAATTGCGGACGCAACCAAAATATCGAATTCGCCGTTGCGACCGACATAAAACTCAACATACTCCTTTGTCGCGATTAATTCCCGAACAACGGAATCGACTTGATTTGCCGCAAAAGAGTAATCTTCGATCTCTCTATGTCCTATGAACGAAACGCGGTAAATTTCCATATTCGCTAAAACCATTTCTTAACTTTTTACTATTATATCAAATTTTTGATCGTTGGTCAACCAACTGTTGGTGTGCCAACGACATTTTTTTTACTAATTTCATATACTAAACCTATTGGCGCACCAACTGCCGAAATGGAGGATTTTATGAGATTAGTAGATGCAGTTTATGCAAGAATCATCGAATTGGCGAAAGAGCGGCATATCACCGTAAACGCTCTGGCAAATTTAAGCGGCGTTCCGCGCCCCACCATTGCTACCATGGCGAGAAGTTCTACCGTTAAGCTTTCGACTATTTACGGAATCTGCGCCGGTCTAAATATCACGTTACAGGTATTTTTCGACTCTCCGTTGTTTACTCCCGAAAATTTAACCGATTAGCAAGAACAGGCACGGCATAAAGCCGTGCCTGATTCTTTTTTTAAGTTGTAATGCTCTACGCCTCTTCGGCGGCGTATTTGGCGAAAATTTCGCGCAGAGTCGGATAAAACTCCCCGAGATAGTGCTGCGCCAAAGTGTCCTTGTCGTAAACGGTGAGCCGAGTCGCCGCGTCGGGATAAGTGAGCATATAGTAAGTCCGAACCGCCAAAAAACGGTCGGGCGGGGTGAGATAATAGTTGGGATTGGCGGGATAACTGTACGGTCCCTGATCGTTCCCTCCCTGCATCAGATTATCGTAAGCGAGCGTATATTTGAGATCCTCGACGATGGTTTCCACCTTCGCGTTATACTCCGCGGTGATGCGCTGTCCCTCCGAATCGTACATGGAGGAATGCGCCGTGTTGTTCCCGATCAGCCCCTGCCGATACTGTAACCGCGCCGCCTGCAATTTGGCGGTTTCCGCATTTTTGCGCACCTGCGCGTCCCGCACCACGGCAAGCTGCATAGCGTTCAAATTCGCGTATTCGGGCAAAGTGAGGTCGATGACGTCGATCTCCATTATCCGTCCCTCCTCGTATAAAAAGCGATTTCTTGCAGGGCGAACATTCTGTTCTGCGGCACGATCTTCACCGTAAACGCTTCTCCCCTCAGCGGTCTTTGAAAACGGGTCTTACCGTTCCCCGAAAAGGAATACGAACCGTTTTCCGACGTCACGGTCACGTCGTACAAATATTTCCCCGTCACCTCGATCGCTTCCAAATAGCCGTCCCGCCGTTTATCGTCGGGCGGGAAAAAGGTGAACTGCAAATTGCAATTTTCGCGCACGGGCGGAAGCGCCCGCGTGCCGAGCTGATAGAGCGCGCCCTGCCATAGAAAATAGATTTCCTTTCCGCGCGCGGCGATCGCTTCGTTCTCCACGGAAATATACCGTCCCTGTTCGACGCGTCCGTCGTAGCGGTAAAAAATGCGCTGTCCTTCCACGACGGCGGAAACGTAGTACACCCCCTCCACCGCCGCCCCGAAAATCGGGCTATCAAGGTCGATGCGCGAGCAGTCGGCCGTCTTGACGGGGGACGCCTTAGACCCGTCGAACGCGAACATTCCCGCATCGGTGAAAAAATACACCTTGTCGCCGCAGTTTGCGATAGAGCCCTCCTTGATCCTGCCCGCGCCGCAGGGCACTTCCTTTAAGCGGAAACCGAGCGTGTCGCCGTAGCCCGTGAATTCGGTGATCCCCTTTTCGCGGAACAGATACAGCTTATCGCCGAAGGGAATCGTTTCGATGATATTCCCTTTTCCGTCCTCCAACAAATCGATATAACCCGACTTCTGCGTGGCGAAATCGTTCATCTTGTCGAAGTAGAGCGCTTCCGAATAATTGAGGCGCATTCCGCTTCCGATGAACATTCTGTCGCGGAAGAAGCACATACAGGTGCCCCCGACGGAAGGCGCCACCACGTAGGGCACGTTATTCTTTAACTGATACGTGCGCGTTTCGGAAAGCGCGATGATGATTTCCCGCTCCAAGTCGTCGTGAAACCGGATCACGCGGGTCAAATCGTTAAAGCCCGTTTTGGAAACGTTCGCGTCCAGCATATATATTTTCCGCCCCTCCTGCGCGTACACTTCGGTATCCGTGCAAAAGAACCGAGTAACGCCCTCCGCGAGCTGATAAGTCTTGACCTCCGTTTCCGCACAGATGAACGCGCCGCCGCTCTCCCGCATATGCGTTTGGGAAAATTTCTTCACGGTCGACGCTTTCCCCAACTCCGTCACGGGAAACCGATAGGTGCGGTATACGGCGGCGGGGACGGGGTAAGACTTTTCCGTCATACCCACCTCCTCGCACGAACGGTAATACGCCGTTTATGGTAATCCGCCGCCCGCAAAGCGTCCTGAAAGCGTTTCTGCCAAATCGCCGCTTCGCTGTACCTCTCGCTCGACAAGCAAAATTCTCCCGCCACGCCGAAGGAGAGCAGTCTTGCCGATACCTTGCCCTGAAACTCGCTCTCGTCGGCATAAGTCTTATTTGCGGGCGAATAGGCGTAAGCGATCGTCACCGCGCCCGTCCCTTCGGGGAGCAGGAGGCAGGAGGGATGCAGTTCGTACCGCACGTCCTCCCCCTCCGCGTTCCGCACGCGGCAAATCTCCACGGGAATACGGCTGAGCGAGGAAAACGCCACAGCGCCCTGTTCGGGAAGAACGTTCTCCTCCCGTTTGGGCGGGAAATAGTCGATCGCCACCTCGTTTTCCACCAAATTGTAGCAGCGAAGGAGCGCCTTCAATTCGCCCGTCGGCTCGCCCGAAAGGGATGCAAGCGTTTCCGCTAAGTCCTCCCGCCCGATATTTTCCGCCGCCAACGCGACAATTTCTTTGACCTTCAATGTCGTACCTCCTGTAAAAACCCTCCCGCCCCACCCTTTTGGAACGGACGGGCTTAGCTCTCGGTGATACCCGTAAGCATCGCCTGCCCGCAGGGACGGTAGCAGAGCAGCTCCGCATACTTCACGAGCGTCGCCGTATAGACGGGCTTACCGGGGATCTGCTTCAAAATCTTGCCGTCCTCGCCTTCCAGCCACTGCCAATCGCAAAGCTGATGCAGACCGAAGTCGTCGGTATTGATGAGATACATCGTTCCCTCGGGGCAGAATCTGTCCGCGAGCACGGGAATGCCGTTGAAGGTAACGGCGCGGTACCCCCCTTCGAGCTCCATGGTTTCGTTCTTGCGGTATTCGGAAAGCGCCTTGATGAGGGAACGGCGCACTCCGCGCGAGCAGACGATAAAGTTGATTCTGCCGCCCGAGATCTCCTCCACTTCGTCGATCGCCGTTTGGAGCGCCTCTTCGGTGATCGCGCCCACTTCGCTCTTGACGTACGGTTTGAGCCAAGGATTGTCAGCACGCCTCACGCCGTAAAGGGTGTCGGAATCGGAGAAGACCGCGCCCAAGCCCGTGATCTCCAAGCCGTGGGAGTTCTGCATACAGATCGTGTAATCTTTCGCGACGGTCATGAGCGCGTCGTTGAAAGTCACGTGCTTATTCGCCGTATCGATCGCGGTGATCTCCTTACCGCCCGCAACGCGAATACCCGAATCGTTGTAAATATCGACGATCATGCCCACCGCAAGGTTGCGCACGGTATCGACGGAAACGTACGCGCCGTGCGACGCGGCGACCGTGGCGAGAGTGCCCGAACCGTCGCCGAAGAGCATTCTTCCGAAGTTGAAGGAAGAGCTCTTAACGAGCCCGTCCATCTCCTCGTTCAAAAGGTTGACGAACGCGCCGTCGTTGCTCTGAGAAGCGCGGATCGCCTTATCGGAAATCTCGATCGTCCCGTAAAGGTTTTTGAGGGTCGCGACGAACTGCGCGTACTTGTTCCCGCTCGACTTGGGAAGCGCGCCGTCCTCCGTGCCCGCGCCGACGCCGCCGTTTACGCCGTAGCGCACCGTCTTGCGGACGTCCCTGCCCCACACGTCCGAACTCGTCTGTCCGATCGCCGCAAGCAAGGGGTTTGCCGCTTTATTGAGCTGATCGCTCACCACGTCCAAATAATAAGATTTCAAAACGTTGTCTGCCGTTTGAGTAGTTACCATTTTATTTTCTCCTATCCTTTAATATTTTTGGTTGCGAAGATAACCGAGCGCCATACTGCCCGCTTCGCGAATACTTTTGGGCTTGCGGGCGGGAGCGGTAACTCCCGTCCCGCCGTCCGTCATGAGCGGAACCTTCTGCGCAGGCTCGACCGCCTCCGCGCCGATAAGTTCGCTCTCCTTCCGTGCCGCGCTCCTTGCGTCCGCGTTCCCGCCCTGCGGAGCGGACTCCCCCAGAGCCTTCAACTTTTGACTGCGACGGGTGAATTCCGCTTCCAGCTCCTTATAGGCGCGCATGAGGGCGTCTACGCTCTTGAATTTCCCCAAATAGATCGGCTCTCCGCTTTGCGCCTGCCCCTCGGCAGGCGCGGCGTTCGGCTGAGATTCGGGATTCTCCGTCTTGTTTTCCTCTTCCACGTTTATGCTCCTTTGCGGCGATGGGATTCGAGGTGGCGCGCGATCCTCTCCTTCACCGCTTTGTCGTCCTCCCCGCCCGAAAGCAGGGCGCGCGTGTGTTCGGCGATATGCAGAGCATGATCGTCGTAGCTCTCCGCCTCCACGTCGCGCTGCGCCAGCAAGAGATTTTCCCGCTCCGCCTTTCTCAGGTGAAGCTTGGTAATGTCCCTTGCGTTCTCGTACGAGCCGTAACCGAGCGCGTCCAGCACGCGGTTACGCGTATCGTCCGAAAGCTCGCCGTTCTTATCCCGAAGAAGCCCCTCTTTGAGAAGGTACAAAACGTCTTCCCGAATTTCTTCGGGGCTCTTTTCGTATCCCGTTTCGAACTGCACGTCGTCCGCCGAGATATCGCTCGAAGAAAAGCACACGAGCTCGCTATACCCGCCCGTACCCGTCATGCGGAGAATACGCTTTGCGCCCGCGAACTGTTTATAAAGGTGCAGAATCTGTTTGCCCGCCTCCTTGATCGCCCGCTCCACGCTTTCCACGCTCGCCTGCATACGGTTGGTATCCTGATCGAGAAGGAGTTGCAGTCCGACGCCCGACGTGACGTTGGTGGGGTTTGCCGAATTGCGCGAAATTTGGCTCATGCCCGAAACAAGGACAAATTCCTCGGAAAGCCGCTCCTCCTCTTCTCCGAACTCCGCGGGGACCTTACCGCAATCGAGGAATTCGGGGAGCGCGGAACCCTGACGGTAAACGAGCACTTTCCCGGGATACAGCCCGTCCTCCGCCAACTCGTCCGCATCCACCGAACCGTCCTCTACTGCAATTACGCCCGCCGACAGTCGGTTCAAAAACTCGTGCTTGCGGTTTCTAACCGCGTTGTAAGCCCGTTGCAGCGGGATCATGCGGTCGACGACGGACGTTCCGAAAAACGCCCCCGCAAGCGGAATGCACGTCTGCCTGATAAAGGGCAACACGCGCTCTCCCCGGTCCCCGTTGCGGTAAGGCAGATCCCCTTCGAAGAGGAGCCTGTCCCCCGCAACGATCTCCAAACGTCCGTTGGGGAATTCCCCGTTCGGACGGGTATAGCGTTCGATCAAAATTTCCGCGTCCTGCGCCGCGGGACGGAAGTTTGCGTCCGAAGGCGTTTTCCAATCGCTCGGCGCGGAATAGGGCGCGAGGGAAAATTCCCCGATGCTCCGCCCCGCAAGCTTCACCCCGAAACGGTCGTATATCTCCGATACAGACACAGCCTTGGCGTGAATGATGCTTCGCACCTCCTCCATACTCTCCGCCGTGAGCGAATCGGGATAGATCTCGAAGGGCGAGAGCGCGACCATATTCACGTCCCCCTCGCGAACGGAGTGTCCCGTTTCGTCCGCGCCGATCACGTTGCCGTCGCTGAAATTCCACACCACCTTGTAAAAGGCAGTTCCGCAGGTTTCCGACCAAAGCGTTGCGCGCGCCACGATCCTGTCGAAATCCAATCGGTTTTTTACCGATTTGATGATGTTGGAGCACAGCCGCGCCGTCTTAACGTCCTCGTCCGTATCCGAAAACGCGCGCACGGTGAGATTGGGGCGCACCTTTGCAAGCCGTGCGACACGGGTATCCACGGTGGGCGCGATATGGTTGAAGTTCTTGCGCGACTGCCAATAATAGGCGCTCTCCTCCTCTTCGAGCTCCCCCGATACGGGCGAGATGTCGCAGTTTTGGTTTCCGCTTACGAAATTCATGTTGAGCTGCCAGCCCCGTTCCAGCTGTCTGCGCATCTCGCGCCTGCCGTCGAAGTCGGCGCGCACCTCGGCGACAAGCCTCGCCTTGCGGTGCTCCTCCATGCTCTTCTCAGCGTTTGTTTGTTTGGTTTTCATCTTCTTCCTCCTTTAATTGCTTTAACAGTCTGATTTTTTCCCGTTCCAATTCCTCGTCGGAAAGCGACGAATAGTCCTTCTCCTCCATCAATATTTTTACAGCCTTCAAATCGGGGGGAATGTCCTTATGCGTTTCCCGTCGTTTGACGAGTTTCAGCTCGCCGTCCTCCACGCCGTACTCCTCGGTGATCTCTTCGAGGGAAAACCCCAAAGCCACCTTCCGAACGGCGTTCAAGATCCTTTCGTCGTTCATATTACCCTTTTTTACCCCCTCCTCAGCCGCCGTATCCGCCTGTCCTTATCGCGCGAAACCTCGCTCCTTTCGGGAGCGGGCGGCGCGTTTTTGGGGCGCGTCATCAAATAATATCTCAGCTCGTCCATCGCGTGGTCGTCCTTCTTTTCGGGATTTTCCCCGCTCCCCCAAAAATACCCCTTTATCTCGCGGATCATGTTGGTACAGCCTTTAAATATGTACAGATTGGGCAAGCCGTTTTTACAGTTCAGATAGCTCTTCACCTGCGCGATCCCGCTGAAAATATCTTTATTTACCTTAGAATTGACGAGAATGCCCCGCTCGTAAAACAGCTCCGTCACGCTCTTCACGGAGGCGAGCGTGCGCTGACCCGCCGCAGGGTCGATGAGCGCCTGCACCCGCCCCTTCCCGTCCCGCTTCCAGCCCAATTTTTCGCTCACCGCGCGGATCGCCTCGGCGTGAAAATCCACGTCCCGCCCCGCCGCATAGTGCTCCGCCACTACGTAGACGTTTCCGTCGTAATCCACCGCGTACCAATGCGCGGAGAGCGGGTTTTTGAGCCCCGGATCGATGGAGATATTGTCCTGCCACTCCTTGGGGATCTGAAAGGGCTCGATGACGTGTATGCTCTCGTCGAACTCTGGATAGACGAGCCCTTCCCGCGCCGCAAACCGCCCGTATCGGCGGGCTTGCAGAGTCGTTTCGTCCATTGTCGCGTCCAACAGTTTAATTTCCTTCTTGGGCAGATAGGGGTTATCCCCCCATTCCATGAACTCGTACCAGACCTGCGGATTTTTCTTGCGGTTCATGTAAATTTCTTCATAGACGAAGGTCAAGCCTTTGAGAGGGGTCATCGTGCCGAAGACGTCCCCCTCCCGATCCACCACCCGCATACAGCACTCCTCGTACACGTCCTGCGGGGGCTCTTCGTCGAACCACACGAAGTCGAGCGAACTCCCCTGAAAGCGTTCCCGCCCCTGATCGCAACTCTTAAAGCCGATGACGGAAGTCCCGCCGAACACGTTTTTCACGACGATCTGGTCGATCACGCCCGTCTGCGGATTGTCCTTTCTTCCGCTCAGCATCACGACGTCCTGTATCCAGTCGGGGCGCAGATAGTGCAAAATTTTCTTCTGCGCCACGTCCCTCTGCACCTGCGCCGTGAGCGACACCACCCACCCGAACACGCCCGCCCTGTTTTTTCGGTACGGGTGATTTCCCCGCGCGAGCCAAACGCATTCCACCGCCCCGCACTCCGTCTTGCCCGAGCGGTTCCCGCCGAACACCCAACGGTTTCGCTTTTTGCACTTGTGGAAGGCGAGCTGTTTTTTGTGCTTTTTCTTGCCCGCATTGTAGCGCGCGAGATTGTCCGACTTTTCTCTGCGGTTTTGCTCCCGCTCGATCGCCTTGATTTTTTGCAATATTTCGTTCATTTCGCTAAAATTTTCCCTTTCCCGCACTTGTTTTTTCGCTATGATATCGCGTATGAAACGCTTAATCTTAATTCTTTCATCGTTTTTACTTATCTTCACGTTTTCCGCGCCCGCGCCCTCCTATAAGGAAGCCCGCGCCGACGGAGAACGTTACGCCGTTGCCGCCACCCACGACGTTTGGTTTTACGAGGAAGCGAACGAGAGCAAGGGACTGTTCATTCTGCCCTACACCTACTATGTCAAAGTAATCAACGAGGGCGCTCCCTACTGCCTCGTGGAATATCAGGACGGCACGAACGGCTACAAGAAAATTACGGGGTATTGCCGTAAAGACGCCCTCACTTTCGTGGATTTCCAGCCCGAACGCCCCTTTCTCCGCAAGCAGATCAACCTTTCCTATACGATTGCGGGCGGCCCGATCACGGGCGGAGGCGGGCTCGGAAGCATGGAGCGCACCGTCTATTTTTACGGCACTTATTACGCGGGCACGGCGCAATACAACTACGTGTATGCCGACGGCGTTTTCGACTACGTTCCCGCCACCGAGCCCGTCAACTACGATTTGAATACCGACTATCTCTCTTCCGTCACCGTGGTAGACCCTCCCGCCGAAGATCCCGATAAAGCTTCGGGCGGATTGAACGCACTGCAAATCGCCGTCATCTGCTTGTTGTGCGTCGCCGCGGTCGTCGCCGCCTTGCTCGTTCTGCGGGGCAAACGCCCGCCCACGCTTCGCGAAGAACAGCGTTCGGATTTCTGATCGGCAGGCTTACGCCTTGCGCGCAGCTCCTCTTCCTTCTTTACGGTATTGTAGAAAAGCGCGAAGGGGCGGAACTCACCGAACGCCGCAAAATAATCGCCCTCCGTCCAGCCTCGGCTTGCAAGCAAACCCGCCGTCCGTTTCAGCGCGCTCTCCCGCGCCCTGTAATACTGCCGAGGCGGAAATTCGCTCGCATACAGCCCCTTGCCCCGACGGAAATACTTATAGGCGATCATTTCCCGCTCCTCTTCGCCGAGCTCGGCGATCGCTTCTTTGATCGCGACGCGCACCGCAACGACGTTCTTTTGAATGACGATACTCTCCGCGAGCGCTTCCGCCGCAGAAAGCGCGTCTCCACGAAAGCGGTAAGAATTCACCGCCGCATTTTCCACGCTCTGCGACATCGCGTATTCGATTTCAGACAACTTGGGATAAAGATACAACAAAGCTTTTACGTAAGTATAATTCATAGCACCTCCGACTTCTTCCCGCAAAAATACTTCTTTGCTTTGCGGGAGCACACACTGTTACGTTTCACTTGTCCGCGCCGTTTCCCGAACGGAGGCAAAGCGCAAGAGCCCGCGAAAGGAAGCACACCGAACCCCTTCCGCGAAGCTCTTTTATTTTGCTTTCGCCGACGAAAACGACGCGTAAAAAACAAACACGAACGTTTGTTCGTCTTTATGATACCACATATTTTCCGAAAACGCATGCGTTTATGACAAACTTTTTTTCAAAAATTTAAAATTTTTTTTGTAACATTTTTTAAGAGGGGCTTGGGAACAACTCACCCCTTATCACGCAAAGCGCAAAGCAACTTCTGTAAAATACTTGTTTTTTTCGCGCGCGCGTGCTATAATAAGAGTATGTTGACACAAAAGATAGCGGGGATATGCCTTTCCGCACTGGTGTTTGCGGGAATTTGCACGGGCGCGGCGGCGCCCCTTTCCGCGCGTGCGGACGAAGAACCCCTGCCCGAAGAGCCCGAACAAACCGTTTTATCCACAGAGAACGCCGAACTCTTTCTGCCCGAAACCTACGAGCAGTACCTTCCGCTCGTTAGCCCTTCTTACATGGCGATGAGCAATTCCTATATCGCCGTAGCCGACGGACAGGCGCTCTACCTCTATAACAAAACCGAACATAAATACAACACCTACGACGCTCCGCTCAAAGAGGAAAGCGACCGGATCACCAAAGTGCAGTTTTCCGACGACGGACGGCTGTTCTTTTCCGCAGGCGGTTTGTTTTACGAATATTCTTTTGAAACGAATGAAGCGAGAGAACACGAAGCGGCGACATGCTCCACCTTCCTCGTGGTGGGCAGTTCGCTCTATACCGTGCGTTCAAGCGAGGGCACGGTCTATTTAAACCATTATTACCTCTCTGATATTTCGCGCGACGGGGAAACGAGGCTCACCGATTGGAACTCCTACATCGTTCCCCGCCTTTCCTATCAGGACGGTAAATTGTATATCGTACGCGAAAACTCCTATGTCCGGATTTACGACGTGTCGACGCCGGACAAAGTGCAAATTATCGGCAACCCCGCGGATTTAGACAAAACGTACAACGGCGCGCAAATCGTAGGCTTTCAATTCGCCTGCGCTTACGGCGATTATCTCTACTACACCGTAAACGGCGAGGCGCAGAGCGTTAACGGGCTTTACCGCACCGATTTTACGGGCAACGCCGAATTGCTTTTCAAAGGCAGCGGCTTTTCCGCGATCAACTCTTACGACGGCAATTTATACTGCATTCGCGGTTCTTCCGTTTTGGGGCTGTCCGTGGGCGACGGCGCCGTGACCTATTCGGGTTACGAAATCGCCGCCTCTTCCGCTTCCGTCAACAGGCTTTCGGGCGCGACGGACACGGTGCGCGCAGGCAACCTGCTCGTCACGGCCGATTCCGCTAACAGCCGCGTTTCCGTGTACGATTTTTCCACCCAAAGCTACACGATCATCGACTGCGACTTTACGCCCCTCCTCGTCGCGACGGACGGCGGCACCATTGCAGTCGCCTCCGAAACGGGCATTTACGTGAGCTATCCCGACGAAAAAGGTCATTTCTCCGCCGAGCTCACGGAAGTATCCGTTTCCACGGGAATTTCGGGCACTACCGTGCGCGGACTCACCTGTATTTTCGGCAACGTCTATTACGTGCTCAATTCCGACCTCTTCGGGGTTGTCGGCGGCGAGAATATCCGCTCCGCCCGCCTCGACGAATCGGTTACGGGCATCACGAGCGACCTCTACGGAAGCATCTACGTATCCACGACAAGCGGGAGCGTGTATGCCTATTCGGAAGCCGATTTCCTTGAAAACGACAAGGCGGGCGTCAAGCTCCCCTACCGATTCCCCGAAGGGCACCGCTCCCTGCGCGCCGACTTCGAAGGAAACTTATATTGCATCGTCGGCGACGGCCTCTATAAAAACGGCGAGCTCTTCGCCACCGTTTCCCGCGGATTCGTGTACGAGCGCAGCCAAAGCGCATCGCTTTGCTCCTTTGCCCTCGGCTTCGAGGACAGCTCCGTTTATTTCCTCTTCGGCGACTTTACCGTCAAGACCAAGGGGGACGCGCTCGACATTCCCACCCTCGACAAAATTGCCGTGCAGGGCGCGGCGGAAGCTTGTTTTTCCGACCACGAGCCGACGGATCTGCTCGTAGACGTGCCCGAATACGTTATCGGTATCCAAACCGACCTCGCGGGATTGAAGGAAACGCTCTCCGAAAAGGGCGCTTACTTCCCCTACGAAACCTATTTCCGCACCTCGAAGGAAGAACGGGGCGTGCTCCTTGCTTCCACCGAAAAATACGCGCTTGTCCTGCTCGAAACGGGCGAAAAGCCCAATCGGAGCTATAAAGCTGCGCTCTTCCGTTCGGAAGCCCTCCGCCCCGTCGCCGAATATTACGAGGAAGCGGAAAATACCGCCTACCTTTCAAGCGCGGTTTCCTCCTATTTCGTGCCCGCCCTTTGCACCGATCTTACAAACGTCCGTTTATCCCGCGGTGCGCACGTTACCGTACACGGCTTTGTACACGCGCCCCACCGCGACTATGCGCGCATTTCCTACCAAACGGAGGAACGCGCCGAAGCGTACGGCTATATCCCCGCTTCCTTCCTCACGGAAATCAACCCGCTCTCCCCTCCCGCCACGAGTTTCACGGCGGGCTACGTCAAAAAGAACGCCGACGGAATTTTATTTACGGCGGACGACGGGGAAACGGTCACGATCACCGAGCGTACCCGCGCCAAACTGTATGCCGACGGCGACGGATATCTCGCGCACGTGCAAATCAACGGCAAAATCTATAAGGCGCACGTCTTAAAAGATGACGTCGATTGGGGCTCTTCCGACGCTCTCCGCATCAGCCTCATCATCATTCTTACCGTGCTCGCGCTCATCATCATCGGCGCGTACGCGTATCTCCTGCCCCGCAAGAGCGCGGGAGCTCCGCGTAAGAAGTCCGACGGCGGGCAATCCAAAAAAAGTTAACTTGTCGTTAAAATAGTTTAATTTTTTCTCAAAAATATAGTTGACTTTCTCAAACGAATATAGTACAATATCGGCGATTCGCAACAAGTATAATTTTTCTTGGGAATCCCAATAATTTTTGTTGATATAAGGAGTACGCTACATGGCTGAATATCAGTCCCCCCTCGCCGTCGGTCGCGCAGACCCCTATTTATACAAACATACGGACGGCAAGTACTATTTCACGGCGACCTGCCCGCAGTACGACCGCATCGAGATCCGCTGTGCGGACACCGTAAACGGGATTGCGACGGCGCGTGCGCGCGCGGTATGGAAAAAGCACGCCTTCGGAGAAATGGCAACGCACGTCTGGGCGCCCGAGATCCATTTTATTATGGGAAAATGGGTCATCTACTTTGCCGCGGGGCACAAGCCGGGCAAGTGGAAGATCCGCCCCTATACTCTCGTTTGCAAGGGCAACGACCCCATGAAAGACGAATGGGTGGAAGGAGGCATGATGAAGGCGGCGGTCGGCGACCCCTACTCTTTTACCGATTTTTCGCTTGACATGACGGTGTTCGAGCACCGCGGAAAGTGGTTTGCGATTTGGGCGCAGAAATTCGGCACGGAGGGTTCGGAAAAACCCGTTTCCAACCTCTATATCGCCGAGCTCGCTTCCCCCACCCAATTAAAGACGGTGCTCGTGCAGCTCACCACGCCCGACTACGATTGGGAACGCGACGGCGGATTTTGGGTAAACGAAGGTCCTGCCGTCATGAAGAACGCGGGCAAAATTTACTGCACCTTTTCCGCTTCCGCCACGGGCGCGTGCTATTGCATGGGGCTTTTACGCGCCGACGAGGACGCCGATCTGCTCGATCCCCGTTCTTGGAGTAAGGATCGCTATCCCGTGCTGAAAACGGACGAGAGCAAGCGGGTTTACGGACCGGGGCACAACTGCTTCGTGCGGGGCGACGAGAACGAACCCCTCTGCATTCTGCACTTCCGCGACTATGAGAAAATCCACGGCGATCCGCTCAACGATCACAACCGCCACGCGCACGTGTTAAAACTTGCCTTCGGCGAGGACGGCGCGCCCCTTTTCGCGCTCGACGAAAACGCGCTCTACAACGTACCCTACGAAAACGAACGGCAGAAAAACATCAACGCATAGCAAAAGAAAAAACGGCGTACGCCGTTTTTTTTCACCCAATCTTCACCATACTATAATATACGTTCTACCCGAATGCGGGATAATTACGTTATACTTTTCATCATAATACCAATAGGAGCCGATATGAAAAAAATCAAACTCGTTGCAAGCGCCGCGGCTGTACTTTCGCTGTCCTGCGCACTGCTCGCGGGCTGCGGAAAGCAAGCCTACGTAACGTCTATCCTGCCTGCCCAAACCACGGAATCGGGCACGAACTATACCGTTACCTATTCGGACGGCAGAACGGAAACCATCACTGTCGCCAACGGGAAAAACGGCTCGGACGGCGAGGACGGACTTGTTTCCATCGACGATATTTTCGAAAAATATCAAGAGATATACGGAGAAACCTCTTACGCCGACTTCTTGGAGCAGTACCTCTCGGTTTCCTCTTCGAACACCACTACGGTCGCAAGATGTCTGCAATCCTCCATGAAAGTCCATACCACGTTCGTGGAATCCTCTTCCGTGATTCGTCCGGGAATCGGCGGTTGGTCGGAAGCGAAGAGCTACGGACTTTCGCACCATGCGGGCTCCGCCGTCATCTACAAGATCGAGGGAAACGACACCTATATTTTAACCAACTATCATGTGATTTACGATAAGAGCGCCGACGCGGAAGCCAACGGCGGTTATTTCCCCAAGGATATCTATTGCTACCTCTACGGAAGCGAAGCCGACCCCGTGCAGACCAAGCAGACGGACGAAACGTACGGCTATGCCCTGTACGACTTCGGCGAGTACGGTATTCCATGCACCTACGTGGGCGGTTCTATCAGCGCGGACATTGCGGTGTTAAAGGCAAAAACGAGCGACGTTGCCGCGATCAATTCGGATTTCCATGCCGTAAAGCCCGCAAGCGGGTACTGCGTGGGCGAAACTGCGATCGCGATCGGCAACCCCGAAGGCGAAGGTATCAGCGTAACCAAAGGCATCGTCAGCGTAGACAACGAGAATATAGCCCTTCAAATCGACGGCACGGGACGCTATTACAGATCGCTCCGCATTGACACTTCGCTGTACAGCGGGAATTCGGGCGGCGGGCTCTTTAACGAAAAGGGCGAGCTCATCGGCATCACCAACGCGGGCGATCAGGAAGATCAAAATATCAACTACGCGATCCCCGTCGAAATCGCCGCGGGCGTGGCAGACAATATCATCTATTACGACCGCGACGGAAACGACGCGACCTCAGGGGCATATAAAATCACCCTCGGCGTCACGGTGCAGGCAAAAAACATGAAATACGTCTACAACGAGGCGGCGGGACGCGGAGATATCCGCGAGGACGTCACGGTCGTAAGCGTTGCCGAAAGCTCGATTGCCGAAACAATCGGCATACAAGCAGACGATACGCTTATCGCATTCTGCATCGACGGAACGGAATACGAGCTTCTGCGCAACTTCAACGTATCCGATCTTTTATTAAAGGTGCGCGCGGGCGCGGAAATCAACTTCCGCTTCGTGCGGGACGGAGAAACCCGTTTCGGAACGCCCTACACCGTTCCCTCCTCCGCCCTCGTCCAAATGCCGTAACGTCCGCCTCATTCTGCCCCGACGACCTTCTACCGTCATTCTTAGCGCCACGGAGCGTAAGAATTCCCAAAACGAAGTCCATATAAAAAAACGGAGATTCCTCTCCGTTTTTTTGTTACGGTTAATAGCTCACGGAATTTTTCGTGCCGAAAAATTCGTGAACTTAGAACCTATCTCAGCGGGATACTCGCCGCCGCATTGAGCGTGAGCGGAGAAAAAAGCCCCGCTTTATACCGAATGAGCCCTTCCGCCGCAATCATCGCCGCGTTGTCGGTGCAGTGACGTTTTTCGGGCAGGACGAGCTTTAAGCCGTGCTCTTTGCACGCCGCCGCAAGCGCGTCGCGCAAAAACCCGTTTGCGATCACTCCGCCTCCCGCCGTCACCGTATGCACGCCCCGTTCCAAAGCGGCTTCCACCGTTTTTTGCACGAGAATATCGAGCGCGGCGTGCTGGAAAGAACAAGCCAAGTCCGCACGGCTCCAAGCTTCGCCCCGTTGCTCGGAATTATGCACGTAATTGATGACCGCCGTTTTGAGCCCGCTGTACGAAAAATCGTACCCGCCCTGTCCTTTCAGCATTTTGGGAAGCGCCACCGTCGGCTTTCCCTCCCGCGCCAACCGCTCCACGTGCGGCCCGCCGGGGTACGGCAGAGAGAGCACGCGCGCAACCTTGTCGAAGGCCTCGCCCGCCGCGTCGTCCCGCGTAGAGCCGAGCACCTCGCTCTCCGTTTCCGTCTTTACGTGAATGACCGCCGTGTGCCCCCCGCTCGCAAGCAGGGTGATAAAGGGCGGTTTCAGCGCTTCGTCCTCCAAATAGCTCGCCGCAAGATGTCCGCGGATATGATCGACCCCGACGAGCGGAATATTCAGCCCGTAGGCAAAGCCTTTGGCAAAGGACAGCCCCACGAGAAGCGCGCCCAAAAGCCCCGCTCCGTACGTGACCGCCACCGCGTCGATTTCGCGTTTGTCGATCCCCGCGTTTGCGATCGCCCGCCTCACCGCCTCGTCAACGGCGTCGGTATGAGCGCGAGAAGCGATTTCCGGCACTACCCCGCCGAATACAGCCTGTTGGGGCGCGGACGATAAAATTTCGTCGGACAACAGCTTTCGCCCGCGAATGACGGCGGCAGCCGTTTCATCGCAAGACGATTCGATTCCCAATATGATCGGATTATCTTTTAACGTATTCATTACGATTTCTTCAAATAGTCGATGATAAATCCCTGAATGTCGCCGTCCATGACCGCCTGCACGTCGCCCATTTCGAAACCCGTGCGGTGGTCTTTCACCAAGGTATAGGGGCAGAACACGTAGGAACGGATCTGCGAACCCCACTCGATTTTTTTCGTTTCGCCTTTGAGCGCCGCCTCGTCCGCCATGCGCTGTTCGATTTGCTTTTCCAAAAGCTTGGAACGCAGATATTTAAACGCCATTTCCTTGTTTTGGAGCTGACTGCGCTCGTTTTGGCAAGTCACCACGATCCCCGTCGGGAAGTGTGTAATACGGATCGCCGTTTCCGTCTTGTTAACCTTTTGTCCGCCCGCGCCCGAAGAACGGTAGACGTCGATACGGATGTCTTCGTCCTTGATCTCGATTTCCCCGTCGTCCTCCACTTCGGGCATCACTTCGAGCGAAGCAAATGATGTTTGACGGCGTTTGTTGGCGTCGAAGGGCGAAATGCGCACCAAACGGTGAACGCCGATCTCCGCCTTCAAGTATCCGTAGGCGTTTTCCCCCTCCACTTTAAAATCGACCGATTTGAGCCCCGCGCTGTCGCCGGGAAGGCGATCGATCTCCGTCACTTTGAACCCGTTCGTTTCGGCATAACGGCAGTACATACGGTAGAGCATGGCGCACCAATCGCACGCCTCCGTACCCCCCGCGCCCGCGTGCAGCGCAAGCAGAGCGTTTGAGGAATCGTACTTCCCGCGAAGAAGGGCGCGAATGCGCATTTCCTCGATATCCTTCTCCGCGCGCGCCATCATTTTATCGAGCTCGGGAACAAGCTCCTCTTCCTCCGTTTCCTCGATGAGATCGACGATCTCGTTCGCGTCGTCAAGCGCCTTTTTTCCCTTCTCGTAGGAGGCGATCTTGCTTTCTATGGAAGAGATCTCCCGCCCGATTTTTGCGGAACGCTCCAAATCCTGCCACACCTCGGGCTTTTCCTGCTCCTCGCGAAGCTCTTTGAGTCGCACCGCGATATGTTCGATATCGAGCGCGTATTTGGCTTCCCCGAGCGTTTCCCCGAGGTCTTTTATTTTCAATCTGTAATCGTCTGCTTTAAACATATATTTTCCTAACCGTTCCCCGCTTTCCCCGTCCCGTCAGGCGGGAATCTGCTATCAATTTCGATTTTTACAAAAATGCGGGGTAACGCGCATTGCGCTACCCTCGCTTCTTTCATACCCGCAAAATACCTACGTCTTTTTGCGGGACTATTTTACGGTTTCCCGCAGCACTTTTTGTATTTCAATCCGCTCCCGCAGGGGCAAAGATCGTTCGGGCCCGGTTTCTTTTCCTTCTTCACCGTGGCGGGATTAAACTTGGTATCCCCGCTCGTCTGCAACGCGTCTACGTTCACCTCTTTGGGCATCGCCATATCCGTTTGCAAAGTTTCGGCAGGCTTTTCCGCAGGTTGCTTGGCGTTTTCCGCAGGCGCGGACTGCTGTTCGGCGGATTTCTCCGCGGACTTTCCGGCAGGTTGATGCGCAGGCCCTTTCGGGAAAATACGCTGCACGGGTCTTGCTTCCGCGCGCACCACGCACTTTAACAGGAAGCGGACGGTGCGCTCTTGAATGCGCTCCACCATTTCGTCGAACATGGCGAAACCTTCCTGCTTGTAGGCGATCACGGGATCGCTCTGCCCTACGGCGCGAAGTCCGATGCCCTTACGAAGCTGATCCATTGCGTCGATATGATCGATCCAATTGGAGTCCACTACGCGCAGGAGCATTCTGCGCTCCATTTCCGAAAAATCGAGATGGAGCTCGTCGCGGATCGTCGCGATTTTCTCCTCATAGCACTGAACGGTCTTGTCGGAAATTTTTTGGATCGCAACGTCGTAATCCCATTTTTCAAGCTTCTCGCGCGTGATATAGTTCGTGCCTTCGGGAATAAGGTACTGCTCGATCGCCGCGTTCAAGTCGTCCTCGCTCCACTTTTCGGGCATATCGTCGGTATTCACAGCTTCCCCGACAACCTTTTTCACGTAATCGGGAATATATTTAAGAATCTGATCGTGTACGTTTTCACCGCGAATGACCTTCATGCGCTCCGCGTACATGATCATACGCTGTTTGTTCATAACGTCGTCGTATTGAAGCACGTTTTTACGGATACCGAAGTTCCTGCCTTCGATCTGCTTCTGCGCATACTCGATGAGGCGTGAAAGAAGCTTGGATTCGAGGCTTTCGTCGTCATCCATTTTCGCCATGGCGTACATTTTCTTCATGTGCATCATTCGATCTCCGCCGAAACGCACCATCAAGTCGTCGTCTAAGGAAAGGAAGAAAATGGAAGTACCCTTGTCGCCCTGACGGCCGGAACGTCCGCGGAGCTGGTTGTCGATACGGCGGGATTCATGCCGTTCGGTACCGATAATGCAAAGCCCGCCCGCTTCAATCACCTTTTCCTTTTCTTCGTCCGTCTTTTCCTTGTAGGAGGCAAGCAGGCTCTCGTAGCGCGCTTTGAGCTTTTGCTTCTCCTCGTCAAGTTCGCCGAAGCCCGTTATGAGCTCAATGTTCTCGTGCGAAACGCCCTCCTCGCGCATTCTCTTTTTGGCAAGATACTCGGGATTTCCGCCGAGCAGAATATCGGTACCGCGCCCCGCCATGTTGGTAGCGATGGTCACTGCGCCGAACCGTCCCGCCTGCGCGACGATTTCCGCCTCGCGCGCGTGGTTTTTCGCGTTCAAAATATTATGCTGTACGCCGTTGCGAATAAGCAAGCGGGAGATCTCCTCCGACTTGTCTACCGAAACCGTACCCACCAAAATGGGCTGTCCCTTCTCGTGCCGTTCCACGATCTCGCGTACGATCGCCTTTTTCTTGCCCTCCACGGAAGCGAAAATGCGGTCGTGCATATCCACGCGCTGTACGGGCTTGTTGGTGGGAATTTCGATCACGTCCAAAGAGTAAATGGTGCGGAATTCCCCTTCCTCCGTCTTGGCGGTACCCGTCATGCCCGAAAGCTTTTTGTAAAGACGGAAATAGTTTTGGAAGGTGATCGTTGCGTAAGTCTTGTTTTCCTCGCGGATCTTCACGCCCTCTTTGGCTTCGATCGCCTGATGCAAGCCGTCCGAATAACGGCGTCCGATCATCAAACGCCCCGTAAACTCGTCGACGATGACGATCTCGCCTTCGTTGATAATGTATTGCTCGTTGAGGTGGAACAGCTTGTGGGCTTTAAGCGCCTGTTGAATATGGTGGTTGAGGGCGGAGTGCGCAACGTCGGCGATGTTCTCCACGCCGAAGTATTTTTCCGCCTTCTCCGCGCCGAACTCGGTGAGCTGAACCTGTTTATCCTTGCGCTCGATGACGTAGTCCCAGTTGAGCTCCTCCGCCATTGCGACCTTCGCCGCGCCCGAAACCTTGTCCTTCCTCTTTTTGCGGCTTTCTTCCTCCGCTTCCTTCAAATCGTCGTCGAAGCCCCCTTCGAGAGTGCGCACGAACCTGTCCACCTGTTCGTACAGGGAGGAAGACTGCTCGCCCTTACCCGAAATGATGAGAGGCGTTCTTGCCTCGTCAACCAAAATGGAGTCCACTTCGTCGACGATCGCAAAATTGAGCTCGCGCTGAACCATGCTCTTCAAATCGGATTTGAGGTTGTCGCGCAAATAATCGAAACCGAACTCGTTGTTCGTTCCGTAGGTAATATCGCAAGCGTACGCCTTGCGTTTTTCTTCGTCGTCCATGCCGGGAACGACCACGCCCACGGTGAGCCCCATGAAGCGGTGGACTTTTCCCATCCATTCCGCGTCGCGGCGGGCAAGGTAATCGTTTACGGTTACGATGTGAACGCCCCGCCCCGAAAGCGCTTCGAGATATGCGGGCAGGGTCGCGACGAGCGTTTTTCCTTCACCCGTTTTCATTTCGGCGATACGCCCTTGGAAAAGGCAGATACCGCCCACGATCTGCACGTGGAAGTGACGCATTTTGAGCACGCGCGCGCTCGCTTCTCTCAAAGCCGCGAACGCCTCGGGCAAAATATCTTCGAGGGTTTCGCCATTTTTGAGCCGTTCCTTAAAGATTAAGGTCTGCCCCTGCAACTCGCTGTCGCTCATCTTTTCGTAGATCGGGGAAAGCGACTCCACCTTGGTAGCCGTTTTATTGAGCTTTTTAAGGCTTCTGCGGCTGTCGCCGCTCTTTAAATATTTGATCAATCCCATAACGCTGAATACTCCGCTTCGGCTTCCGTATGCGGAAGCCACCGTACTCTATTTTACAATATTTTTCCAAAAATTCAAAGCGTTTTTATGCGCATTTCGGGATTTTCCCGCCGAGAAAAAAACTTTCTTGCAAACCAAGCGCTTTTTGGGCTGATTTTCAGCGTTCGGGCACGGCGGAAACGGGCTTGGACGGAGCGGGACGGAGCGAATCGTACAGCTCTTTTACGACGCGGTCGGGCGTAACGGTCGTAGCGCGCAGCGCCCCTGCGCGGAGCATGGCGCGGAGCTGACCCGCGTTTTCCACGTTCGACGCGTCCACTCTGAGTTTATCCGCGCCCGCCTCGACCGCACGGGCGACGAGAGAGAGCTCTCCCCGCACGCAAACGCCGTGCGCTCCGCCCTCGCGCGCAGCTTTCACGCCGAGCGCAACGTCGTCCCCGCCGAGCGAACCGTCTTCGAGGGAAAGGGTCACGGCGCACTTCTTCACCGCCTTGCGCACCTTTTTAACTTCCTTTTTTAGATAGGCGAGATTCCCGCCCGCTAAGGCGGAATAGGCGGGCACAAGCCTGATTTCCGCCGCACCCTGACTGCGCGCCTTCTTCGCCTCCGCTCTCTTCAAAACGGGAAGACTTTCCCCCGTTCCGCCCACAAGGCAGATGATATGCACGTTGCTTCCCGCAAGTAAACGGCGGGCGGGCGCCACGTTGACGGGAGAAACGAGCAGTCCGCTCGCCCCGATCCGCTTCGCCCTCTCGCACGCGGTTTTGAGCACCCGTTTGTCCGTTTCTCTTCGGGAAGCGTCAACGATGAGCCTACGCACCGTAACGGCGATCTCCGCTTCCCTGCGGCTGCGCTTGAATTCTTCATACTCGGCGGCGTCGGAAGCCGTCAAAACTGTCGTATCCATATCAAAAGTTTTCCCCCGAAAAACGGAAAATATTCCCATATCCGCCAAATTATGACGGTAAATATATGCTATCATTTTCGCATGATCCTTCTTTCCGTACAGGGGCTGGGCGCGCTCTATTCCGCGCTTCTTTTCGTCCTCTGCGTATTGCTTGTACACGGGATAAAGTTGGCGTCCATCGGGTATCGCGTAGGCAAAAAGCTCCCGCCCTCTCCTCCGCCCAAGGAAGAGAAAAAGCCGGAGCCCGTCTATTTTTTGGTAGAGAAAAAAACAAAGCGCAAGAAAACGGAATACACCGCTCCCAAGCGCATCGATTTTCATGAGTAAATTGAAATTCGGCCCGTTATTCTCAACGCAGTGAGGAATCTTCCGATTCCTGCTCCAATACAAGGTTTCCGCTCGCGGTGTCTACCTCCGCGAGCACTTGCCCGTTACCGAAAACGTACGCCCTGTTTTGATAAGTCGCCGCAGTGGAGTTATTCACCTTCCCGCTCGCGCTTTCAAATTTCACGCGGAAACCGACCCCCTGCGAAAAAACAAGCTTGACGCCGCCGCTCGCCGTATCGCACTCCGCTTTGGAAAAAGCGCCGTAAATCTCGATATCGCCCGAAGCGGTATCCGCGCTTACGTCGTTTACCGACTTACAGCCGAGCGACACGCGGCCCGAAGCGGTATCCACGCTCAGCTCGGTTGCCGTAAGCCCGCTGACTGTAACGTTTGCGGACGCCGTGTCGATTTCCACTTCGGAAAAGCCGTGTCCCGCAGGATATTCGATCACGAGATCTTTGGAAAAATTCTCCCTTACCTCGGTATCCGAAGCTTGAAATTCGATTTTCAGCTCGCTCCCTTTGAGGTAATAATGCAACATATAGGCTTCGTCCGTTTCCTCCGTCGTTTCGGTGAAAACGATTCTGTCCCCTTCGCCCTCGCGCAGGATAACGTCGCCCGCGATCCAGTCCACGGAGATCCCGCGCACCGCGCCCGCCTCGAAAGAATTGCTTCCCGCAAGATAGCGCGAAGAATCGTCATAGCGGTATTTACCGCCGTCGATTTGAAGCCCGTGTCCTTCGCAACCCGCAAGCACGCAACCCGCAACCGCCGCGCAAATCGCGACGCATTTTTTTATGCTCTTCATCTCATGCCTCCTTGTCTAACGGTTTTCGGAAACGGCCGCACGGCACGCTGCTTTACGCCGTCAATCCTCGTATTTGGTCACGTTCCTGCCCGAATCCCAAAGCCGTTCCAAATAATAGAACAGACGGGATTCCTCGTTGAACACGTGAACAACCACGTCGCCGTAATCGAGAACGCCCCAGCGCCCCTCGCGGAATCCCTCTCCGCGAAGCGGTGCGATCGAACAACTCTTTTTGAGTTTTTCCTCCACGGCGTCGCCGAGCGCATGCACCTGCGTGGTGCTCCGCCCGCTTGCAATTACAAAATAACTGCACACGATGGTCTGCTCTCGCACGTCTACGATAACGATGTCCTGCGCCTTTTTCTCCGAAAGCGCCTTACAACATTCTTTTGCAAGTTCCAACGATTCCATACTCATTTATCCTCTTTTTCTTAATTTTAGCGATATAGTACCCGATTATGTCACGCATAGTACTCTTTTAACTGCCGTTTTGGGGCAATTCTTTCAGTTTAAAAGCCCTTTTGCCCATGTTAACGCCCGCTCCGAAAGGGGGTAGACGGGAATTTCCCGCTCGCGTAAAAATTCGATTTGGCGCGCAAGACAGGCAACCAGCCCTTCGTCAAGACTGCTATCCAAAGCGGAGCGAAGCTCGCCTACGCAGGGAAAATCGCGCCCGTCCTCCACCATATCGGCAACCAAAACAAGCTTTCCGAGCGCGCTCATACCTTCCTTCCCGCTCGTGTGATAACGAATGGCGTCGAGCACTTCCCCGTCCTCGATCCCGAACGCGTGCTCGGCAATGTACGCCCCCGTGTATTGGTGCAATACGGGTGCGGGAACACCCTCGGGGGGCGTAAAGCCCGCGAGCAAGGGCGAAGAGAGCGACACGTATTTTCCGCAGTCGTGCAGGGCGCAGGCCAGAATCGCGCGCGCTTCGGATATCCCCTCCCGCTTCGCGTATTTTACCGCCGTGAGCGCGGTGCGGAAGCTGTGCTCCCTTCGCTCCTCCTTTTCAAGAGCCAGCGCGGGCGCGATGGCAGGATGGGTATAAAGTCCCTTTCCCCGAATACGGGCAAGCACCGCCCCGTCAAGCCCCGCAGGCGCTTTCCCGAACGCAAGCTCCACCCGAATACGGGTAGACGAAATGTCCTCCCCCGTAAAAGGTACGAGAACGGGAGCTTCCCCGTAGAGGGCTTCCACCCGCCGTGCGTAGGCGCGGACATCTCCCTCCGCACGTCCGCAGGCGGCAAGCGTTACGCTACTCACAATCTCTTCGGGACGACGCCACTGAGGGAAGTTTTCCAGCATATCCGCGCCCACCAAAAAAAAGATTTCCGCTTCGGGAAAACGCTCGCGGAAATGCGCGCAGGTAATATAGCTGTAACTCGTTTCTCCGCGTTTGAGCTCAAACTCGTCAACGACCGCCTCCGCAATGCCTTGAAATGCAATTTTGCAAAGCTCCGCCCGCGAACGACCGTCCGCATTGCTCCCCTGCAACTTGTGCGGGGCGACGAAGGAGGGCAAAATATACAGCCTGTCTAACCCCAAAGCGGAAACCGCATTCTTGGCAAGCTTTACGTGTTCTTTGTGTACGGGGTCGAACGACCCTCCGAATAATCCGATCCGCATATTCTCTACCATTATACAATATTTTTTTTTCATTTGCAAGTCTAATCGGGAGCTTATTGGACAATAATTAGGTCAAGTATTTGCAGATAACCGTTCGCGTTCCTGCGGGTAAAGGACTTATTATGAAAAAAATCGATTTCCCTCTGCTTCTCGACGTTCTCTTTTACAGCGTCGCCTGCTGGTTTCTGACCCTCGGGCTTCTGCGTTATTTCCGCCTGCCCGCAGGGATCTGCTTTTCGGTGTCCCTGCTTCTCGCCCTCGCCGTGGGCGGAGGCGTGTTTTTACTGCTCTCCTCCAAACGCCGCAAAAAAGCGCTGGGTAAGAGCGAACGGGAGGAGCGCGACGCGCTCATGCTCCACTTTACCCTCGAAAAGGACGAGCGGGTTCGCGCCGCCCTGCTCTCCGCCTACACCGCCGACGGACGGGAGGCACACTGCGAGGGCGACGGTTTGCAAGTGGACGGCGCGCGCGTCGTCCCCCTCTTCACCATGCAACCCGTCAGCGCGGACGCCGTTGCACGGCTCATACGAGAATACGGCGGCGCGCCCTTTACGCTCGCCTGTAATTCGCTCACGCCCGAAGCGGAAGCTCTGCTCTCCTCTTTTGGAAAAAAGAGCGTAAAAGGTACGGACGTTTACACCCTATTCAAGCAAACGGACACCCTTCCTTCCCCCATGATCTGCGGAGAGATCCCCCGCATGACGGCAAAAAAACGGCTTCGCAGAGCGTTTTCCAAAAAGAACGCCCGCCCCTTTTTCGTGAGCGGACTGTTGCTTTTGATCATGAGTTTGTTTGCCTTTTTTCCCGTGTACTATCTCGTAACGGGCAGTTTGCTTCTGATTTCCTCCGTCTTTATCCGCGCGCTGGGATATGCGTGAACCGCCTTCTCCTCCCCCGAGGAAAAGCGAAGGAAAGAGAATCAACTCAAAAATCCTTTTATGATCTGTTCTTCGGCTTCCTGTTCGGTGAGCCCGAGCGTCATGAGCTTGGTGAGCTGTTCGCCCGCGATTTTCCCGATCGCCGCCTCGTGAATGAGCTCCGCGTCCACGCAACCCGCCGTCAGTTCGGGGACAGCCGTCACCTTGGCGTTTTCCATGATGATCGCGTCGCATTCGGTATGCCCGTGGCAGGGCGCGTTGCCGTTGATGCGGGAAACAAATTCCTGCCTGCTTTCCCCCGCCGCCACCGAACGCGAAACCACGTCCGCGCCCGAATTTTCGCCGTTCAAATGCACGGTGAAATCCGTTTTGGCAAGCTGATTTCCATGCGTATAGAGCTTCTCGCGAATGACGAGGCTCGCGCCCTTTTCCAAGGTCGCCTCCGTGGTGCGCACGGTGGAATCGATGCCCTTAATTTGTGTCGTTTCCATTTCGAGGCGGGCGTCTTCGCCCAAGAAAATCACCGTTTGCGGATTCATCACGTTCGCGCCGTTCCCGTCCCCGCTCCCGTAGTGCTTTTCCACGTAACGCACCTTAGCGCCCTTGCCCAAATGGAAAGTATGCACCCCGCTATGCTCCGCCGTTTCCGTACCGCAGTTGTGGATTCCGCAACCTGCGATGATGAGTACGTCGGCGTTTTCTCCCACGTAAAAGTCGTTATACACAAGCTCTTTATAGTCGGATTTCGTGATCACCACGGGAATATGCACGCTCTCGTTGACCGTATTCGGCGCGATTTTGACGTCGATTCCCTGCTTTCCGTCCGTTTTCGTTTCGATTTGAATATGCTCCGTACACCGACGCCCGTCGCCCTCTCCGTTCTTGCGGATATTGTAAGCCCCGTCCGGCACCTTATGAAGATCTGCAATCTGCAACAACAGCATTTTTTCCAATTCGTCCATACCGTTCACTCCCCCGCAAGCGCCCTGCACGCCTTCGTCCCCAACAGCGTGGGTAAAATTTCATCGCGCGTTCCCTGTTTTTCCACTTTACCGTCTTTAATAAGAACAATCTTGCTTGCAATATTCAAGATCCGCTCTTGGTGGGAAATGACGACGATGCTCCCCTTCGTGCGTTCGCGCAGTTTTTCAAACACCCCGATCAGGCTTTGAAAGCTCCATAAATCGATGCCCGCTTCGGGCTCGTCGAACACCGAAAGCTTTGTCCCGCGCGCGAGCACGGTTGCGATTTCGATACGCTTCAACTCCCCGCCCGAAAGCGACGCGTCCACCTCGCGATCGATATAGTCGCGGGCGCAAAGCCCCACCTCCGCAAGATAGTTGCACGCCTCCGAAACGGTAGCCGTCTTTCCCGTCGCAAGGGAAATGAGGTCTTTCACGGTAATTCCCTTAAAGCGCACGGGTTGCTGAAAGGCGAACGAAACGCCCCGCTTCGCGCGCTCGGTAACGGAAAGCGAGGTGATATCCTCGCCGTCGAGCAAAATCTGTCCGCCCGAAGGGGTGAGTATGCCCGCAATAATTTTTGCAAGCGTGCTCTTTCCGCTCCCGTTCGGGCCCGTGATCGCCACGAGCCTGTCGTCTATGCAAAGCGAAACGCCCCGCAAAATTTCTTTGCTCGCGTCGTCCGCCTCATAAGTAACGTTCCTAAGCTCCAACATTCTTTTTCCTATTCTCCTTTTTTTCCATTCTCTTTCCGATTGTTTGCCGTTTTATCGGCTTCCTGTTCCATCCGCTTTTGCAGGGCTTTTACCCGTTTCCGCCGAACCTTTACGACGATCGGAAGGACAGCCCCCGCCAAGAGGACGGGCAATCCCTTTCTCGTTTTCATATTCCCTCTTCTCTCCTATTTTTACTCGAAACTTATTAATTATCCCCGTCGCCCAAATCCACTTTCCCCTCTTCCGTGCGCCCGTTCTGCGGTAACTTCTCCCGTTGACCGCGCTTATAACGCACAATTCCGATCGTAATGACGGCAGCCGCGCCGACCGCCACGACCCCGAGCATCACAAGCCCCGTCGTCAGCGCGGGCGTGATCTCCCCATAAGCCTTGTACTCCGCAGGGGGATCGAAATCCGTCACCACGAACGCAAGCTCGCCCTGAGGCAGAAAATCGCAGGTATAGCTGTATCCGTTCTCCGTCTTTTCGAACGGAAAGGAGGGCGAAGTCAGTTTATCTTCGGTCAAAATGTTGATGTCGAGCCGTTCGCACTCCCCGAAGCAATGCAATAGGGAAATCTGATATTCGTAATCGTAGCGATAACCCCCGTTTTTACTGCTCACGCTCGGATAGAGCGGAGTCGTGATCACGTTTTTTACCGTTCCTCCCGCAGGCACGGTTATGCTGTATTCGTACCAAGCCATACAGCTCTCCCGCCCGAACAACGTGGGCGACGCGCTCATCGCGTAGTCCCCCGCGCAGGCGTTCAGCATGTCCAAATAGGCGTTATAGTAATCGGTTGCGCAGATTTCGTTTGCCGTATAATCGCGCATCGCGAACTCGACGAAAGAATAGCCGTTTTCCGTTTCGGAAATACACTCCGTCCTTCCCGCCATTCCCTTACCTTCTTGGTACAAGTCGACAAGGTGTTTCCCGAGCGGTTCGCCGAAAGCGTACATGCTCAGCGTGTGCGTCCCCGCAGGCAAGGGAATGTATGCCTTCGCCCAACCGTTTTTTACTCCCGTACGGACGGGGGCGGAAAAGGCGATCTGCGTTTTATTGGGATTGCAGTGATAGAGAACCTCGAATCCGCCGATATTCCCCTCTGCCGGAATCTCGATTTGAAAGACGTACTCCGTTACGGGAAGCTCGGGCGCATAAAAGGCATCGGCGCGCATATCGTCGCTCAACCGTTTCACGTCGTTTAAAGAAAACTCCTCGGAACCCGCAAAGCTGTGGCGAAGCCGGCAGCCGACCTCCTCCCCGTTTACGGTAACGGTATATGCGTCCGCTCTTCTGCCGTACTCCGGCGCACGCCCGAAAGGCAACAGCATGGTGAGGTCAACGTCCTCTTGCCCTCTGTTCGCAAGCTCGTATTCCGCCACGGCAGATCCGTAGTTCCCTTCCTCTTCCGTTCGCAAATCGAAGGTGATAGATTCCCGCTCCACGTGAACGGTGTCGTATGCGACCGCAAGAACGGCGCCCACCCCGTCCGCACCGCGTAGAAAGGCGTTTTCCGTTGACGACGCCGAAACTTCTTCTCCGCACCCCGTACAAAACGCCAAGGGCATTGCAAACAAAATTGCGCTAACCGTTTTATTCATGCTTTGCCCTCTCCTTTTTTCTTTCTTTTTTTCGCTCCATCGGAAGCTCCTCTTTCTCCTCTTCGGGCGGCGGAAATTCCACCCAAAAGCAACTGCCCTTTCCGACTTCGGAAATCACTCCGAACGGACATTCCTGCGCAAGCAAAATAGATTTTACAATAGAAAGCCCCAGCCCCGTCCCCTTAACGGGGCGCTTGTGCGTTCCGCTCGAACGGTAATACCGGTCCCAAATGGTATCCACCTCTTCGGGCGGAATGCCTTTGCCCGAATCGATCACCTCGAACCGCGCGCCGTTCTCCTTGCGGTACAGTTTTACCCGCACCCGCTTATCCTCGCCCGTGTAGTTCACGGCGTTCCCGATGAGATTATAAAGTACTTGCTCGATGCGTTCCCTGCACGCCAAAGTATAGATATCCTCGTCTACGAGCGTTTCCACTTTATATCCGCCCGTTTCCGCGAGATAGTCGAACCTGCCCGCAATGCGGTACACCTCTTCGGAGAGATTGAACACCGTACGGACGCTTTCCGTCATGCCCGCGCGCAGGCGGGACAAATCCAACAGATCTCCCACGAGCGCGGTAAGTCGGTCGCTCTCGTCGATGATGATTTGCGCGTGCGCGTCACGCTTTGCTTTATCCTCGCCCGAAATTTCCCTGATCATGGAGGCATACGCCTTGATCATAGTGAGCGGGGTCTTGAAATCGTGCGAAACGTTTGCGATCAGTTCTTTTTGCACGCCGTCAGCCTTGGAAATCTCCATGCGCGCGCTTTCAAGCGCCTCCGAAAGCTCGGTCATCTCCGTGCAAAAATATTCCTTGCGGAAATTCAAACTGTAATTGCCCCGCGCGAGTTCCTTCGCGCGTTCGGTAACTTCCGTTACGGGCTTTGTGATGAGCAAGGCAACCGCCCCGCTCGCAACGAAAGCAAGCACGAGCGCAAACGCGCCCGTCAAGAGCGACATCCACCTGAAATTTCCCAAGTAACGGTTGATGGCGACCGTGGGAAGCGTGAGATAGAGGTAGTAGGTGTCGCTCCCCGTCTGCACGGAAGCGCCGAAGGACATATCCCCGCTGTCGTTATCGAACAAAATGCGGTTCTTCTCTTCCAGCTCTCCGCGCAAGCGCTCCGCAATTTCGGGGAAGCATTCGTCGGTGAGCTCGGGAAACGCGCTCGCCCCGCGCTCGTCAAGCAAATACGCCCCCACGCCGTGACGGTTGGAAACCTCCAAAATACGCTTCACAGTCGAACCGGCGTCGTAACCGTCCTCTAAAATTTCGATGATCTCGTCGCCCGCGGTAATCAGCGTGCTCGCCGCCGTTTCATGAAACTGTCTGCGCATCAGCATGTTTTGAAGCAACCCGTAAACGACGATCAGAAGAAGCGCAAATACGGAAAACGCGACCCACAAAACGAGGTTCAGGCGTCTGCCCGTCCTCAATCTCGGTTGTCCGCTATTTCCGCTCATGTTCCCGCGTTACTCCTTTTAAACTTCGAATTTATAGCCGAGCCCGCGCAAAGTCAAAATGAATTTACGATATTCCTTCAAATTACTGCGCAACATTTTTACGTGCGTATCCACCGTGCGGTCGTCGCCGTAAAAATCATAGCCCCAGACCTTATTCAAAAGACGCTCGCGGGTGAGCGCCACACCGCGGTTTCGCACAAAATAAAATAACAGCTCGTATTCCTTGGGCGTGAGTTCCGCCCGCTCGCCGTTCACGGTAACGGTGCGTCCCAGCATATCCACGCGCAAACCCTCCGCTTCGAAGATATCCGACGTATCGCCCGCAGGCGCGCCGCGCTTCATCACGGCGTGAATGCGCGCCATCACTTCCTTGGGAGAAAAGGGCTTGGTCACGTAATCGTCCGAGCCGATTTCGAACCCGAACAGCTTGTCGTATTCCTCGCTCCGCGCGGAAAGCATTATGACGGGCGTTTGCTTGTATTTGCGGATCTCCTTCACGGCGGAAAACCCGTCCAAACGGGGCATCATCACGTCCATCAGCACGACGTCGTAATCGTTTTCACGGCAAAGCTGAACGGCTTCCATACCGTCCTGAGCTTCGTCCGCTTCACCGCCCTCGAATTCCACGTATTCTCTGAGCACCGCGCGGATCATTTCCTCGTCGTCCACAATCAAAACCTTCATGCTCTTTCTCCTCCTATCGTAAAATCACGGCAGAAACCGAATTATCAACCATCATATCACTTCTCTATTATGCGCGCTTTACAGCTTTGTGAAAATTGCGTGAAAACACATGATTTTCTTTCCCTATTATAGCACAAACCTCCCCTCAACGCAAGAGAAAGCCGAAAAAATAATTTAAACAAATGTTTAAAAATCATTGACAAAACGTACGTTCGTGTTGTATAATGCAATTATGATTTCGCAAGAGAAACTGACGCTTTTAACGGAGAGCGCAAAATACGACGTATCGTGTTCCTCCTCCGGGAGCAACCGTAAGAACGCGGGCGGGATCGGAAACGGCAACGCCTACGGGTGCTGTCATTCCTTCACGCCCGACGGGCGGTGTATTTCCCTGCTCAAAATTCTTTTGAGCAACGACTGTATTTTCAACTGCCGCTATTGCATGAGCCGTTCGGACGCCGACGTCCCCCGCGCGACCGCCACACCCGACGAAATTTGCGAGCTGACCGTCGATTTTTACAAGCGCAATTACATCGAAGGACTCTTTCTCTCCTCCGCCGTGTGCGTATCCCCCAACCATGCGATGGAACAGCTCCTCGTCACCGTAAAAAAGCTTCGCCTCGAATACGGCTTTCACGGCTATATTCACGTAAAAGGCATTCCCCACGCCGACAAACTGCTCGTAACGGAAACGGCGAAATACGCCGACCGCATGAGCTACAACATGGAGCTCCCCACCGAGCGGAGCTTGAAGCTTTTAGCTCCCCAAAAGAGTCGGGAAAGCCTGCTCGTTCCCATGCGCGACCTTGCGCGCGAGGCGCAGGAATTCAAACTCGAAAAGCGCAAGGGACATTTTCTGCCCGCGGGCCAGACGACGCAGGTCATCGTAGGCGCAAGCCCCGAAAAGGACGGACAGATTTTACGGCTCTCGCAGGCGCTCTACCGCGCGAACGGGCTCAAACGGGTCTATTATTCCTCTTACGTGCCCGTCGTGCACGATTCCCTTCTGCCCGACGTGGGCGGAGGCGCGCTCCGCGAGCACAGGCTCTATCAAGCGGATTGGCTATTGCGATTTTACGGTTTTTCGGTAGAGGAACTGTTGCCCGAAGAGGAAAATCTTGCAACGGAATTCGACCCAAAGTGCGCTTGGGCGCTTCGGAATATGCATCTCTTTCCCGTCGAAGTAAACCGCGCGCCCTTGGAGGCATTGCTCCGCGTACCGGGGATCGGCGCGCGAAGCGCGTATAAAATCACCGAAGCCCGCCGATACGCCAAACTCACCTTCGAGCATCTGAAAAAAATGCGGGTGGTACTCAAACGCGCCCGCCACTTTATTACCGCAAGCGGGAAATTTTTCGGCACGGAAAACGAAACCGCCGTGCGGGGACTTCTCTCCGCAGGCGAAGCACAGAAAAACGCGGAACAACTCAGCCTGTTTTCCAATCCGGAAAACGCCTTCTCGGCGCTCACGGGAGAATTATGATATATTTTTACGACGGTTCGCAAGACGCCTTTTTAACGGCGTTCGTGCGCGCGTTTCACGATCCCGACGCGCGCCTCACCTCCACCCGCTGTCAACTCACGCTCGGGCAGGAAACGGTTTTCGTGAACAACGATCCCGCCTGTGCCGCCCGCGCCCGCGAACGCCTCTCTTCCTTCGATAAACATTTCGCGCACGATTTAGACAGACTTCTAAGGAGCGGGAGCGAGAGCAAAGATGCGGTGGCATTCGCCTATTTTCAGCTTTTGGCGCAAAAAAAACGCCCCGTACGGGGGATGCTCGCGGAGAGCGCGGTGCTCGCCGCCGAAGAGCTCATGCGGAAAATTTCTCACGAGCTCGATAGAATGCACGGATTTATTCGTTTTACGGAAAGCGCAAGCGGCGCGCTTTACGCGCCCATCGCACCCGATAACGACGTCTGCGACCTCGTGCTCCCGCATTTTAAAGCGCGTTTGCCGGGCTTCCCCTTCGTCATTCACGACGTAAAGCGCAAAAAAGCCGCCGTCTACGACGGCGAAAACGTGTTTTATGCTCCGTTGGAGCGCGCCGAAGTCGTTTTGTCCGCCGACGAGGACGGTTGGCAAAGCCTTTGGAAAAGCTATTTCTCCGCCGTGAATATTCCGTCGCGGGAACGCTTGAAACAGCAACGCTCCTATCTTCCCGTACGCTATCGAAAATTCATGACCGAATTTACCTGATATTCGGAGCGATTTATGCAAAAAGCTCCCCTTATTAGGAGAGCCCCCGCAAAAAAGGTGCGCAATGCGCACCTTTTTCATTCAATCAGTCTTCTTCGTCCTCTTCGGGCAGTTCTACGTTGTGGTAAACGTTCTGCACGTCGTCGTTCTCTTCGAGCTTATCGAGCATCTTCATAAAGGTTTCCAGCTTGTCCGCCGGTAAGGCGATTTTACTTTGCGGAAGCATGGTAAGTTCGGCTTGCAGGAAGCTGAGCCCTTTTTCTTCGAGCATCTTTCTCGCTTCGGAAAAGGCGGGAACGGAGGTATAAACTTCAAACGCGTCGTCCGACGCAATAACGTCGTCCGCACCCGCTTCGATGGCATACTCCGTCACTTCGTCCTCGGTAAGACCGGGAGTGCGCTCCACAACGATCACACCCTTGTGGTCGAACATATAAGAAACGCAACCCGTCATGCCGAGCGACCCGCCGTGCTTGCTCATAATGGCGCGCACGTCGCCCGCGGTGCGGTTGTTGTTGTCGGTAAGGGTGGTGATGATCACCGCCGCTCCCGCAACGCCGTAGCCCTCGTAGGTGAGCTCTTTATATTCCTTGTCGCCCACTTCGCCCGCCGCTTTCTTGATCGAACGCTCGATGTTGTCGTTGGGCATATTCGCCGCCTTCGCTTTGGCGATGACGTCGGCAAGCTTGGAGTTGGTGGAGGGATTGGGATTCCCCTTCGCCGCCACGGCGAGCTCTCTGCCGAGCTTGGTGAAAATCTTACCGCGCGCCGCGTCCGCCTTGCCTTTCTTTGCCTGTATATTGTGCCATTTGCTGTGTCCTGACATAACTCCTCCTTACAGTCTTTCAAACGTTTTCTTTTTGAATAAATACATGAAAATACCTGCCGCAACCGACGCGTTCAAGCTCTCCGTGCGCACGTCCATAGGAATCCGCACCTTACGTTTCGCCAAGCGCGCAACCTCTTCCGAAAGCCCGTTCCCCTCGTTTCCGATGCAGAGCGCATAACGCGCGGGGGGCTCGAAGCAAAATACGTTTTGGCCGTTCATATCGGCGGCGATCAGCTCGACGCCCTCCAAAGCGGAGAGAATTTCCGCCCGCTCGCCGCGATAAAGGGTGGCGAAAAAGACACCGCTCATGCTCGCCCGCACGCTCTTTGGCGCAAACGGGTCGGCGCAGGAGGCGAGGTAAATCTCCCCGAACCCGCTCGCAACCGCCGTTCGGACGATCGCCCCCACGTTCGCGGGGTCGGAAACGCCGTCGAGCAACAGACAGGGCGACGTGGGCGGACGCAATCGGGGAGTCGGAATTTCCACCTCCGCCGCAATTTGCCGGGGCGTTTTTTCGTCGCATACGGCGCGAAACGCGTCGTCACCGAGCGTAAGGAAAGGCAGAGAATAGGTATCTCCGCCGTAACCTTCCCGCACGGCAAGCCGAAGCACTTTCATGCCGCTCTGCACGCACTCGCGCACCATTTTTTCGCCTTCCACAAGAAAAGTCCCGCGTTCCCTCCTGCCCTTTTTCTCTTTGAGGGAAGCAAGCTCTTTTACCTGCGGGTTGTTTTTGGATACAATGATCATGTTTGAAACCGCAAAACTCCTTTTGCGGAAGTCCTTATGTGAAAAAAGCCTTTGAAACAAAGGCTTTCGTGAATTTATAACGCGGCTTTCGCTTTCCCGCACAAATCGGCAAAGCCCTTCGCGTCGGTTACGGCAAGATCTGCGAGAACCTTACGGTTCAAGTCGATCCCGGCAACTTTCAAGCCGTGCATAAACTTGGAGTAAGACAAACCGTTCTGCCTTGCGCCCGCGTTGATACGGGCGATCCACAAACTGCGCATATCGCGCTTTCTGAGCTTTCTGCCCACGTACGCATATTGGAGCGACTTCATCACCGCTTCGCGGGCAATACGGTAGTTCTTGCTCTTGCAGCCAAAGTAGCCTTTGGCAAGCTTCATGATCTTTCTGCGCTTTTTAACTGCGTTAACGCCTCTTTTAATTCGCATTTTCCGTTACCTCCGTTAATCCTTGTAGGGAATCATCTTCTTGACGTTGTTCTCCTGCGCAGAGGAAACGAGCGTCGTCTGACGTAAATTTCTCTTTCTCTTTCTGTTCTTGGTTTCCGC